>NZ_JBJGYM010000004.1:0-304318 GCF_054049995.1 Geodermatophilus sp. SYSU D01106 | reverse complement strand
CCCCCCCCCCCCCCCCCCCCCCCCCCCCCCCCCCCCCCCCCCCCCCCCCCCCCCCCCCCCCCCCCCCCCCCCCCCCCCCCCCCCCCCCCCCCCGGACCGGGGTCAGCGCTGGGCCAGGTAGGCCGCGGCGGTGGCTCGCAGCCGCTCGTGCACGCCGTCGGCCGCCGTCGCGCCCGGCAGGTACCGCTTGGCCAGCTTCGCCACCATCGTGTAGTTGGTGTCGACGACGTTGCCCGCCGGCGCGAGCCCCGCCTGGCTGACCAGCTGGAGGGCGTCGAGCCGGTCCCAGCCGGTGAGCTCGGCGGCCCAGGTGACCAGGTCGTGCTGGCTCACCCGGTAGGCGTCCTCCAGCGGGCGCACCGACCCGGTGGACATGAGGAACTCGTCGGTCTCCAGCCGCGGCCAGGCGGGCCCGCCGCCCTTGACCAGGTCCACGACGACGACGGTGCGCATGGCCGACTCGACCGCCGTCCCGCAGACCTCGCCCTCGCCCTGCCGGCAGTGCCCGTCGCCGATGGACAGCTGCCCGCCGGGCACGTTGACGCCGAAGTAGGTGGTCGTGCCGGCCCGCATCTCGGGGGTGTCCATGTTCCCGCCGTGCGCACCCGGCGTGATGCTGGCGAAGACCTCCCCTGAGGCCGGTGCGACGCCGATCGTGCCGTGCATCGGGTCGAGCGGGAGCTCCACCTCCGGCCCGCCGCGGCGCGGCCGGAACAGGCAGGTGCCGCGCTCCCGGTCGATCTCGTAGAGCCAGACCAGCTCCTCGAGCGGCTCGTGCAGCATCGCCGTCGAGTGGGTGGTGGTCAGCGCGCCGAAGTGCGGGAACGTGCTGGACACCGCCCAGTCGCGGGCCGGCGCGATGTCGACCAGGTGCACGGCCAGGGTGTCACCGGGCTCGGCGCCCTCGACGGCGATCGGGCCGGTGACCGGGTTGAGGTAGGGGAACTGGCAGACCACGCTCGGCAGGTCGTCGACGCCGCGCACCTTGCCGGCGTAGCAGTCCTCGGTGGTCAGCTCGACCACCGTGCCGGGGGCGACGGTCAGCAGCGGCTCGCCGCCGCCGAAGGACCACCGCCACTGGTCGGGGGTCGGCTCCAGCGAGACGACCTCGAGGGACTGCGTCACAGCTTCTCCTCCGCACGGATCTCGGGCTTCCGGCCGGTGAGGAGCAGGAAGGCCATGAGCCCCAGGCCGACGAGCAGCCAGACGAAGCCCAGCCGCTGCGCCGTCACCTGGGCGTTGACGACGACGTACACCAGGATGGCGAACCCGAGGACCGGGACCACCAGGTGCAGCCACCAGTTCCGGCTCCTCTGCCGCAGCACGTAGTGGACGACGACGGAGACGTGCAGCAGCAGGAACGCCGACAGCGCGCCGAAGTTGACCAGGGTGGACAGCAGGGTGATGCCGTCCTCGCGCGTCGTCATGTACCAGCCGAGGACGAGCGAGACGGCCGCGACGAGCAGCGTGGCGTTCACCGGCACCCGGCGGGTCGGGTGCACCTTCTTGAGGAACGCCGGCAGCTGCCGGTCGCGCGCCATGGCGAACAGCAGCCGCGAGGTGGCGGCCTGGGCGACCAGCGAGTTGGCGAAGCCCCACGCGACCGCCGTCGCCACCGCCGTCAGGGTGCCCAGCCACGCGCCGCCCGCGACCTCGGCCGCGTCGTAGAAGGCGGTGCCGGCGGCGTCGCCCTCGGCGATGAGGGTGTCCGGGTCGGGCACGAGCAGGGCGGCGACCCAGGTCTGGACGATGAACAGCGTCCCGGCCAGCGCCAGCGCGGCGATCATCGCCTTGCCGATCGAGCGGGCGGAGTCGCGGTTCTCCTCGGCGAGGGTGGAGATGCCGTCGAAGCCGAGGAAGCTCAGCACCGCGACCGACACGGCGCCGAAGACCAGCTCGAGGGAGAACGTGTCGGCGTCGTAGATCGGGGAGAGGTCGAAGCCGCGGCCCTCACCGGAGGCCAGCGCGACGACGCCGATCACCAGGAAGATCGCCAGCACGATGAGCTCGCCGACCAGCATGATCTTGTTGACCCGCGCCGTGAACTCGATGCCGAAGTAGTTGACGACGGTGTTGAGCACGACGAAGCCGATCAGCCAGACCAGCACCGGCACCGAGGTGATGATCGAGTTCATCGCGATCGCGGCGATGAGGTAGAGCAGCGCCGGGACGAGCACGTAGTCGAGCAGGATCATCCAGCCGGCGATGAAGCCGACCGGCTGGGCGATGCCGCGGCCGGCGTAGGTGTACACCGACCCGGCCATCGGGAACGCCCGCGACATCTGCGAGTACGACGCCGCGGTGAAGGCCATGGCCAGGGCACCGATCGCATAGGCGAGGGCGACCATGCCGCCCGACGCCTGGAAGACGCCGCCGAAGATGCCGAACGGCGCGATCGGGACCATGAAGACCAGGCCGTAGACCAGCAGGTCGGTGAAGGTCAGGGAGCGCTTGAGCTCCTGGCGGTAGCCGAACTCCTCGACGCCGGCCGCGCCGGCGGCGGGCACCGCTCCGGCGCCGGTCCCGGACAGGTCGGGTGAGTGGGTGGTGCGGGGGTCGCTCACGGCTCCTCCTCTCGGCCGGCTCGGGGCCGGACGCGGGGGAGGGTAGACCCCAGTTGTTTCCAACTGGAAGCACCGGTGTCTCGGTGGTGTCTAGCCGACCTCGCGGAAGACCAGCCCGTCGGCGCGCGCCAGCCGCGACGGCGCCGGCCGGGCGGGCGCCGCGCCCCCGCCCGCGAGCAGCGCGGCCGCGGTGCGGACGCCGTCGTGCACGCCGCGGGCGTAGGCGCAGACCACCGGCGCCGACGGGCCGGCGCGCGCGGCGAGCCGCTCCTGCAGGTCCAGCTGGCCCTCGTCGCCGGTGCCGTCGGCCGCGGCGAACGACGGCATGCAGGCGTAGAGCTCGCCGGTGCCGTCGCCGCCCACGGCGTAGAGGCCGTTCTCCTCCAGTGCGCCGGACAGCCGCACCACCCGCCGGTCGAGCCCGGCGCGGGCGAAGGCGCGGTTGAAGGCCACGAGGTCGCGGCCGACCAGGCTGAGCAGGACGGCGTCGGCCCGGGTGCGGCGCACCAGGTCCAGTGCCGGGCCCGGGTCGGTCGGGCCGAAGGGGACCAGCCGCTCGCCGACCACCTCGGCGCCGAGGTCGGCGAGCACGGCGCGGGCGGCGCGGTGCACGGCCTGCGGCCACACGTAGTCGGTGCCGAGCAGGACCCAGCGCCGTGCCCGGCGGGAGCGCACCAGCCAGGCGAGCGCGGCGGCGTGCTGGGCGAGCGGGGACGAGCCGATGCGCAGCACGCCGGGCCGCGACCGGCCGCCCTCGTGGGGCGGGGTGAACACGTACCCGGCCCGGCCGGCCAGCGCCGCGGCGACGGCCCGGGAGACGTCGCTGGTCGAGAAGCCGACGAAGACGTCGACGGCGCCGGCCGCGTGCAGGGCCGCGACGTCGGCCGCGACCTCCGCGGGGCGCCGGCCGGCGTCGACGGCGACCAGCTCGACGGCGCGCCCGCGCATCCCGCCGGCGTCGTTGAGCTCGTCGGCGGCGAGGCCCGCGAGGTCGAGCGCGGAGGGCGCCGTCATCGCCAGCGGGCCGGAGAGCGGGACGGCCAGGCCGACGCGCACGACACCGGGGGAGCGGCCGGTGACCGCGGCCTCCCAGGCGTCGATCGGGACGGTCGGTCCGGGCACTCCCTGAGTATGGTGCGGTCCATGTCGGTCGAGCAGCAGGCCCCGGGGTCCCCCGTGCCGCCGGCGACCGCGCCGTCGCTGGTCGAGCTGCTCGCCGTCGTCAGCCGGAGGGTGGCCCGCGGGGTGGGGGCGGTGCTCACCGAGGACGGCGCCACGCTCGACACCTACCGCCTGCTGCGGGCGCTCGGTGCGGGCCCCGGCCGGACGATGACCGAGTTGTGCGCCGCGCTGGCCGTGCCGGCGGCCACCGCCACCCGGCTGGTCGACGGCCTCACCGACGCCGCGCTGGCCTACCGGCTGCCCGACCCCGAGGACGGCCGGCGGGTGCGCGTGCACCTGTCCGCGCGCGGGCGGACGCGGCTGGACCGGCTCGAGGCGCTGGTGGCCGCGCACGAGGCGGCGCTGGCCGCCGAGCTCGGTGCCGGGCGGGTGGCCGCGTTGACCGCCGCGCTCACCGACCTGGCGACCCCGCCGGAGCCCGCGGGGTCCTGACCGCGGGATCCGGACCGGCGGAGCTCACTCCGCCGGCGGGAGGACGCGGGGGACGAACACCTCGTCGATCGGGCGCGGGCCCACGTACTGCCGGCAGGTACAGGGCACCCACGTGTGGCCGGCCCAGCGCCCGCGCTTGTCGTAGGCGTCGCGGCGCAGCTCGGCGTAGCAGGTGTTGGTCTCGGTGTCGTGCTGGCTCAGCGTGTGGCCGCAGCCGCAGACAGGCTGCGGGTTGGCCGGGGGAGCCGGCGGCCGGCGCCGCCCGACCCGGCCCGCCAGGAACCCGGCGGCCAGCAACGCCGCACCGACCACCAGGCTGACTGGTTCCACCGCTGATCTCCTCCCACCGCGAACGTCCTCCCGACGGTAACGCCGGGAGCGCGGCCGGGGTGCCGGAGGAGCTCAGGCCTCGTGCCGGCCCCGCCCGCTCACCGCGTCGCGCAGGTGGTCGACGAGCGCCGCCACCGGGCCCAGCGCCGTCCGGATGCCGCCCTCGTTGGGCACCAGCGGGTGCGGCCGGGTGGGGGAGATGGCCTTGATGCGCTCCACCTGCTCGGCCATCCGGACCAGCTCGGCGTGGTCGAAGCGGGCCTTGAGCTCGGTGAACATGCGGCCCTCCTCGTGCTCGACGTGCTCCCGGATCTCGGTGATCAGCGAGCGGATGCCGGCGTCGTACTGCGGGTCGGCGGGGTCGAGCCGCTCGAGCTGCTTCATGGTGTGCTCGGCCTGGTCGTGCTCGTGCTTGGAGCGCTCTGCCTCCTCGGCGTCGACCTCGGCCTCCACCCGCGGGTAGACCTGCGTCTCCTCGGCCACGGAGTGCTTGACCAGGCCGATGCTCACCTCGTCGACGAGGGCGCGCTTGCGCTCGAGGTCGGCGGGGTCGGTGCTCCCCAGGAGCTGCTCGAGCTCGCGGAAGATGCGGTCGAACTCGCGGTGGTCGGCGCTGAGCAGTTCCACCACGTCGCGCTGCGTCTCGGTCACCCCCCGTCGGTTCCCCCGCCGGGACGGCGGCACACGCTCACCCGGACGGCGGGTTTCGGACGGTTGTGGCGCGGGGCACAGCAGGGACGTGGAGTCCTACGCGGTCGGGTTCGCGCGCCCGGACCGGTGGTCGCAGAACAGCCAGGGGTCAGCGCGGACCCCGTGGCACGCCGTACCCGCGCTCCGTCCGCTCCGCGAGCTGGACGGCGAGGTGGAGCTCGCGCTGTGCGGCGCGATCACCCAGATCTGGGGCGGGCAGCAGTGGAGCCGCGTCGGGGCCGGCCGCACCGGCTGCGCCGAGTGCCGCCGGCTGTCCGGACTCGCCTTCGAGGTCGCGCAGCTCAGCCGCGCCGGGTGACGATCAGCGGCGCCGGCCGCTGATCGCCGACAGGCCTGTGATCTCCCGGCCGACGATGAGCGCCTGCACGTGGTCGGTGCCCTCGAAGGTGTAGATCGCCTCGATGTCGGCGTGGTGCCGCGCGATGTGGTGCTGCAGCAGGATGCCGTCGCCGCCGAAGAGGTCGCGGGCGTCGGCCACGATCTGCCGCGCCGTCGCGCAGCAGTGCCGCTTGGCCAGCGACGCCATGGCCGCCGTCATCCGGCCGGCGTCGGCCAGGCTCGACAGCCGCCAGCACATCAGCTGCATGTTCGTGATCTCGGCCAGCATCGTGGCGAGCTTCTCCTGCACCAGCTGGTAGCCGGCGATCGGCTGCCCGAACTGCTCGCGGCCCAGGCAGTGCGCCAGCGCCAGCTCGTAGGCGGCCATCGCCACGCCCAGCGCCCGCCAGGCGACGGTGTAGCGGGTGCGGTCGAGGATGGTGGAGACGTCCTTGAACGACCGGCAGTTCTCCAGCTTGTTCTCCGCCGGCACGCGGGCGCCCTCGAGGGTGATCTCCGCCTGCCACACCGCCCGCAGCGCCGTCTTGCCGGTCATCACCGTCGCGGTGAAGCCGGGCGTGCCCTTCTCGACGACGTAGCCGCCGACCTGACCGTCCTCGTCGCGCGCCCAGATGAGCACGTAGTCGGCGATCGACCCGTTGCCGATCCACTTCTTCTGCCCGTCGAGGACGAAGACGTCGCCGTCGCGGCGGGCGGTGGTCTCCAGGGCGACGGCGTCGCTGCCGTGCCGCGGCTCGGTCAGCCCGAACGCGCCGATCTTCTCCATGCGCGCCATCTCCGGCAGGAACCGCTCGCGCTGCTCCTCCGAGCCCAGCAGCGCGATCGACTGCATGGCGAGGAAGCTGTGCACGCCGTTGAACGTGCCGATGCTGCCGTCGGCGCGGGCGAGCTCGGCGGCGACCAGCCCGGCGGCGACCGCGCTCATCCCCGGCGAGCCGTAGCCCTGCACCGTGCCGCCGGCGATGCCGAGTTGCGCGAACCCGGGCACGAGCTCGAAGGGGAACTCCGCGCGCTCCCAGTAGTCGTTGATGCGCGGGGTGACCTCCTTGGCGCACCAGTCCGCCACCCGGTCGCGGATCTCGAGCTCCTCGGGCGCCAGCAGCTCGTCGAGGGCGTAGAAGTCGGTGCGCTCGGTCTCGGCCACGCACCGACGCTACGCGCGGGCGGGGGATGCCGCCGGTCGTGTGGGCGGCTCCGGTCAGGCGCCCAGCAGGCCGCGCACGTAGGCCGCCTGGCCCACGTGCTGCAGGTCGTCGGACAGGACGCTGACCAGCCGGACGCCGAGGGTCACCGGCGGGTCCCACCGCTCGTCGACGACGCGGTCGAGGTCCTCGTCGGTCAGCCCGCCCAGGTACTCGGCGCTGCGGGCGGCGACGGCGTCGGCGTACTCGAGCAGCAGGTCCGCGGACGGCACCCGCAGCGCCTCGACCTCCAGGCTGCTCATCCCGTAGCCGGTGGCGGTGTCGTCGGCGGGGCGGCCGAAGCGGGCGGCGAACCCCTGCGCGGTGTAGACCTGCTCGCTGCCGGCGACCTCGGCGACGTGGTCGTCCTGCACGCGCAGCAGGTGCCAGGCCAGCCAGCCGATCGGGTTGGCGTCGGGCGCGACGCGCGCGGCGAGCTGCTCGGGGGTGAGGCCCTCGACGGCGGCGCGCAGCGTCTCGCCGATCTGGGAGTAGGCGTACGTGAGGAGGTCGCGGGTGCGCATGGCGCACCGCTACCCGCCCCGCTCGCGGGGGACGCCTGGCGCCGCGGCGGAACGGTAGGTTGCGGTGTCCGCCGCGCCGTCGAGGAGCCCCGTTGCCGTTCTTCCTGCACCGGTTGCTGCGCTTCGCCCGCATCCGGCTGCCGGGCTGGCGCCTGCCGCTGGCCGTGGCGCTCGCCGTCTTCCTCACCAGCTGGGGGCTGATGGCGCTGGCCGAGCCGGCGGGCAGCGAGCTCGTCGCCCCGGGCAACTACTGGTGGTACTTCGTCGTCACGGCCGCCACCGTCGGCTACGGCGACTTCTTCCCGGAGACCCTCGCCGGCCACGCCGTCGGGGCGTACGTGATCGTCGGCGGGATCGTCACGCTGACGCTGCTGTTCACCGAGCTGGCCACCGCCCTGCAGAACGCGCGGGGCAAGCGTCTGAGAGGGGTGGTGGCCCTGGACCTCCGGGACCACGTCGTCGTCCTGGGCTACACCGCGGGCCGGACCGAGCGGATCGTCGCCGAGCTGACCGTCGAGCCGGGTACGCAGGTCGTGCTCTGCGCCCACGACGACGTGCCGGGCAACCCGATGCCCGAGCAGCCGGCCGTCTCCTTCGTCCGCGGCGACCTCACCCGCGCCGACGTGATGGAGCGCGCCTGCGTCGCCCGCGCCCGCACCGCCGTCATCGACGGCCGCGACGACAACGAGACGCTGGCGATCGCCGTCGCCGTCGACCACGCCAACCCGGGCGTGCACATGGTCGCGGCGGTGCGCGACCTCAGCCGGCGCGAGACCCTGCGCTACGTCAACCCCGGCGTGCAGGTGGTGCAGTGGCACATGCCGTTCCTGCTGTCGGAGGAGGCGGCCGACCCGGGGCTCACGCAGGTCTACAACGAGCTGATGACCGCCGGCGGGCACGGCAACACCTACTCGGTGCCCGTGCCGGCGGGGTGCCGGCACCGCAGCTTCGGCGACGTCCAGACCGCCTTCGGCCGCGAGCACGGCGCCACCGTGCTGGCCATCCGCACGGGCGAGGGCCTGCTGGTCAGCCCCGCCTGGGACACCCCGCTGCCGGAGGGCGCGACGCTGTACTACGTGGCGGCCAGCCGCCTGGACCCCGCGCGGCTGCTGCAGCGCGCCTGACTCACCAGACGCCGAACGCCGCCGCCAGCAGCGCCACGGCCCCGCCGAGTGCCGCGAGCACCGCGAGGACGGCGAGCACCACCGGGACGACGACCCAGCGGCGCTTGAACCGGCGGCGACGCGCGGCCGGCCGCGGGGGTGCGGCCACCGGCGGCGGCGGAGGGGCCGGTCGCGGGGGAGCCGGTCGTGAGGGAGGCGGGGCGGCCGCGCGGGCCTGCTTCTCCGCCTTGCGCTCGCGGCGCTTGTCGGCGAGGTGGCGGGCCTGGTCGCGGGCGTCGCGGGCCACGGTGCCGATGACCGAGGCGAGCGCCCGCAGGTCGTCGACGTCGAAGCGCTCCACCTGGCCACCGAGCGAGGGCGCGTCGCCGCGCGGCGGGCCGTCGGCGGCCGGCGGCGACCACGCCTGCTGCGGCCCGGCCTCCTCGGCCACCCGGCGCAGCGCCGTCCGGGTGCGCGCGACGTCCCACCGCTCGGCGACGTCGCGGGTGAGCAGGCCCTCGAGCACCGGGCCCAGCGGCCCGGCCAGCCGGGGCGGCTCGGGGTCCTCGTGGACGACGGCGAACAGCGTCGCCATCGGCTCGGGCCGGTCGAAGGCCAGCCGCCCCTCGACGGCGGTGTAGAGCGTGGCGCCCAGCGACCACAGGTCGACGGCGGGGCCCGGCTCCTCGCCGCGCGCCCGCTCCGGCGACATGTAGGCCGGCGACCCGAGGATCGCGCCCGACGTGGTGATCGAGGGGTTGCCGGTGGCCGTGGCGATGCCGAAGTCGGTGAGGTGGGCGGCGCAGTCGGCGCCGACGAGCACGTTGGCCGGCTTCACGTCGCGGTGCACGATCCCGGCGGCGTGCGCGGCCTCCAGCGCCTCGAGGACGTCGAGGCCGATCCGCGCGACGGTGGGCCAGGGCAGCGGGCCCGAGCGCTGCACGACCTCCTGCAGGCTGCGCGCGTCGACGTGCTCCATGACCAGCCAGGGCCGGCCGTCCTCCTCGACGACGTCGTAGAGCGTGGTGACGTTCGGGTGCAGCAGCCGGGCCGCGGTGCGCGCCTCCCGCAGGGTGCGCGAGCGCAGCGCCTCGCGCTCGTCGTCGCTGAGGTGCGTGGGGAACACGACCTCCTTGAGGGCGACGGGCCGGCCCAGCACCTCGTCGGTGGCGCGCCAGACGACGCCCATCCCCCCGCGGCCGATCACCTCGGTGACGGTGTAGCGACCGGCGACCAGCCGTCCGGTACCCGCTTCGGCGGACATGCGGGGACAGTACGCCCGGGGTCGTGCCCGCGTCCCGGCTCAGGCCGGGTTCGCGGGCTCTTCCGGGTCGCTCTTGGCCTCGAGGTCCGCGGCGACCTCCGGCGTCTCCATCTCCAGCGCGATGTCGCGCGGCTGCGGGGTCTCCGGGTCGGGCTGCGGCGTCGTCATGCCTGCAGCCTGCCCCGGATCGCGGCCGCCCGCTCCCTAGACTCCCGCGACCGTGAGCGTCACGCGGCTGCTGGTCGCCAACCGCGGGGAGGTCGCCGTCCGCGTGCTGCGGACCGCCGCGGCCCTCGGCCTGTCCACCGTCGCCGTCGCGCCGGAGGACGACGCCGGCGGCCTGCACGTGCGCCGGGCCGACGACGCCGTCCGGCTGCCCGGCGCCGGGCCGGCCGCCTACCTCGACGTCGCCGCGGTGGTCGGCGCGGCCGTGCGCAGCGGCGCCGACGCCCTGCACCCGGGCTGGGGCTTCCTCTCCGAGAGCCCGGCGCTCGCCCGGGCCTGCGCCGGGGCGGGGGTGGTGTTCGTCGGGCCGTCCGCGGAGGCGCTGGCGCTCTTCGGCGACAAGACGGCGGCCCGCGCCCGGGCGGCGGGGCTCGGCGTGCCCGTGCCGGCCGCGACCGGCCCGGACCCCGCGCCGGAGGAGGCGGCCGCGTTCCTCGCCGGCGGGCCCGTCATGGTCAAGGCGGTGTCCGGCGGCGGCGGGCGCGGGATGCGGCCGGTGACCGACCCCGCCGACCTGCCCGCCGCGCTGGAGCGGTGCCGGTCGGAGGCGCGGGCGGCGTCCGGCGACGGCACCGTCTACCTGGAGCGGCTGCTCCCCGGCGCCCGGCACGTGGAGGTGCAGGTGGCCGGTGACGGCGCGGCGGTGGTGGTCCTCGGCGACCGCGACTGCTCGCTGCAGCGGCGCCGCCAGAAGCTGGTGGAGGTGGCGCCCGCGCCGGGGCTCGACGGCGCCCTGCGGGACCGCCTCGCCGGGTGGGCGGCGGCGCTGTGTGGATCGGCCGGCCTGCGCGGGCTGGCCACCGTCGAGTTCCTCGTCCGGGGCCACGAGGTCGCCTTCCTCGAGGTGAACCCGCGGCTGCAGGTGGAGCACACGGTCACCGAGGAGGTCACCGGCCTGGACCTGGTGGAGGTGGGCATCCGGCTGGCGTCGGGCGACTCGCTGGCCGCGCTCGGACTGTCCGTGCCGCCCCCGGTCCGCGGCGCCGCCGTCCAGGTGCGGGTCAACGCCGAGGCCCTGCGGCGCGACGGGACGGTGCTGCCCGGCGCCGGCGTGCTCGGGCGGTTCGTGCCGCCGACCGGGCGGGGCGTGCGGGTGGACACCGGGGTGGTCGCCGGCGACGAGGTGTCCCCGCGCTACGACTCGCTGCTGGCCAAGGTGGTGGTGCACGACCGCGACCTGCCGCGGGCGCTGGCCGGGTGCCGCCGCGCGCTGGCCGAGCTCGACGTCGACGGGGTGCCGACCGGCCGCGACCTGCTGGCCGCGCTGCTCCGGCTGCCCGAGGTGGCGGCCGGACGGGCGACCACCGACCTGGTCGACGCGCGGCTGGCGGACCTGCTGCCCGACGAGGAGCCCGCGGTCGCGACCGGGCCGGTCGACGGCGTGCTGCCGGTGACCGCGCCGCTGTCGGGGGCCGTGGTCGAGGTGGCCGCCGCGGACGGGGACGCCGTCGCCGCCGGGGCGCCGCTGCTGGTGCTCGAGGCGATGAAGATGGAGCACGTGGTGCCCGCGCCGGGCGCCGGCCGGGTCACCGGGCTCGCCGCGCGGGTGGGCGACGTCGTGACCGCCGGGACGGTGCTCGCCGGCGTCGTGCCCGGCGACGTGGACGCCGTCGACGGCCGGGACGACGGCGACCCCGACGCCGTCCGGCCCGAGCTCGCCGAGCTGCACGAGCGGCGGGCGGCCACCCTCGACGACGCCCGGCCCGACGCCGTCGCGCGGCGGCACGGGGCGGGGCGGATGACCGCGCGGGAGACGGTCGCCGCGCTGGTCGACGAGGGCACCTTCGTCGAGTACGGCCAGCTGGGCCTCGCCGCGCAGCGGGCCCGCCGGTCGCTGGAGGAGCTCGTCGCCCGCACCCCGGGCGACGGGATGGTGACCGGCCTCGGCGAGGTCGGCGGCGTCGCGTGCGCGGTGCTCGCCTACGACTACACGGTGCTGGCCGGCACGCAGGGCCACGTCAACCACCGCAAGACCGACCGGCTGCTGGAGCTGGCCGCCGAGCGCGGGCTGCCGGTGGTGCTGGTCGCCGAGGGCGGCGGCGGACGGCCCGGGGACACCGACGGCGCGGGCGTCTCGTGGCTCGACGTCCCGACCTTCACGACGATGGCGCGGCTCGCCGGGCGGGTGCCGACGGTCGCCGTCGTCTCCGGGTTCTGCTTCGCGGGCAACGCGGCGCTGGTGGGCTGCTGCGACGTCGTCATCGCGACCGAGGGCAGCAGTATCGGGATGGGCGGCCCGGCGATGATCGAGGCCGGCGGGCTCGGCGTCGTCGCGCCGGAGGACGTCGGGCCGACGGCGGTGCACGCGGCCACCGGCGTCGTCGACGTCGTGGTGCCCGACGACGCCGCCGCGGTGGCCGCCGCCCGGGAGGCGCTCGGCCTGCTGGCCGGGCGGCGGCGCCCGGGGGAGGCCGCCGACCAGCGGCCGCTGAGGACGGCGCTGCCGGCCAACCGGGTGCGCAGCTACGACGTGCGGCCGGTGGTGACGACGCTGGCCGACGCCGGCAGCGTGCTGGAGCTGCGGCCGGCGTTCGGGCGGGGCGTGGTCACGGCGCTGGCCCGGCTCGGCGGCCGGCCGGTGGGCCTGCTGGCCAACGACCCGCGGCACCTCGGCGGGGCGATCGACGGGGAGTCCGCGGACAAGGCGGCGGCGTTCCTGCGGCTGTGCGGGTCGGCGGGGCTGCCGGTGGTGTCGCTGGTGGACACCCCGGGGTTCATGGTCGGGCCGGAGTCGGAGCGGACCGGCACGGTGCGCCGCTTCGGCGGGCTGTACGTCGCCGGGGCGCAGCTGCCCGTGCCGCTGCTGGCCGTGGTGCTGCGCAAGGCGTACGGGCTGGGCGCGATGGCGATGCTCGGCGGCGACCTGCGGGCCCCGCTGCTCACGCTGGCCTGGCCCACCGGCGAGTTCGGGCCGATGAGCCTCGAGGGCGCGGTGCGGCTCGGCGCGCGGCGGGAGCTGGAGGCGCTGGCCCCGCCCGAGCGGGAGGCGCGGTTCGCCGAGCTGGTAGCGGAGTCCTACGCGCAGGGGAGGGCGCTCAACGTGGCGTCGGTGTTCGAGGTGGACGACGTCGTCGACCCGGCCGACACCCGGGAGGTGCTGCTGCGCGCGCTCGCCGGGCTGGCCTGAGGGTCCTACGGTCCCGGCATGCCCCGATTCCGCCTGACCACCGGCGACGGTTCCGTGCTGCAGGAGTGGGACGCCGCCGACGCGGCGACCGCGGAGTCCGAGGCGGTGGAGACCGTGGCGCGGCACCGGGCGGAGGACCCGCCCGCCGCCGCCGAGTACGTGCTCGCCGACGACGCCGGTTCGGACGTGGCGCGCTGGGGGTCCGAGGCGCCCTGACCCCGCTCAGGCCAGGCGGCGCTCGAGGACCTCGTGCTCGCGGCGCAGCACCACCTGGCTGACCAGGTCGCGGACGGCGGCCTCGGCCTGCTTGCCGATGAACGGGGCGTCGACCTTCGCGTCGCCGGTGACGGTGGCGCGGGTGCCGCCGCCCGGCGCCGGGACCAGCCGCCGGTCGCACGTCACCCGGGCCTCGCGGCCCATGATCTCGGCGCGCAGGTCGAGGCTGCCGCGCCAGCCGCCGTCGCCGTCGGGGGTCCAGGTGGTCACCTGGGAGACCGGGACCGTCTTGCCGACGAAGCGCGCGAAGACCGGCGGGATGCCCGTGGTCGGGGCCGACAGGCGGGTCGTCGTGCGGGTGTCGCTGCCGTCCCTCGCGCTGGACACCTCCTGCACCTGCGCCTCCAGGGCCTGCGCGACCTCGCGCAGGAACGTCTCGTCGGTGAGGACGGCGAGCACGCGGTCGGGGTCTGCGGCGTAGGTGGTGGTGGCGTCGATGGGCACGCCCCATCCTCATCTGCGCCGCCGGGCCGCGCGCCCCGGGGTGCCGGCGGGGCGGACGGGGACGGTGGGACGACCGGCCCCCGACGCGATGCGGACCTCCTCGGTCTCCCATCTCGCGGCACCTAGCGTCCCGCGCAGCGCGCCGGACACCGGGGACCGGCGCACCTCTCGAGGAGACGACACGTGCGCCGCAGCACCGCCGTCGCCGGGGCCTTCGCCGCCGGTCTGACGATCCTGTTCACCGGTCCCGCCGCCCAGGCCGCCGCGACCGGCACCGTCTACGTGCCCGAGGACTTCGTCGACGACCTGAGTGACACCCGTGCGACGGGTTCCTACGACCTCGTGGGCGCCGGCCTGCGCATCTGGACCACGGGCAGCACGGGCACGGACAAGGTCGCCGAGTACGTCGCCGCCGACGACGTCTCGCTGGCCGAGGCCGGCGAGCCCGAGCTCCACTTCACGAACACCTCCGGCGGTGGGGCGCCGGGCTTCCAGTTGGTCGTCGACTTCGACGGCGACACGAGTCCCGACGGCATCCTCGTCGGGGAGGACGTCTACGGCGACGACTGGTGGGCGACCAACAGCGCGAAGCCGTTCGTGAAGTCCGGCGCCCCGGTCACCGGCGGCGGCTCCGGCAGCGCATGGCACGGCACGCTCGACGGCTGGCGCGCCGCCTTCCCGGACGCGGAGGTGCTCGCGTGGGGCTTCTCGCTGGGCTCCGGGGTCAAGGGTGACGGCGTGATCACGTCCGTCGACTTCGCCGGGACGACCTACACCTTCGCCGAGCACGTCCGGCTGAGCAGCAAGAACCAGTGCAAGAACGGCGGGTGGGCCACGAGCACGCTGCCCGAGTTCCGCAACCAGGGCGAGTGTGTCGCGTCGTTCGCCAAGGCCGCCGAGCGCTGACCCGCTCCGCAGCACGACGGAGGCCCGTCACCCGGTCCGGGTGGCGGGCCTCCGTCGTGTCGGTGAGCGGTCAGGGCGCTGGAGCGGGTGCGGGCTCCCCGGTCGCCGGTTCGGTGGCGGCGCAGGGGTCGTCGGTCGCGGCGTCGGCGGCCGCCGCGTCCGGGGTGACCTCCGTGGGGACGGGCTCCGCGGGCGGCGCCGCGGGGTCGGTCACCGGCGCATCGGCGGGCACCTGGCAGCCGGCGTCCTCGACCGCCGGCTCGGCGGGTGCAGGGGCGGGCTCGACCGGTGCGGGCTCGACCGGGGCAGGCTCCGCGGGCGCAGGCTCGGCGGGCGCGGGCTCGACCGGAGCGGGCTCTGCGGGCGCAGGCTCCGCGGGGGCCGGCACGGTCGGCGTCGGCTCTGCGGGCCCCGGCTCTACGGGCGTCGGCTCGGCCGGGGTGGGCTCGGTCGGCTCGACGGGCGCGGGCTCGACGGGCGCTGGCTCAACAGGCTCGGGCTCGCCCGGGGCCGGCTCACTGGGGGCGGGCTCTGCGGGCGTCGGCTCTGCGGGCGTCGGCTCTGCGGGCGCCGGCTCGGTCGGCTCCGTGGGTGCTGGCTCCACGGGCGCCGGTGACACGTCGGCCGGGGTCGGCGGCGTCTCGACCGCGGGCTCCTCGACCGGCGACGGCGGGGCCGGCGGCGCATCCACGGGCGGCACGTCGGCGGGCGGGGCCTCCGTGGGTGGGGCCTCTGCGGGCGGGGCCTCTACCGGCGGCGGGTCAGCAGGCGGCGGGTCAGCAGGCGGCGCCACCGGCGGCGCCTCGACGGGCGACACCTCGGCCGGGGGGCTCTCCGCCGGCACCTCGAGCGGAGCCGGACCGGAGCCGTCGAGGTACTGCTGCAGCAGCGCGTCGAGGTAGGCCTCGGACTCGGCATCCAGGTCCGGGAACGGGTTGGCGGGCGTCGGTGCTGCCGCGGGCGCGGGCGGCGCGGGAGGCGCGGCAGGCGGCGGCGCCCAGCCGTCCTCGAAGCCGGGCGCCACGACGCCGATGCTCGGCAGCGCGAGCGGGCCGCCGTCGGGCTCGGCCTCGCTCATCCGCGCGGCGGTGTCTCCCGCCGGCTCGATGCCCGTGGTGCTGGCGTCGGCGACCGGCGGCCCCGAGACAGCGGCCAGCGCGGCCGCCATCCCGAGCGCGCAGGCGCTCGCGCCGACCGCCGGGATGAACCGGGCGGACCGGATGCCTCGTCTCGACCTGTCCACTGCTCTTCCCCCTGAGCCGTAGGACTCTCCGCACCCATCGTGACCCGGCCGGTACCGGACGTCTACGCGAGCGGGCACGCCGGCGGGGTCCGTTCACCCGTCAGGCGTGCGGGCGACACCCGGACGCGCGGGTCATCACCGCGCGTGCACGCGTCAGAAGGGCGGGAGGTCGAGGTCGGTGCCGAACCGGGGTGGTGGGCTCGCCCGGGTCCCGCCGTCGGGGGACGTGACCAGCAGCGCGCCGTCGTCACCGACGTCGAAGCGCCAGCCCGGCGCCTGGTGCTTGAGGCGGTGGTGGTGCTCGCACAGGCAGCAGAGGTTGCGGGCGGTGGTGGGCCCGTCGGGCCAGCGGCGGCAGTGGTCGAGGTCGCAGGTGCGCGCCCGTGCCCGGCAGCCGGGGAACCGGCAGCGCCTGTCGCGGAGCCGGACGAAGCGTCCGAGGGCAGCGCCCGGGTCGTGGGCGTCGGTGCCGGCGGGCGGCCCGAGCGCAGCGCCGCGGCGGAGACCCGTGGCATCGGTCAGGGCGACGAGGCTGCCGCGGAGCATGTCGGTGACCGCGACCCGCGGCCGCTCGGCCAGCGCGGTGCCGCCGAGGGCGCGGACGTCGAGCAGCGCGCCGACGTCGAGCAGGCCGCGGAGCTCGCCGTCGGTCCACGTCCCGCGCAGCACCGCCCGACGGGCGCCGGCCGTGGCCTGCCGCACCGCGTCCGCGTGCCGCGCCGCGGCCTCGGCCATCGGTCCCGCGTCGGCCGGGGTCCGGGGCGTGGGATCGGACGGCGGCCCGGACGCGGGCTCGTCGCCGACCGGGTCGCACACCCCGCCGTCGTCCCCGGGCTCGTCGGCTGCCGGCTCGTCGTCCTGGGGCTCGTCGGCTCCCGGTTCGTCGGCTCCCGGCTCGTCGTCCTGGGGCTCGTCGGCTCCCGGTTCGTCGGCACCGGGTTCGTCGTCCTGCGGCTCGTCGTCCTGCGGCCCGTCGTCCCCCGTCGGCAGGTCGTCCACCGCGGCGGCCGGGCGGGGGAGCAGGCCGAGCGCGTACGCCAGCTCGCGCACCATCTCGGCCGGCACGACGGCGCCCTCCACCAGCCCGGGCTCGCTGCCGCCGAGCATCGTCTCCAGCGCGACGACGAGGGTCAGCGCCACGGTGACCGGCGGGCGGCCGTCCTCACCGGGCCGCAGCACCAGGTCGGCGAGGGCGTCGGCCATGCGCTGCTGCCGCGTGCGCTCGTCGCCCTCGACCCGGTTCTGCTCGGCGTAGGCCTCCAGCGCGCGGTGGATCGCCGCGCAGGTGGGGAGGGGGAGGTCGATGACGAGGGTGGCGGAGCCGTCGCGCCGGTCGTGCATGCGCACCCCACGGCCGCGCACCGCGGCGACCAGCCGCCGCCCGGCCGCCTCGGCGTCCTTCCGCAATACGACGCGGCGGGCGCAGTCGCCGAGCTGCGGCGGCGTCTTGCCGCCGAGCAGGCGCAGCACGTGCGCCTCGATGTCGGTGCGCAGCGCGTCGTCGCGCACCGGCCCGACGACGGTGACCATCTGCCGTGCGTGCGCCGGGCTGATCTCCCCGCGGGCGAGCAGCGCCAGGGTGGCGGGCAGCCGCTCGACGAGCGTCACCGCCTCCTCGAGCATCGCGCCGGCGGCCGGGCCGGAGGTCCGCAGGGCGAGCGCCACCTCGTCGACGGCCCACTCGCTCACCCCGGTGAGGACCGCCGGGCGGGCGGCGCGGCTCGCCGCCGACATCGCGCCCCGCTCGCCGGGCTGCCGGTCGAACCGCCCCGCCGGGCGGCAGCGGGCGAGGTCGGCGAGCGAGACGGCGAGGACCGCGGCCTCACGGGCACTCCGCCGCGCCGCGGCCGTCGCCCGCGACAGCGCCTCCGACCCCAGGACGAGCAGCCGGTCGAGCTCGTCGGCACCCGGCGTCCTCCGGTGGTGCCGGCTCCCCGCGACCTCCCACCGTCTCCCGCTCCGCGCCTCGGGACGGACCAGGTCGAGGACGGCGGGCCGGGGACCGAGGGCGGCGCGCAGCGCCTCCTCGACCGGACCCATCTTCTCGAACACGCGTTCGATGATACCGACACGGCAGGGCTCCGACCAGCGGAGACGCCGCCTGTGGACGGGCGGTCAGGCGCGGTTGCGGCGCGCGATCTCCGTGCTCAACGCCGTCGCGAAGGCGGTCCAGCCGGCATAGGGGAGGAGCAGGGCGCCGGCCGCCCGGTCGACCGACCAGGCCCGCCTCGCGAGGTCCGCGGTCGACGCGGCGAGCAGCGCCGCCTCCGCCGCGGCCAGCGGCGGCCGGTGCGCCCGGAAGAACACCCACGGCCAGGCGGCGTTGAGCGCGAGGTTGGCGGCGTACGCCCGCCGGAAGCCGCGTCCCGAGCGGCCGGCCCGCGCACCGGCCACGGCCAGCAGCGCGTACAGCGCCGTCCACGCGATCCCGAAGACCGGACCGGGCGGCTGCCAGCGCGGCGTGTCCAGCCGCCGGTACCAGTCCGAGGAGACGTCGGTGCCCGCCGTGCCCACCAGCGCGGTGAGCACGACGGGCACGGAGGCGGAGACCGCCGGGGAGGCGCGCACGTCCCGAGCATGGCCGCCCGGACGGACGACGGCAGCACGGTCGGACGACGGCAGCACGGTCGGACGAGCACGGTCAGACGAGCGCGGGCTCCCGCGGCGCGGGCGCGGCCGGCGCCGGCGGCACCCGCCGGGCCCGCACGGCGCCCAGGCCGAGCAGCGCCAGCCCCGCGGCACACCAGACGGCGAGCGCGAGCAGTGCCGGCCCGGCGCCGGCGCCGTCGAACCAGGAGGTGGCGCGCAGCAGCGTCCCGGTGGCGCCCGGCGGCATCCACTGGCCGACGGCGCCCCACGCGCCCGGCAGCAGGTCCGGCGCCCCGGCCAGGCCGGACAGCGGGTTGCCGAGCAGGACCGTGGTCGCCGCCCCGAGCGCCAGCCCCGGCGTGCCGAGCAGGTCGTGCAGGCCGAGCAGCACGAGCGCCGTGGCGGCGATGCCCAGGGCCACCACGCCCGTCGTCGTCCACCACCCGGCCTCCACCGAGCCGAGCCAGCTGCCGAGGACCGTCGCGGTCACCATGCCGCCGGCCAGCGCCGCGGCCAGCGCCGTCGCTGCCCGGCGCAGGCGGCCGCGGACCAGCCGTGAGGTGAGCGCCGCGGTGAGGATCCCGCCGATCGCCAGCGGCAGGGCGGCCGCGGCCAGGCCGGCGCCGCGCGGGTCCGCCTCGGGTGCCGGGACGACGTCCTCCACCGGCACCGCCGTGCCGGTGGCCGCGCCGAGGCCGGCGGCCACCTGGCGCAGGGAGGCCGCCACGGTGGGGGAGGCCGCGGAGGCGACGAGCAGCCGCGGCCCCGAGGGCCCGACGACGACCGCGCCGTACACCTCGCGGTCGGCGATCGCCGCCCGGGCGGCGGTCTCGTCGTCGACCGGCCGGACGGCGAAGGCGCCGGGGGCGGCGGTGTCGAGCGCGGTCTCCACCTGGGTCACGGCGGGGGCGGGCCCGGCCACGGCGAGCGGCAGGTGGTGCGGCGCCGAGCGGACGGCGAACCAGGCGAAGGCCGTGAGGACCACGGCGAGGAGGACGGCGACCGCCACCGGCACGGCCAGGCCGGCGCGGGCGGGAGGGGCTGCGGACATGGGGACCACTCCAGTAAAACGAAGGACCGTTCGCTTACCCGGACGAGTGTGCCGACCGCCCGCCCCGCCGTCAAGAACGATCGTTCGCTTTACAGTGGACGGCGTGCCCCGCGTCCCGGAGTCCCACCTCGCCGCCCGCCGCGACCAGATCCTCGACGCGGCCACCGCCCGCTTCGCCGCCAACGGCTTCCAGGCCACCGGCATGGCCGACGTCATCGCCGCCTCCGGGCTGTCGGCCGGCGCCGTCTACCGCTACTTCCGCAGCAAGGACGAGCTGATCGCCGCGATCGTCGAGCGGGTCGTGGGCGCCGCGGCGGCGCGCTTCGAGCAGCTGCTCGAGGACGACGCCGCGCCGGACCCGGCCGAGGCGGTGGCGGCCGCGGTCGAGATGGTGGCCGAGCTGACCACGCGCGGGCCGGTCGACCTCAGCCGCGTCGCCGTCCAGGCCTGGGGCGAGGCGCTGCGCAACCCCGGCGTGCACGCCGTCGTCGACCCGGCCTACCGCACGATGCGCGCCTACTTCGTCGAGATCGCGCGGCGGGGGCAGGCGGCCGGCCGGTTCCCGGCCGACGCCGACCCGCTGCACCTCGGCGCCACGATGATGTCGTCGGTGTTCGGGTTCGTCCTGCAGCGGCTGCTGCTCGGCGACGTCGACCCGGCCGCCTACGCCGCCGCGCTGCGGGTGACCTGGGCCGGCAACCCCTCCGCGGCCGGGTAGGCCCGCGGCGGCCGGCTGCCGTAGAGCACCCCGGCCACCACCAGCGCGCCGCAGGCGACCTCCACCAGCGGCAGGCGCTCGCCGAAGAACAGCCACGACGACGCCGTGCCGACCACCGGCACCAGCATGGAGAACGGCGCCACCGTGCCCGACGGGTGCCGGCTCATCAGCGCCGTCCAGATGCCCGAGCCGAGCAGGGTCGCGACGACGACGGTGAACAGCAGCCCGGCCAGCGCGAGCAGGCCGCGCTCCGTGCCCAGCGTGGTGAGCGAGGCGCCGATCCGGGCCGGGCCCTCGGTGGCCAGCGACAGCGCGAGCATCGGCAGTGGCGGCACGACGGTCATCCAGAGCATCAGCCGGAACGGTCGCGCCGGGCGGGCCTGCCGGTTGCAGAGGTTGCCCAGCGCCCAGCCCAGCCCGCCGCAGAGGGTGAGCAGCACCGGCAGCAGCGTCGCGCCGCCGTCGAGGCCGGCCCGGTGGACGGCGATCCCCGCCAGGCCTGCGACGGCGAGCGCCACCCCGGCGGCCTGCCGGCCGGTCAGCCGCTCGCGCAGCAGCAGCCCGGCGAGCACGACGGTGAACGGCGCCGAGGACTGCAGCACCAGCGAGGCCAGCCCGGTCGGCATCCCGGTGTCCATGGCGACGTAGAGGAAGACGAACTGCAGGACGCCGAACCCGAGCCCGTAGCCGACCACCCACCGCCACGGGACGCCCGGCCGCGGCACGAGCAGCAGCGTCGGGACGGCGACCAGCGCGAACCGCAGCGCCACGAGGAAGAACGGCGGGAACTGCTCGAGCGACAGGTGGATCGCCGGGAAGTTCAGCCCCCAGACGACGGCGACGACGAGGGCGAGGAGGCGGTCGCGGACGGGCACGCGGTCGAGCCTGCGCCCGCCGAAGCGTCAGCACCAGCGAAAGGTGCTGCACCGACGATGTAGCGTCGCTGCATGGACGTGCGGGCCCTGGAGACCCTGCGGACGGTGCGCACGCAGGGCGGCGTCGCGGCCGCGGCGGCCGTGCTGCATCTCACGCCGTCGGCTGTCTCCCAGCAGCTCGCCGCGCTGTCCCGGGAGGCCGGCGTCCCGCTCACCGAGCGCGTCGGGCGGGGGCTGCGGCTCACCGCTGCCGGCGACGCTCTGGCCGACGCCGCCGTCGACGTCGCGGTGGCCGTCGAGCGGGCGCGGGCGTCCCTCGCGGAGTTCACCGGGGCGGCCGAGGGGACGGTGCGCGTCTCGGCGTTCCAGAGCGGCGCCCGGCTGCTGCTCCCGCCGCTGCTCACCCGCGTGCGGGCGCTCGGCGGGGTGCGGGTCGAGTGCTCCGACGAGGACGTCGCGCAGGACGCCTTCCCCGCGCTCACCGACCGGGTCGACGTCGTCGTCGCGCACCGGCCCGAGGGCGGCGCGGACTGGGCGGGGGAGGGCAGCCGGCTGCGGGTGGTGCCGCTGCTGCGCGAGCCGCTCGACGTCGCCGTGCCGCGCGGGCACCCGCTGGCCGGCCGCGACCGGGTGCGGGCCGGCGACCTGGTCGGCGAGGAGTGGATCGCCGTCCGGGAGGGCTTCCCGGTCGCGACGGTGCTGGCCGCCGTCGCCGCGGGGTCGGGCGCGGCGCCCCGGATCGCGCACCGGATCAACGACTTCTCCATCGCCGAGGCGATGGTCGCTGCCGGGCACGGCATCTCGCTGCTGCCGCGCTTCACCGGCGGCGGCCACCCCGGCGTGCGGCTGCTCCCTCTGGCGGGCGTGCGCGCCGGGCGGAGGGTGGAGGCGCTGCTGCGCCCGGACACCGCCGAGCGGCGGGTCGTGCGGCGGGTGCTCGACGAGCTGGTCGCCGTCGCCGCGGACTCAGCCCAGCAGCGAGCGCAGCAGATCGTCGACGGCGTCCCGGGACAGTGACCGCCCGGCCGCCACGGCCCGCGCGTACGCCGCCGCGTCCAGCGCGTCCCGCACCGCTGCCGCCTCGCGCGGGCCGTCGACCGGGTCCATCCGCTCCGGCGCGAACCCGACCCGGCTCCCCAGCTCCTGCACCGCGCCGGCGAGCGTCGCCGCCTCCTCCGCCCGGCCGGTGCGCGCGAGCACGGCGGCGCTCGAGTGCACGAGGACCAGCCACGAGGTGAGGTCGCCGTCGGCCACCAGCGGCGCGCGCATCCGGGCCGCCGCGGCCAGGGCGCCGGCGGAGTCGCCGGCGTCGGTGGCCGCCTTCATCAGCGCCCACGACGACGAGACCGCGCCCCACGCGTAGCCGGCGCCCTCGGCGACGGCGACCGCCGCCTCCAGGGCCGGCCGGGGGTCCCCGCCGGTGCCGGTCGACCGGCGGGTCAGGCCCAGGGTCATCAGCGCCTCCGCCGACACCCAGGGCTCACCGGCCGCGGCGGCCTGCTCGACCGCGTCCTCCGCCAGCGCGACGGCGGCCGGCCCGGGTCCGGTGAGGCCGGCGACGTGCGCCCGCCACGAGCGGGCGTTGGCCGCGACGGCGGGCTCGCCGGTCCGGTCGGCGAGGACCTCCGCCCGCTCGAGGGCCGACGCGGCCGGATCGGGGTCGCCGGCGAGGTAGTGGAGCTTGCCCAGGCCGAGCAGGGCCCGGGCCACCCGCGCGTCCCGGTCCGCGGCCACGCCCTCGGCGGCGGCCACGGCGCGGGTCAGGGCCCGGCGGCCCTCGGCGATGTCGCCGCCGCGGTACCAGGACCAGCTCAGCGCCGCGGCCAGGTCGAGCAGCAGGCCGGCGTCACCGGCCTGCTCGGCGGAGGCGAGGGCGGCGCGGTGCTCGGCCCGGTCGCGCAGCAGCCCGGCCAGCGCGCCCGCGGCGTCGGGACCCCGCAGCAGCCGCTCGGCCGCCTGCACGCGGCGCAGCACGTACCGGCGGTGCAGGGCCCGTGCCTCCGCCCGCTCGCCGTCCGCCGCCCGGTCGAGCGCGAAGCGGCGCAGCGTCCCGAGCATCCGGTAGCGGCGCGGTCCCGGGCCGGGCTCCACCTGCAGCAGCGAGCGGCGCACCAGCCCCGTCACCAGGGCCAGGGCGGGCCCGGCGTCGGGGCCGGGGTGCCCGGGCAGGACGGCGGCGACCGCCTCCAGGTCGACGTCGCCGGCGAAGCACGCCAGCCGGAGGAACAGCGACCGCTCGACCGGCGGCAGCGCGCGGGTGCTCCACTCGACGGTGCGCGCCAGCCCGCGGTGCGACCGGGGCGCGTCGCGCGGCGCGTCGGTCAGCACCGCGAACGGGTCGGCGTCCAGCGCACCGGCCAGCTGGCGCACCGACAGCACCCGCACCCGCGCGGCGGCCAGCTCGAGCGCCAGCGGGAGGCCGTCGAGGCCGGCGCAGATCCGGCGCACGTCCTCGGTCTCGCCGTCCTCGGGCGTCCGGCCGGGCAGCGCCGTGCGGGCACGCCGGGTGAACAGCTCCGCGGCGTGCTCGGGGGACAGCGGCCGCACCGCGTGCAGCTGCTCCCCGCCGACGTCGAGCGCCTCCCGGCTGGTGGCCAGCACGCGCAGGCCCGGCGCGGCACCGAGCAGCGCCGGGACGAGGGCGGCCGCGCTGTCGACCAGGTGCTCGCAGCCGTCGAGGACGAGCAGGCCGGCCCACCCGGCCACGCGGTCGGCGAGCGCGGCCGCGTCGGGCGCCCCGGGCAGGCCCAGGGCGGCGGCGACGGTGGCCGGCAGCAGGGAGGGGTCGTCGAGGGCGTCGAGCCGCACCAGCGCGGCGTCCTCCCCCCGGGCCGCCCGCCGGTGCGCCACCGCGAGCGCCAGGCGTGTCTTGCCCACGCCGCCCGGTCCCGTCAGGGTCACCAGCCGGGACCGGTCGAGGTCGGTGTCCGCCGCGGCGGCGTCGGCGTCCCGGCCGACGAGATCGCCGAGCGGGAGGGGCAGGGCGCGGGCGCGGGCCGGCGGGGGTGCCGGCGCCGCCGGGACCTCCTGCGCGCGCACGGCGGCCTCGACGGCGGCCAGCCCGGGTCCCGGGTCGAGACCGAGCTCCTCGCCGAGGATCCGCCGCACCGTGGCCAACGCGGCGAGCGCGTCGGCCTGCCGCCCGCTGCGGTACAGCGCCAGGGCGAGCAGCTCCCAGCCGCGCTCGCGCAGCGGGTGGGAGGCGGTGTGCTCGCGGGCCCGGCCGACGGCCTCCGCCGTCCGCCCGGCCTGCAGCAGTGCGTCGACCAGGTCCTCGGTGGCCGCGGTGCGCAGCTCGGTGAGCCGGGCGACGGCGGGGACGAGTGCCGCGAGGTCGGCCACGTCGGCGTAGGCGGTGCCGCGCCACAGGCCCAGGGCGCCCGAGAGCAGTCCCGCCGCCTCCGCGGGACGGCCCGCGGCGAGCGCGCCCGAGCCCCGGGCGGCCGCCCGGGTGAACCGCACGGCGTCGACGGCGCCGGGGTCGACGGCGAGCGCGTAGCCGGTGCCGCGCCGGACGAGCACCTCCGGCGGGGAGCCCGCGCGCCGGTCCGGCTCCAGCGCCGAGCGCAGCCGGCTCACGTAGTGGTGCAGCGTGCCGGGGCCGACCTCGGCCCCGTCCGGCCACGCCTGGCCGATCAGCTCCCCGGCGCCCACCGTGCCCGGCGCGGCGGCGACCAGGACGGCGAGCACCGCCCGCTGGCGCGGCCCGCCGAGGTCCAGCGGCCGTCCGTCGCGCGCGGCGGACACCGGGCCCAGCACCGACAGCTCCACCCCGGTCACCGCGGGCGCTCAGGCGTCCGCGGGGACCGGGGCGGCGGCGAGCAGGGGGAGCAGGAACTCGAGCCGGCCGACCTCCTCGACGTTGTGCCTCACCCACGCGCGGACCATGTGGTCGGGGAACCGGCGGCGCAGGACCGCGTTGACCGGGGCGGCCAGCGGCGAGCGGGCGCCGAGGTCGAGGACGCTCACGTAGTGGGTGCGCCCGCGCCCGGCCGACCAGGTGTGCTCGAGCGAGGTGACCACCACGCCGGCGACCCGCTGCACCAGGCGGATGCCGGTCTCGTCGAGCTTCTCCACCCGGTCGACCACGTCGATCGCGTACTCCGGGCGGCCGGCGAAGCGCTCGACGATGCGGAACCGGGCGCCCTCGGTGGCGCCGCCGCCCGGCGCCGGGCGGGCCAGCTCCCAGCGCACGTGGTCGAGGGGGTGCCAGGCCAGGTAGCGGGACACGACCGCCCCCTCGTAGGGCATGGTGCCGCCGAGCGAGGAGAACCAGGCGAGCAGGCCGGCGGGGGTGACGCCGTCCAGCGGCCGGTGGTCGATGGTGACCCGGCGGCGGCCGTGCGGGTGGTCCTCGTGGCGGACCGTGGCGGTGTCCGGCGACCGGAGCGGGACGACGAGCGGCAGGGTCATGACTCCTCCTGGGGATACGCGACCGTTTCTCGTGGCCGGGGACGCTAGGGTGCCCATCGGAGATACGCAAGCGTTTCTCCGATGGGAGGTGAGGGGACGTGGGAGAGACCGGGGTCGTCCGGCCCGCCCGCCGCCGTGGTGCCGAGCTGGAGGCGGCGATCGAGGCCGCCGTCGTCGGACTCGTGGTCGAGCAGGGTGCGGCCGCGGTGACGATGGAGGCCGTGGCCGCCCGGTGCGGCACCAGCAAGCCCGTGCTCTACCGCCGCTGGCCCGACCGGACGGCGCTGCTGCGCGACGTGCTGCTGCGCCGGGCCACCGGGGCCATCCCCGCCGAGGACACCGGCAGCTACCGCACCGACATGCTGGCGATCCTGCGCGGCTGGGCCGCCGTGCTCACCGGGCCCGGCAGCAGGGTGATCCAGGCCGTCGTCACCGCCATGGTGACCGACCCCGCGTTCGCGGCGGCCTTCCGCGACGGCGTCATCGGCTGGCGCAAGGAGGAGATGGCCCGGCTGCTCGCCCGGGGCGTCGAGCGCGGCGACGTCCGCCCCGACGTGCCGGTCGACCTGCTCCGCGAGCTCGGCCAGGGGGTGCTCTGGCACCGGTTCCTGGTCACCGGTGACCCGATCACCGACGACGTGGTGGTCCGGATCGTCGACGAGGTGCTCGTGCCGCTGGTCCGCCCGGCCTGAGCGTCAGGTGGGCAGCTTGTCCGGGTTGACCTGGATGAACACCCGGGTGACCAGGCCGCCGGCGATCGAGAGGTCGATGGTGCCGACCACCGTGTCGCCGGCCCGCACGACGATGCCGCTGCGGCCGTTGACCGTCCCCACCGACGTCTCCGGATCGTCGCCGGCGCGCCGGCGCTGCGAGGCCACCACGCCCAGCAGGTAGCGCGCGACGGTCTCCGCGCCCACCACCGGCCGCCGCGCGACGCGGACGTGCGTGCCGCCGTCGGCGACCGAGGTGACCTACGGGTCGAGCAGGCGGACCAGGCCGTCGAGGTCGCCGCCGCGGCAGGCGTCGAGGAAGGCGGCCACCACGCGGTCGCGCTCCTCGCCCGGCACGTCGCGGCGCCGGTCCCCGCGCAGGTTGCGGCGGGCCGAGGTGGCCAGCTGGCGGCAGGCGGCCGGCGTGCGCCCGACGACCTCGGCCACCTCGGGGAACGGGACGCCGAAGACGTCGTGCAGGACGAAGCTCACCCGCTCGGCCGGCGTCAGTGTCTCCAGGGCCACGAGGAAGGCGAAGGACACGGAGTCGTCGAGCGTGACGGCGTCCGCCGGGTCGACCGGGTGGGCCGAGCCGGCGGGGGCCAGGTCGTCGTGCACCTGCGGCTCGGGCAGCCAGATGCCCTGGTACTCCTCGCGCCGCGCCCGCGCCGAGCGCAGCTGGTCCAGGCAGATCCGGCTGACCACCGTGGTCAGCCAGCCCATCGGCTCCCGCACCTGCCCGCGCTCCTCCGGCGGGAGCCGGTGTCACCGCAGCACGGCCTCGCTGACGGCGTCCTCGGCGTCGTGGGTCGAGCCCAGCATCCGGTAGGCGAGCGCCTGCAGCCGGCGGCGGCCGGCGGCGTCGAGGTCCGCGCTCACGCCGGGGACCCGGTGCGCGGACCGCGGGGCCACGGGTAGGCGCCGGGTGCGGTGGCCTCCCGGGCCGGCCGGTCGACCACCATCCGGCAGATCTGCTCCTTGACGACGGCGGCCGCCCGGCCCCCGAGATACAGCGGGCGCGGGCGGTCGTCGGCGCTCACCGGCTGCACGTAGCCGCCGCGGCGGCCGAGGCTCAGGCACTGCAGGGCGAACCCGACCGACAGCGGCGCGGGCTCCTCCCCGCGCAGCCGGGCCAGCAGGGTGGCCGCGGCGGTGGCGCCGAGGGGGAGCGCCACGGCACAGCCCATCCGCAGGTGGCGCCCGCGGGGGTCGTCCACGACGACCGCGTCGCCGGCGCCGACCACGCCGGGTGTCCCCACGGCGGTCAGCGTGGCGTCGACGCGCAGCCGGCCGGCCGCGTCGACGGCCAGGCCGCTGTCCCGGGCCAGGCCGGGGACGGCGAAGGAGGCGGCCAGCACGCAGACGTCGACCGCGGTGACGGTGCCGTCGGCGAGCACGGCCTTGCCCTCCTCGACCGCGGCGACGGCGGTGTCCTCGTGCACCGTGACGCCGAGCCGCCGCAGCGTGCGGTGCAGCGAGCGGCGCGCGGCCGGCCGCATGGTGGGCGCCAGCGGACCCGAGCAGTACAGGTCGACCGCGGCGTCGGGGTGCCGCTCGGCGACCTCCGCCGCGGCCTCGACGCCGGTGAAGCCGCCGCCGACGACCGCGACGCGGGCGCCGGGACCCGCGCCGCGCAGGGCGGCCGCGGCTCGCTCGGACCCCTCCAGGTCGGCCAGCAGGAAGGCGTGCTCGCGGGCGCCGGGCACGGGTGCCGCCGCGGTGCTGCCCACGGCGTACACGAGGGAGTCGAAGGGCAGCTCGCGCTCGCCGCCGGCCGTGGCCACGTGTGCGACGGAGCAGGCGGCGTCGACGCGGGTGACCGAGCCGCGCAGCAGGGCGGCGTCCGGGTGCAGCAGCCCGGCGAGCGGGCGGGTGACCGAGGCCCGGGAGCCGGCGGTCAGCTCGTGCAGCCGGATGCGCTCGACGAAGTCCTCGCGCGGGTTGACGACGGTGAGCCGGATGCGGGCGCGCTCGCCGGCGTCCAGCGAACCGAGGAAGCGGTTGGTGGCGATCAGGCCGGCGTAGCCGGCGCCGACGACGACGACGCGGGTGACGGCCGTCGGGGACACGGTGCTCATGGTGGTCCTCTCGGGATCGGGGTCCTCACCAGGGGGACGAGACGGGCGGCCCCGGTGTGAGGTGGACGCGCCGGAGCCCCGGGCCGGCGCCGGGTCCGGGGCTCCGGGGGACGGCGCTCAGGCGACCGGGGCCGGCGTCCGGGCCGCCCGGGCGCGCGCCCGTGCCCGCGCCCAGGCGCGGGCGCCGAGCAGGGCGGCGTCGCCGATGGCCAGGCCGACCAGCGCGGGCACGACCACGGCGACCCCGCCGTCGTCGTTGACCGTGGCCCAGGCGATCTTGCCCAGCGCCATCGCGTTGAGCAGGACCAGCCCCCAGGCCAGCGACCGCCGCCACAGCGCCGCGCAGAAGGCGGCCATCGCCAGCGGTGCCAGGGCGGCGGTGAGCGCCTTGCCCACCGTCCACCCACCGGTGAGGAACTCCATCTCGAACTCGACGAAGGACAGCACCTGCGGGTCCGGGACGGCCGGCGCGGGGAACCACGCCATGCTGGTCAGCAGTCCCACGACGGTCAGCGCGATGCCCCAGCCGCTGCGGCGCCAGGCGGCCCACGCGAGCGGGACGAGGAACAGCGGCCGGACGTACCAGCTCAGCTCGTTGGTGTGCCGCTGCCAGGCCCAGTCCCACAGGTCGGCCAGGGTGGTGGTGGCGAGCAGATCGAGGGTCACGACGTCCTCCGGGACGCGAGGGGGGAAGCGGGGGCGGCGGGCGGCTGCCACGCCTGGATGCCGAGGAGCTGCCGGGCGGCGGCGGCCGGCGGGGTGAGCCGCAGGACGGCGTCGCGCAGGCGGGACGCGACCGGTCCGCGGGCCTGCGCCACCTGCCCGACGGCGTGCGCACGGCGGGCGATCCGCCGCGTGCGCGGGCGGCGGAGCCGGTCGTAGGCGTCGAGCGCCGCGCCGACGTCCCGGTCGGTGACGCCGGTGAGCAGCCGGGTGAGCGTGGCCGCGTCCTCGAGCGCCTGGTTCGCGCCCTGGCCGAGGTCGGGGGTCATCGCGTGCGCGGCGTCGCCGAGCAGGACGCAGCGGCCCCGCCGGAACGCCGGCACCGGCCCGGCCAGGTCGTACACGTCCGAGCGGGTCACCGCCTCCGGCGGTGTCGCGGCGACGAGCTCGCCGACGGGGGCGTGCCAGCCCGCGACCAGCCGGGTCACCGTGGCGTGCTCGTCGCCGGACACCGTCCCGGCGGGCAGGGTGGCGACGGCGAACCAGTACACGCGGCCGCCGGCCAGCGGGGCCATGCCGAAGCGCAGCCCGCGGCCCCACGTCTCGCCGGCGGCGCCGCGCAGGTCCACCGGCCGCCCGGTGACCGCGCGCCAGGCCGTGTAGCCCGAGTAGCGCAGCCCCGGGTCGCCCGGCCACCCGGCGCGGACCCGGCTGCGGATGCCGTCGGCGGCGACCACGACGTCGGCGGGCTCGACGGTGCCGTCGGCCAGGCGCACGCCGTCCCCGGAGGGCGGGGTGCCGGCGACCGCGGTGCCCCAGCGGACCGTGCCCGGCCGCAGCGCGGCCTCCAGCACCCGGTGCAGGTCGGCACGGTGCACGACACGGAGCCGGTCGACGGCGGCCGCCGGCGTGCGGGAGAGCCACGCACCGTCGGGGCGGCGCTGCCCCGCCTGCAGCCCTCCGCCGCCGGGGACGGTGACCTCCCGGACGGCGTCGCCGAGGCCGAGGGCGTCGAGGGCGGTGAGCCCGTTGCCGAACAGCGAGAGCCCCGAGCCGACCGGCGCGGCGGCCGCGGCCCGCTCCAGCACGGTCACGTCGGCCCCGGCGCGCTGGAGGCCGGCGGCCACGGCGAGCCCGCCGATGCCGGCACCGATCACGGTCACGCGCACGTCGCACCGCCGGCGGGGACGGTCCAGCGGGCGGCGGGGGCGAGGACCCCGGCGGGGTCGGTGGCCGCGCGCAGGCGGGCCAGCCGGGACAGCGACGCCGCGTCGAGGCCGGCGGCCACCCGCGCGTCGGTGACCGGTCCGGGTGCGCCCGCGAAGTTGACCAGGGCGGCACCGGTCCACCACGGCCGCATCCGCTCCAGGACGCCGTCGACCGCGCCGGGGACGGCCGCCGCGACGGGCGGCGCCAGCACGCCGAGCACGTGCAGGTGCACCGCCGCGTCACGGCCGCCGACCGCGTCGGGCTCGGCGGGCGCGCGGCCGGCGGCGCCGCCCATGAGGCGCAGCTCGGCCATGGTCACCGGGGACCGGCCGGGCGCCGTCGCGTCCACGAACGCCTCGACGGCCTCGGCGGTGAGCTCCCGCAGCAGGACGCCGCGCTCGGCGGCCGGCATCGGGTCGACCGGGTCGGCGTGCACGGTGCCGAGGGCGGCGTAGGGCAGGTCGCCGACGGTGTCGAGCAGCGGCGTGGCCGCGGCCCGCACCGGCGCCACCAGCCGCGCGCCCTCGTCGGGACCGGTCACGCAGGCCACGCGGACGTGGACCACCGAGCGCCCGCGCAGCGGCTCGGGCAGACGGGGGTCGGGCGGCAGGTCCAGGCGGGCCACCGACGTGGAGACCGCGTCGGGCAGCGTGGCGGTCCACTCCCGCCAGCGGTGCAGGACGGTGCGGGCGACCTCCGCGGTGAACCACAGCCCGCCGGCGTACAGGCGCGCCACGGGGAGCAGGCCGATGGTCATCGACGTCACGAGCCCGAAAGCCGCGCCGCCTCCGCGCAGGGCACGGAACCGCTCGGGGTCGCGGTCGGGGCCGACCTCGACGACGTCGCCGTCCGCGGTGACGACCGTGAGCCGGCGGACGTGGTCGGCGGCGAACCCGAAGGTCCGCGCGACCGGGCCGAGGCCGCCGCCGAGGGTGTAGCCGACCGCGCCGACGCCCGGCGCGGAGCCGGCCGGCGGCGCCAGACCGTGCGGGGCGGCGGCGTCGAGGACCTGCTGCCAGGTGGCGCCGGCGCCGACGGTCGCCGTGCGGGCGGCCGGGTCGACGTGCACCCCGTCCAGGTCGCCGGTGAGGACGAGGACGGTGCCCGGCCCGGCCGGCGCGGCGCCGTGCCCGGTGGCCTGGACGGCGACCCGGCGGCCGGAGTCGCGCGCCAGGCGCACGGCCGAGGCGACGTCGCCGGGTGCGGAGGCGCGGACGACGAGGTCGGGGGTGTGGACGGTCGCGGTGTTGAAGCCGCGGACGAGGTCGGGTGCGGGGGAGGTGGCGGTCACGGGTGCTCCTGCGTCGTCGAGGGGGACGACGGCAGCGCACCGCCCGGTGCGGAGGACCCGCTGAGGACCCGCTGGGTGCGGGGGTCAGCGGAGGGTCAGGGCCGCCAGCGGTGCAGGCCGGTGACCCGCCGGACGGCGGCGGCGGTGACCCGGTGGGGGAGCGCGCCGAGGACCGTGGCGAGCTTGGCGTCCGGGCCGACCGTCACCCGGAACCGCGGGCGCCGGGCCTCGAGCACGCAGGCGACGGCGCGGGCCACCTCGCGGGGGTCGCGCGAGCGGGGCAGGTGCTCGGTCTCGACGAACCGCTCGACCGCCTCGAGCAGGCCGGCGTAGGCGCTGTCGGGCGGGGCCACGCGCGGCGTCGTCTCCCAGATCGCGGTGTCGTAGTTGCCGGGCTCCACCAGGACCACCCGGACGCCGAAGGGCTCCACCTCGTAGGCCAGGGACTCCGCCCAGCCCTCCAGCGCCCACTTCGACGCGCAGTACAGCGACAGGCCGGGGTTGCCGTAGCGCGCCGAGTCGCTGGAGACCAGCACCAGCCGCCCGGCCCGCTGTGCCCGCATCACCGGCAGCACCTCGCGGGTCAGCCGCATCGCGCCGAGCAGGTTGGTGTCGAGGACGCGCTGCCACTCGGCCTCGTCGGTGTCCTCGAAGGCGCCCCCGGACGCGGTGCCGGCGTTGCTCACCAGCGCGTCGAGCCGGCCGCCGGTGAGCTCGAGGGTCTCCTTGACGGCGCGGGCGACCGACCCGGCGTCGGTGACGTCGAGCTGGACGACGTCGAGCGGGTCGAGGCCGGCCTCGCGGGTGCGGGCGTCGAGCGCGGACCGCTTCCCGGGGTCGCGCATCGAGGCGACGACGTGCCGGCCGCGCGCCGCGAGCTCGACGGCGGTCTCCAGGCCCAGGCCGGAGGAGCAGCCGGTGATCAGGACGGTCGGTCGCTGGTTGCGCACGGCAACGTCATCGGCAGTCGCGGGGCCCGTGGCGACCGGCTCCCCGCACCCTCGGCTGCCACACTGCCGCCGTGCTCGCCCCGCCGACCCCCGCCCCGGCCTCGCGTCGCCCCGTGCGGGACGTGCTCCGGCACGCCGCCCTGGCCGGGGTCCTCGGGACGGGTGCCGCCCTCGCCGGCACGCCGCTGGTGGCCGGCGCTCTGTTCGGCGGGTGGCCGGTGCTGCTGCCGGTCCTCGGCGTGCTCGTGGCGGCGGTGTCCGCGCTGGCCGGAGCGCTCGACCGGGCCGCCGGCCCGCGGGCCGAGGGGTCGGCCGGGCGGGGGACCGCGGTGGGCGTCCTCGGCACGCTCGCCGTCGTCGTGCTGGCCGCCGTCGCGATCGCCGCCGACCTCGACGCCGTGCTGCCCGTGCCGCTGCGCTACGCCGCGGCCGGGCTGCCGTACGCGGTGGTGGCCGCGCTGCAGTGGCGCGGGCCGGTGCGGGTGGTCACCGCGCTCGCGGTCGCCCTCGCCGTGGCCGCCGTCGCGGTGCCCGCCGCGGTGGACGGCTCCCGCCGGCACGCGGAGGAGCAGGTGCGCGCGGAGGTCGGGACGACGGCGCACCCGTGGGTCACCGACGTCGACGGTCTGCGGCAGGGGACCCCGCAGGCCACCGGCAGTGACCTCGTCTGGACGCCGTACCGCCCGGCCGACGGCGCCCTCGAGCCCGAGCTGTGGCTCTCCCGCGGGGACGGCCCCGCGCCCGGCACCGGGGCGCCGGTCGCCGACCCGTGCGCCGCTCCGGAGGTCCTCACGCCGGCGGGGTACCAGCCCGTCGGCTCCTGCACACCGGCCGGGCAGGACCGGTGGCTGCGCACCGCCGGGGCGTGGCGCGAGCTGCTCACCCGCGACGGCCCGACATGGGTCGGCGTGACGACGACCTCCGGTGCGCCGCGTGCACAGCTCGACCAGGCGCTCGACCGCGCCCGCCCGATGACCGACGACGAGTACGACGCGTGGCTCGACGAGGTGCTCGACGGGGTGCTGCCCCCTCCGGGGTGACCCGCGGTCAGCGGCGCACCAATGCCAGGGCGAGCCCGGCCGCGGCGAGCGCGGCGGCGGTGAGCGCCAGCGCGCCCGCGTCGGCGACGAGCAGGCCGCCGATCACGCCGCCGCCGGCGATGCCGACGTTCGTCGTCGCGTTGGTGAGCCCGGGAGCGGCGTCGCCGGCGTCGGGGGCGGCGTTGCGGGCCGCCGTCTGGGTGAGCGTCGGCAGCGCGCCGTAGGCGACGCCCCAGACCACCGTCGCGACGACGGTGACCGCCGCCGAGGAGCCGAGCACCCCGATGACGCCGAGGGCGAGCACGAGGACCGCGACGGTGACGGCGAGCGCGCGCCGGGGGAACCGGTCGGCCAGCACGCCGGCGAGCGCCAGCCCGACGGCCCCCGCGGCGCCGTAGCCGAACAGCACCAGGCTCACCCCGCCCTCGCCGATGCCGGCCGCGCGCAGGACCGGCGAGACGTAGGTGAACGCGGTGTAGTGCCCGAGCATCACGACGACGGTCAGCGCGGCGGCCAGCTGCACCGGGCGGCGGCGCAGCACCTGCCGCAGCGGCGCGGGCGACGTCGCGGCCGGCGGCGGGGCGGCCGGCAGCAGGGTCGCCGCCAGGACCGCGAGCGCCAGCAGGACGGCGGCGATCCCGGCGAACGCCCAGCGCCAGCCGACCGCCGTCCCCAGCGCGGTGCCGGCGGGGACGCCCGCGGTGAAGGCGACGGTCACGCCCGCGAGCACCAGTGCGGTGGCCCGCCCGGCGCGCGCCGCGGGGACCAGCGCCACGGCGGCGCCGACCGCGACGGAGAAGAAGCCGGCGTGCGCCAGCCCGGCGAGCACGCGCGCGACGACCGCGACCCCGTAGTCGCTGGTGGCGGCGAAGACGGCGTTGCCCACGGCGTAGGTGACCAGGAGCCCGGTGAGCGCCCGCCGCCGCGACCACCGGGCGAGCAGCGCGGTGAGCGGCAGCGACGCCGCGGCGACCACGACCGCGTAGGCGGAGACGAGCAGGCCCACCCGGTCCTCGCCGGTGCCCAGGTCGCGGGCGATCATCGGGAGCAGCCCGACCGGCATCATCTCGGCCGTCACGGCGGCGAAGACGGCCAGCGTCAGCACCCCGAGCGCCACCGGGACGCGGGCTCCCCCGTCCGGGCGGGCAGGCGCGGTCGTCGCGGGGGCGGAGGTCACCTCCCCATTAGACTCCGCGTCAGAGCAAATGGGAGGTGGACGGTGGGCGCGTTGCCCGAGCGGGCGGTCGCGATGCTCGCCGCCGTCCACGCCCGGCCCGGCCTGACCCGCGCCGAGGCCAGCCGGGTGCTCGGCATCGGCACCGGCGGGGCGGCCGAGGTGGTCGGCCGTCTGGTGGGCGAGCGGCTGCTCGCCGAGGGCCCGGTGGTCCCCGCCGTCGGCCGCGGGCGGCCCACCCGGCGGCTCACCGCCCACCCGGAGGGGCCGCTGGTGCTGGCCGCCGTCGTCACGCACGAGTCGTGGCGGGTCGACGCCGTCGAGCTCGGCGGGGCGTCGGTGGCCGGGTTGTCCGGGCGGCACCTCGGGGAGCCCGCCGGGGCCGTCCTCGCGGAGCTGCGCCGGTCGGTGGGGGACCTGCGCGCGCGGTTCGGCGACCGGGTGCGCGGGCTCGGCCTGGCCGGCCCCGGCATCGTCCTGGACGAGCGGTGGCTCGACGCCACCGTCCTCGGCTGGACAGACGTCGACCTGTGGTCGGTGTGGCCCGACGCCGGGGTGCTCGTCGCCGACAACGACGCGACCCTCGCCGCGCTGGCCGAGTCCCGTCGCGGCGCCGCCGTCGACGCGCGGCTGGCGCTGCACCTGCGGGTCGACGCCGGCCTCGGCGGCGCCGTCGTCGAGGCGGGCCGGCTGCTCGGCGGCGCGCGCGGCGCGGCGGGGGAGTTCGGCCACCTGCCGATGGGCGACCCCGCGGTCCGCTGCGCGTGCGGCGCGCGCGGGTGCTGGGGCACGGCGGTCGACGGCGGCGCGCTGGCCCGGCTGCTGGGCGCCCCGGAGCCGCGCGACCCGGTGACCTACGCCCGTCAGGTGCTCGCCCGCGACGACGACGCCGCCCGGGCCGCGGTCGCGACCGTCGCCGCCGCGCTGGGCCGGGGCGTCGCCGGGCTGGTCAACGCCCTCGACCCCGACGTCGTCACCCTCGGCGGCCTCGGCGCCGAGCTGCTGGCCGCCGCGCCCGACGAGCTCGACGCCGCCTGCCGGGCCGGGCTCATGCGCTTCCGCGGCGGCACGCCCCCACCCGTGGTGGCCGCCCGGCTCGGGGAGGACGGGCCGCTCACCGGCGCGGCCGAGCGGGTGTGGGACCGGTGGTGGGCCCAGCTCCGTCGGTGAGGCGCCCTACGGTGCCGGCCGTGCCCCGCCGCATCGACCCGCCCGCCGACCTCGACGCCGTCCGCGCCTCCTACGACCGGGTCGCCGCGAACTACGTGGCCATGGGTGCCGGGGAGCTCGGCCCGCACCCGTGGCTGCGCGCCGTGCTGGGCGCCTTCGCCGAGACCGTGCGGGAGCGCGGCCCGGTCCTCGACGTCGGCTGCGGGCCCGGGTTCGTCACCGCGCACCTGGCCGGTCTCGGCGTCGACGTCGCGGGCGTGGACCTGTCGCCGGGGATGGTGGCGCAGGCGCGGCGCCTGCACCCGGGCCTGCGGTTCGACGTCGCCCCGGCCACCGACCTCGGCCTGGCCGACGGGTCGCTGGGCGGCGTCCTCGGCTGGTGGTCGCTGTTCAACCTGCCGCGCGACGTGCTGCCCGCCGTCCTGCTGTCCTTCGCCGGGGCCCTCGTGCCGGGCGGGCAGGTGCTCGTCGGCACGCACGTGGGGGAGGGCGACCTGGTGCGCACGCAGGGCTACGGCGGCGTGCCGGTGACCTGGACGACCCACCTGTGGCTGCCCGGGCAGCTGACCGCGATGCTCGCCGACGCCGGCCTGGAGCCGGTCGCGGAGCTGCGGCTGCCGGCCGACGCGTCGGGGCACCCGCAGGTGGCGGTCACCGCCCGCCGCGCGGGCTGACCCGGCCGCGGCCGGTCACTTCTTCTTCTTGCCGCCCTTCTTGCCGAGTTCGCTCTGGGCGGCCGAGCTCGTGCGGGGGTTCTTCTTCCCCTCGTCCTTCGCCTTCTTGTTCGCCTTCTTCGCGGTGTCGCTGCCCTTGCCGCTCGTGCCGGCCACGGTGCCTCCCCGTTCGTCGTCGCCGCCCGGGTCCGGGTGGCGGGCGGTCGCACTACCCGCCGCCACCCGCCCGGAACGCCCCGGTCGGGTGACGGCCGCGCCGGCCGGCGGTCAGCGGTCGAGCAGCGCCGCGAGCCTCCGCACGGTGTTCCAGTTCCGCACCGTCGTCACCGGCCCGCCCCGCCCCCCGGCCCAGCGCCGTCACGAGGGGACTGTCCATCTGCCCGTGCGGGCACCACAGGTACAGCTCGCGGCCCACGACGGCCCACCGGTCGTCGCCCGGCTCGGTGGAGCCGAGCAGCTCCGCGAGGCCGGGCCCCGGCGGCTCGGTCATGAACGCCACCAGGGAGCGCGACCCGTCGACGGCGACCTCCCCGAGCGGGTCCAGGTCGGCCACCGCGCGCACCTCGTCGCGGGTGCGGACGACCGCGGCCACGTCCATGCCGAGGCGCTCCCGGATCGCCTCCTCGACGGCCCGCCCCACGGCGGGGCCCGGCAGGTCGGACGCCAGGACGACGTTGCCGCTCTGCAGCAGCGTCGCGACGTCGCCGAAGCCGGCGTCGCCGAGGAGCGCCGGCACGCCGCCAGGCGTGCCCGATCCGGTCGCTTGACCGGGGGCGTCGCGGCCCGGGAGGGTCCGCGGGGCCGCCATACCGGCCGGAGCCGCGACCTGGGAGGACGCCCGTGCGCCGTGTCACCTACTCGATGGGCGTCTCGCTCGACGGCTACGTCGTCGGCCCCGACGGCGACTTCGCCTGGCCGGGGTTCAGCGACGAGGTCTTCCGGTTCTCCATCCAGGAGATCCAGGACGTCGGCGTCCACCTCATGGGGCGGCGGCTCTACGAGACGATGCTGTACTGGGAGGACGCCGCGCAGGACCCGGGCCTCGACGGCGACCGGCGCACGTGGGTCGGGCTCTGGAACCCGCTGCCGAAGGTCGTCTTCTCCCGGACGCTCACGTCCGTCCGCGGTGCCGCGCGCCTGGCGACCAGCGGCCTGGCGGAGGAGATCGAGCGGCTGCGGGCGGAGCCGGGCGACGGCGACATCGCCATCGGCGGCGCCACCCTCGCGGCCCAGGTGGCCGACCTCGGGCTGATCGACGCGTACCGCATCCGCGTCTTCCCGGTGCTGGCCGGCGGCGGCCTGCCCTTCTTCGACCACCACGCGCGGCGGGTGGACCTCGAGCTCGTCGAGACGCGCACCTTCGGCACCGGCGTCGTCTACCTGCACCACCGCGTCGTCCGCTGAGCGGACCGATGAGTCGGCGCCCGCCGCGCGGTCTGTACTCCTGAACCGCACCGGAGCCGCCCGCGGACCCGGTGCCCACCACAGGAGGACACCGTGAGCGACCGCGCACCCGCCCTGGACCTGCGCTCGGGACCCGAGCGGGTGTTCGCGCACCTGCTGGTCAACAACGTGCTGGTGTCGGTGGTGAACTACACCGTCTGGTTCGCGGTCACCTTCTGGGTGTTCCTCGAGACCGGCTCGGTGTTCGCCACCGGGATGATCGCCGGCATCTTCCTCGTGGCCACGGCGGGCACCGGGATCTGGTTCGGCAGCCTCGTCGACCACCACCGCAAGCACACGGTCCTGCAGGCCTCGGCCGCGGCGTCGACGGCGTTCTACGGGCTGGCGTTCGGGCTCTACCTGGTGACGCCGGCGGAGTCCTTCACGACGGCGGGCAGCCTGCCGCTGTGGGTCTTCGTCGTCCTGCTGATGCTCGGCGTCATCGCCGGCAACCCGCGGATGATCGCCCTGCCCACGCTGGTGACGCTGCTGGTCCCCGAGGACCGGCGGGACCGGGCCAACGGCCTCGCCGGGTCGGCGTCGGGGCTGTCCATGCTGGTCACCTCGGTGATCAGCGGACTGCTGGTCGCCTTCGGCGGCATGGCCGCCGTCCTCGCGCTCACCCTCACCGTCCTGGTGCTCTCGATCGGCCACCTCGCCCTGGTGCGGGTCCCGGAGGACCGCCCGGCGGCCTCCGCCGCGGGTGGGGACGGCGCGTCCGCCGGGGTGGACCTGCGCGGGACGCTGCGCCTGGTCCGCGGCGTGCCGGGCCTGCTGCCGCTGATCCTGTTCAGCTGCTTCAACAACTTCCTCGGCGGCGCCTTCATGGCGCTGATGGACCCCTACGGCCTGTCGCTGATGTCGGTGCAGGCGTGGGGCCTGCTGTGGGGCGGGCTGTCGGCGCTGATGATCGTCGGCGGGCTGCTGGTGGCCCGGGTCGGCCTGGGCAGCCGTCCGATCCGGGTGCTGCTGCTGGTCAACGCGGCGATGTGGGCCGTCACGATGCTGTTCCCGCTGGTCTCCTCGGTGCTGACGCTGACCGTCGCGATGGCCGTCTTCATGACCGTGATGCCCTTCGCCGAGGCGGCCGAGCAGACGGTGCTGCAGCGGGTGGTGCCCTTCGAGCGGCAGGGCCGGGTGTTCGGGTTCGCCCAGAGCGTCGAGCAGGCGGCGTCCCCGCTGACCGCCTTCCTCATGGCGCCGTTCACGCAGTTCGTCGTCATCCCGTTCATGACCGACGGCGCCGGCGCGCGGGCGATCGGCGGCTGGTTCGGCACCGGCGCCGACCGGGGCATCGCGCTCGTCTTCGTGGTCACCGGGCTGATCGGCGTCGTCGTCGTCCTTGCGGCGCTGGCCAGCCCCGCCTACCGGCGCCTCAGCGCGGCCTACGCCGCGGCCCGGGAGGACGCGCCCGCGGACGAGCCATCCCCGGCGCCGGCCGACGACGCCGTCGTCCTCGACCGCCTCGTGCCGCAGGCCGCGTCGTGCTGACGCGGGTGGCCGACGGCGTCCTGGTCCACCGGAGCGAGCTGCTGCGGAACAACACCGTGGTGGTGGAGGGCCCGTCGGGCGTGCTGGTCGTCGACGCCGGGATCACCGACGCCGAGATGGCCTGCCTCGCCGCCGACCTCTCCGCGGCGGGGCAGCGGGTCGCGGCCGGCTTCTCCACCCACCCGGACTGGGACCACGTGCTGTGGCACGCCGCGCTCGGCGGGGCGCCGCGCTACGGGACGGCCCGGTGCGCGGAGGTCCTGCGGGAGCTGCGGTCGGAGCTGGGCTGGGAGGCCCGCGAGGCGGAGGGGCTGCCGGAGGAGATCGCCGGCGAGGTGTCGCTGGACCTGTACGGCCTGGTCACCGCGCTGCCCGCCGGGGCGTCGGAGGTGCCGTGGGACGGGCCGCGGGTGCGGGTCGTCGAGCACCCGGCCCACTCGCCGGGGCACGCGGCGCTGCTCGTCGAGGTGAGCGGGGTGCTCGTGGCCGGCGACATGCTCTCCGACGTCTTCGTCCCGATGCTCGACGAGCCGGGCCCCGTCGACCCGGTGGAGGGCTACCTCGCCGGGCTCGACGCGCTCGAGGCGGCGGCCGACGAGGCCGACGTCGTCGTCCCGGGGCACGGGTCGGTCGGCGGGGCCGGCCAGGCGCGCGCCCGGCTCGACCTAGACCGCGCCTACGTGCACGCGCTGCGTGACGGCCGCGATCCCGGCGACCCGCGGCTCGTGTCGCCCGAGCCGGGCTGGGAGTGGGTGGCCGCCATCCACGAGGGCCAGGTCGCGAGCGTCGCCGCGAAGCGCGTCTGACCTGGGGTTCCCTGCGTGGGGCGGGTGGGGCTCGAACCCACGACCCAGGGATTATGAGTCCCATGCTCTGACCGGCTGAGCTACCGCCCCCGACGTGTGCCACCCAGCCTGCCAGACGCCCGCGCGCCTCTCAGCGGACCCACAGCGCCACCCCGGCTCCGGTCCAGCGGGGTCCACGAACGTCGGTGCTCCCCGGACGACGAGGAGCACCGTGAGCGACCAGCAGATCCCCGCCGGCGCGCGCTGGCAGCCGCCGGCCTGGCACCCCGAGCACGCCTCCGGCGCGCGATCGGCCACCGCCGAGTTGCCGATGCCCGCGGCCGCCGCACCCGCCGCGCCTCCACCGGCCGCCGAGCGGCCGCGCCGCGCACTCCCGCCGCGGCTGCGCAAGCGTGCCGCGGTCGGTGCGGCCGCCGCCGCGCTCCTGGCGATCGGCGGTGCCGGCGGCTACGCCGTCGGCTCGGCCACCGCCGGCGACGACGCGGCCGGCACCGCGGTGGTCCAGCCCGGCACGACCGAGGACGGGACCACCGGCACGCTGCCCGGCGGCGGTCAGGGTCTCCCGGGCGGCGGCTTCCCCGAGACCCCGCCCGGCCTCGGCGGCACCGACGACGGCACCACCGACGACGGGACGGGCGGCACCATCTGAGCCTCCCGGCCCGGCCGGGCGGTCAGTCCCGGCCGGGCCCGTCGAAGCCCGGTCCGCCGAAGCCGCGGTCGCCGGGACCGTCCAGGCCGAGGCCGTCGGCCAGCCCGTGCACCACCAGCGAGACCAGCGTCGCCAGGAGCACCAGCGCCACCACCGCAGCGATCGCCAGCCGCACCGCTGCCGGGCCGCCGGACCGTGCGCCCGCCACCGTCGCCCGCACCTGCTCCCACGCCATCGACCCGAGCGGGCGCCACCCCGGCGGGCCGAGGCGCACGGGCGCCGCCGCGGGCAGGTCCGCCGTCAGCGGCGGGAGGTCGCGCAGGTGCACCGCCGCGAAGGCGGCCGCCATCCGGTCGCTGCCCTCGTCCGGCGTCAGCAGCCCCCGTGCCACGGCGTCCTGCAGCGCGTGCACGGTGGCCGCGCGGTCGCTGTCGGCCGCGCGCATCGGCGGCGCCTGCTGCGGCATGCCCGTCGCGTCCACGTTGCTCCTCCCTCTCGAGCTGGTCCGGCGCGCCAGCGTGCCCGCGAGACCTGTGACGCACCTGTGAGCCGCGACACCGACGCGACGGGCCGCGGGACGCTCAGTGGCAGTCCGTGCTTCGTCCCACACGTCCCGTCAGAACCGCAGGTCACACGCTTGAGAGCACAAGTACCCGCGCCGTCTCCTTGACCGTTTCGTTACCTGACCTGCCCAACCCGTAGTACGTTCGCCCGCGGTCCTGCCGGGCCCTCCCGCTCCTCGATCCCCGAGGACACCGGCCGGGCCCCGCCTGACCGCCGGCCTCCGCGCCGGGGGACCGGGACCTCTCCGAGGCCCCGGCTCGGTCACGTCCACGCACGGGGAGCGTGGACGAGCCGCGCGCCCTCCCGGGGGCCGTGGTGACCCGGGGAGGCGGTCGCGAGGAACGGAGACCCGCCGTCTTGGCGTCCCTGCACCACCGGACCGTCCGCACACCCCGCCTGCGCCGCGCCGTGCTCGCCGCCGGTGCCGCCGCGGGCCTGCTGCTCACCGCACCGTCCGTCGCGCACGCCGACCCCGACGACGACGTCGCCGCCGCTGAGGCCGCCGAGCGGGACCTCGTCGCCGAGGTCGCCCGGATCCAGGGCGAGGTCACCGCGGCCGAGGAGCAGCTGCAGCGGATGACCGTCGAGGCCGAGGCCGCCGCGGACGCCGCGCTGGTCGCCCAGGCCGAGCTGCAGGCCGCCCAGCAGCAAGCCGCCGTCGCCGCCGCCGAGCTCCAGGCCGCGCGGGACGCCGTGGCCGCGGCGCAGGCCGAGGTCGTCGAGCTCGGCCGCGAGGCCTACATGGGCGGCGGGGGAGCCGACCTGGGCGGCACCGCCTCCGTGCTGCTCGACAGCGAGGGCCCCCGCGAGGTGCTCGAGCGGGCCGCCACCCTCGACCTGCTCGGCGCCCAGCGCTCGGAGACGCTCGAGCAGTACGAGATCCTGGAGACCCAGGAGGCGGCGGCCGACGCCGCCGCCCGCGCCGCCGTGGCCGAGCGCGACGCCGCCTCCCGTGCCGCCGCCGAGGCGCAGGCCGCCGCCGACGCCCGCCTCGCCGGTGCGCAGGCCGAGTTCGACGCCCGCGCCGCCGAGAAGGCCCGCCTCGACGAGCGGCTGCGCGCGGCCGAGGTGGAGCTGCTGCGCCTGCGCGGCGTCCGCGACGCCGAGGCCGCCTACGCCGCCCAGCAGGCCGCCGCGCAGCAGGCCGCCGTCAACGTGCGGTCCGCCCCCGCCGCCTCCGGCGGCGGCATCGCCCCGACCACCGGCCGGGTCACCTCCTGCTACGGCGCCCGCTGGGGGACCATGCACTACGGCGTCGACATCGCCGCGCCGATCGGCACCCCGATCTACGCGCCCGAGCCCGGCGTCGTCCTGCAGGCCGGGCCCGCCAGCGGCTTCGGGCAGGCCGTCTACGTCCAGCACGGCGACGGCTCGATCACCCTCTACGGGCACGTCGACAGCTTCGACGTCTCGGCCGGCCAGGTAGTCAGCGCCGGCCAGAAGATCGCCGAGGTGGGCAACCGCGGCCAGTCGACCGGCCCGCACCTGCACTTCGAGGTGCACCAGGGCGGGCTCTACGCCAGCCGCGTCAACCCGGTGCCGTGGCTGGTCGCGAACGGGGTATCGCTCGGCAGCTGCTGAGCGGGGCCTCAGCCCCGGCGGCCGCGCAGCCGGCCGAGCAGGTCGCCCGTGCCCCCGACGGTGCGGGCGGCCAGCGCCAGGATCGGCCCGCCCGGGATGCCCGGCGCCGCGTCCACGATCGGCGCCAGCCGCATGAGCTCGGGCAGGTCGCGCACCCGCAGGCGGCGGCGCACCAGGGCCGCGGCCGGGTTGGCCCGCCCGGAGGCCGCCTCGAGCAGCACGTCGGCGGGCGCCTCGACCACGGCGCCCGCCGGCCGGCCGCCGTCGACCCGGGTGACCGTCCACCCCGGCGGGTCCGCGGCGAACACCCACCCGCCGTCCGGCGTCAGCAGCGCCGCCCCGCCGCGGATGCCGGAGGCCGCCGCGAGCGACCCGGTCACCTCGGCCAGCGCGGCCAGGCCCGCCTGCAGCACCGACGGCGGGACCGGGGGAGCGCCGGCCGCCGCGAGGTCCAGGCCGTGGACGGCGAGCTCGTAGGCCTGCCCGAGCACCACCGACAGCAGCGGCAGCCGGCCCACCGTGGACACCGCGGGCGCGAGGTCGAGCTCCGGGGGCGCATCCGCCAGGTACCGCACGGTGGCCTCGCGGTTGCGGCGCAGCGCGGCGAGGACCTCCTCGCGGGAGGCGTCGCGGTGCGCGGCGGTCACCCGGGCGTTGGTGCCGTCGACGTCCGCCGGCGTCCCGGCCCCGCCGGCGCGGGCGGAGGCGGTCAGGTCGGCCAGCGCCTCGTGGTCGGGCCAGGCGCCCAGGTGCACGCACACCTCGTGCGCCCGCCAGCCCGGCAGGCGGCTGGACCGCGCGAGGTCCACCGCCTCCGCCTGCGCCAGGAAGGCGTCCCACGCCTCCAGCACCAGCGGCCCGACCACCTCCCGGCCGGCACCGGCCAGCCCGCGCTGCGCACCCGTCACGCCCGGCCCCTACCCCGGCCGCGGCGCGGGCACCCCGACGGGGGAGACACGGGCGTCCCGACTGCAGAACGGAACGGTTCCGGCCGTAGTCCCCGTCGTGACGGTGCTGGACAGCGGACGGCGGGCGCGCACGGGGGCGCCCGCCGCGCCGCTGCGCCGCACCCCCGGCTGGCTGTCCGCCGGCCTCTACCGCCCGCTGGCCGAGGACGACGAGCGCGCCCGCTACTGGGTGCGGCACGTGCAGACCGGCGTGCTGCTCAGCGAGATCGCCGGCTGGGCGTGCCTGGTCTACACGATGACCACCCCGACGCCCGGGCACCGGCATCCCGTGCTGCTCGCGCTGGCGGGCGCCGTCGTCGTCCTGACGCCGCTCGTGCTGCTGCTGCCGCTGGACCGCGTGGTCCGCGACCTGCGGGGGCCGCTGCTGTTCTACGCGTGGAACGTCGCGGTGACGGCCATCGTCACCACCGCGGCCGCCTTCGACGGCGGCGCCGACAGCCCGCTGCCGGTGCTCTTCTTCCTGGTCCTCGTGTTCATGGCGGTGGCCTACCCGCCGGCCGGCGTAGTGCTCACCGGCGCGCTCATGACGACCGCCTACGTCCTGCTCGTCGACGGGCCGCTCGGGCCGCAGACGCTGCTCGTGACCACGGTCCTCGCCACCGTCACGCTCATCTGCACGCTGTCCTCGGCCAACCAGTGGGCGGCCCAGGACCGGCAGGTCCTGCTGCTGCGCACGCAGGAGGCGCTGGCCACCACCGACCCGCTCACCGGCGTCCCCAACCGCCGGGTCTTCCTCGACCGGGTCGGGCGCGCGGTCGCCACCCGGGACGGGCGTTCGGTGGTCTGCATCGTCGACCTGGACGGCTTCAAGGGGGTCAACGACCGCGACGGGCACGCCGCCGGCGACGCCGTGCTGCGCCGGGTGGCCGCCGCGCTCGGCGCCGCGGTCCGCGAGACCGACACGGTGGCCCGGCTCGGTGGCGACGAGTTCGCCGTCCTGGCCCTCTCCCCGGGGCCCGCCGACGACGCCGCCCTCGCCGACCGGGTGCGCGCGGCCGTCGCCGGGGCGGGCGCCGGCTGCGGGGTGACCGCCAGCGTCGGGCTGGCGCTCGTGGGCCCCGGGGACGACGTCGCGGGGGTGCTGCACCGCGCGGACGGGGCCATGTACCGGGCCAAGGCGGCCGGCGGCGACAGGGTGGGCGATCTCGCAGGGTGACGGCCACGCCCGCCTGACAAGTACGCAGAGTCACCGGAGCGTCGTCGTCGCCGTTCGGCGACACCCCGCGCGGCAACGGGGTGTGACGGTCGGTCCGGTGTACCGTCAGGGCGGCCCGGAGCCGGGTTGGACACCTCCGGCCGGGTCGTGCTATGGCGCTGACCAGCACTTCCGTGCCCCGAGCGGCGTGTGGGACCTCTCCTGCACCAGCCGCCCCATCCGCACTGGCGCGACCGGCACTCCATCGTGCACACTGTCCTCAGTACCCCTGGTCCACCCGTGCCGACCACAGCCTGTCACCGAACCGATCGTCCGTTGGGGAAGACGAGACCGATCGAGTCGATGGAGGTGCCTCGTGCGGCAACGGTCTACCCAGGGTGTGGTCTTCGTGCACGCCTGCCCGAAGGCGCTCTGCCAGCACGTCGAGTGGGCGCTCGAGCGCGTCATCGGCGCGCCGGTCTCCCTGTCGTGGGCCGACCAGCCCGCGGCGCACGGGTCCTACCGTGCCGAGGTCGCCTGGACCGGTGCCCCCGGGACGGGCGCCAAGCTGGTCGCCGCGCTGCGCGCGTGGCCGATGCTGCGCTTCGAGGTGACCGAGGAGGCGAGCTCCGGCAACGACGGCGAGCGCATGTCCTACGTGCCCGGGCACGGGGTCTACCGCGCGCCGACGAGCGCCAACGGCGACCTCGTCGTCACCGAGCAGCAGCTGCGCACCCTCGCGGCCACCGCGACGTCGGTGGAGGCCTTCCGCCACGGCGTCGACCAGCTCCTGGGCGCGGCCTGGGACGCCGACCTCGAGGTGTACCGCTACGCCGGCGACGGCAGCCAGACCACCTGGCTGCACCAGGTCGTCTGAGCCGGCGCCCGGGAACGCGCAGGTCACGATCCGGGCACGACGACGTGAGCGCCCCCGACACCCCGTCGTAGGCTCGTCGCAGGTCGTCCGGACGCCGTCGGGGAAGCGGCGTCCGGACGGCCTCGACGCGAGAGGGCCCGCCACCGCAGCAGCGGTGGCGGGCCCTCTGGCGTGTGGGGACTCAGAGCGGGATGTTGCCGTGCGCGCCGCGGCCGGCCGGGGCGGCGGCCAGGGCCTCCACGAGCCGGCGGCGGGTGCGGGAGGGCTCCACGACCTCGTCGACGACGCCGATCTGCAGCGCCCGGTTCACCCCGCCGGCGATCCGCTCGTGCTCCTCGGCCAGCTGCGCGTGCAGCGCCTCGCGCTCGGCCGGCGGCACCGCGGCCAGCTTCTTGCGGTGCAGGATGCCGACGGCGGCCTTGGCGCCCATGACCGCCACCTCCGCGCCCGGCCAGGCGAACACCGACGTCGCGCCGAGCGAGCGGGCGTTCATGGCGATGTAGGCGCCACCGTAGGACTTGCGGGTCACCAGCGTCACCCGCGGCACCACCGCCTCGGCGAAGGCGTGCAGCAGCTTCGCCCCCCGGCGCACGACGCCGTCCCACTCCTGGCCGACGCCGGGCAGGTAGCCGGGCACGTCGACGAGCACGACCAGCGGGACGCCGAACGCGTCGCACATGCGCACGAAGCGGGCCGCCTTCTCCGCCGACGCGGAGTCCAGACAGCCGCCGAGGCGCAGCGGGTTGTTGGCGATGACGCCGACCGTCCGCCCGGCCAGCCGGCCCAGCGTGGTGACCACGTTGGGCGCCCAGCGCGGGTGCAGCTCCAGGCCGGGGCCGTCGAGCACCGCGGCCACCACCGGCTTGACGTCGTAGGCGCGGTTGGTCTGCTCGGGCAGCAGCGCGCGCAGGTCGACGTCGGGCTCGTCGGCGGCCGGGGCGAACGACCCCTGCGCGGCGAGCAGGTCGACGGCCTGGCGGGCGGTCTCCAGCGCCGCGGCCTCGGAGTCGGTCACCACGTGCACGACGCCGCTGCGCCGGCCGTGGGTGTCGGGCCCGCCGAGGCTCTCCATGTCGACGTCCTCGCCGGTGACCGACCGGACGACGTCGGGACCGGTGACGAACACCCGCCCGGCCGGGCCCATGATCACCAGGTCGGTGAGCGCGGGGCCGTAGGCGGCGCCACCGGCGGCGGGGCCGAGGACGACGGAGATCTGCGGGATCCGCCCCGAGGAGCGGACCATCGCGGCGAACACCTCGCCGACGGCGTGCAGGGCGGTGACGCCCTCGGCGAGCCGGGCGCCGCCGGAGTGCCAGATGCCCACGACGGGCACCCGCTCCCGCAGCGCGGTGTCGATGGCGTCGACGATGTGCCGGCAGCCGTCGATGCCCATCGCCCCGCCCATGACCGTGGCGTCGGTGCAGAAGGCGACGACCCGCGAGCCGGCGACGGTGCCGCGGGCGGCCATGACGCCGGAGGTGTCGCGGGGGACGAGCAGGCTCATCGACCCGGCGTCGAAGAACCGCAGCAGGCGGTCCTCGGGGTCGCGCGGGTCGGGGCTGGGCAGGGTCGGGACGGCGTGGACGGTGGTGGTCACCGGGCCTCCAGGGACTCCCGGCACCGGGCCGGGCGGGAAGTGGGTCAGGCGGTCGTGAAGACCAGCGCGAGGTTGTGCCCGCCGAAGCCGAAGGAGTCGTTTACCGCGGCGCTGAGGCTCGCCTTCCGCGGCTCGTGGCGGACGATGTCGAGTGCCTGGACCGCGGCGTCGTCGTCGGGGTCGTCGAGGTTCGCCGTCGCCGGGACCACCTGCTCGCGCAGGGCGAGCACGGTGAACACCGCCTCCAACGCGCCGGCGGCACCGAGCAGGTGGCCGGTCTGGCTCTTGGTGGCCGCCACCAGCGCGTGCTCGCCGACGGAGCTGCGGATGGCCGCGGCCTCCGCGGTGTCGCCGACCGGCGTGGAGGTGGCGTGCGCGTTGACGTGGCCGATGTCGGCGGGGGACAGGCCTGCGTCGCGCAGCGCGGCGGTGATGGCGCGGGCGGCGCCCTCGCCCTCCGGGTGCGGCGCGACGAGGTCGTAGCCGTCGGCGGTGGCGCCGGCGCCGGCGAGCCGGGCGTGCACCCGGGCGCCGCGGGCCTGCGCGGAGGAGGCGCGCTCGAGCACGAGGGCGGCGGCGCCCTCGCCGAGCACGAAGCCGTCGCGGCCCTTGTCGAACGGGCGGGAGGCGCGGCCGGGCTCGTCGTTGCGGGTGCTCATCGCCCGCATCGCGGCGAAGCCGGCCATGGGCAGCGGGTGCACGACGGCCTCGGCGCCGCCCACCAGGACGACGTCGGCGCGGTCGAAGCGCAGCAGGTCCAGGCCCCAGCGGATGGCCTCGGCGCCGGAGGCGCAGGCGCTGACCGGGGCGTGCACGCCGCCGCGGGCGCCGATCGCGAGGCCGACGGCCGCGGCCGGGCCGTTGGGCATGAGCATCGGGATGGTGAAGGGCGAGACGCGCTTGGCGCCCTTGGCCTCCAGGACGTCGTCCTGGCCGAGCAGGGTCATCGCCCCGCCGATGCCGGTGCCGAAGACGACGGCGATCCGCTCGGGCGCCACGCCCGCGTCGGCGGCGCCGGACTCGGCCCACGCCTGCTCGGCGGCGACGACCGCCACCTGCTGGCTGCGGTCGAGCCGGCGGGCGCGGACCCGGTCGATCTGCTCGGAGGGGTCGACGGCGAGGGTGGCGGCGAGCTGGGCGGGCATCTCCTTGACCCACTCGTCGTCGAGGCGGCGGACCCCCGACCGTCCGGCCAGCAGCGCGTCCCAGGTGCTGGCGACGTCGCCACCCAGCGGCGTGGTGGCTCCGAGGCCGGTGACGACGACGTCGTCGTTCGAGCTCATGACGGTCCTTCCCTGGGGACGTGCGGGCGCGGGCGGCCGGGGGACCGGCTCAGCCCTTGTTCTTCTGGATGAAGCTGATCGCGTCGCCGACGGTCTTGATGTTGCCGAGCTCGTCGTCGGGGATGGCCACGCCGAACTTGTCCTCGACGGCGGTGGCGATCTCGACCATCGACAGCGAGTCGACGTCGAGGTCCTCGGTGAACGACTTCTCCGGGGTGGCGTCGGCGGGGGCGACCCCGGCGACCTCCTCCAGGATCTCGGCCAGACCTGCCTGGATGTCCTCGCTCACGCGGGGTCCTCTCTCTCGGTGGAGGCGGGGGTGGCCCGCCGTCGGGTCCCGGTGGTCCGGGGGTCTGTGGGGCCGGTCAGGGCAGGACGAGCACCTGGCCGGCGAAGGTGAGCCCGGCGCCGTAGCCGAGGACGAGGGCGAGGTCGCCGCTCTTGGCCTCGCCGGACTCCAGCAGCGCGGTGAGCGCCAGCGGGATGGAGGCGGCCGACGTGTTGCCCGACTGCACGATGTCGCGGGCGACGACGACGTCCTCGCCGAAGCCGAGCCGCTTCGTCATCGACTCGACGATGCGCAGGTTGGCCTGGTGCGGGGCGAAGACGTCGACGTCCTTGGCCTCCACGCCGGCGGACTCCATGGCCTGCACCAGCGTGTCGGTGAGCCGGGTGGTGGCCCAGCGGTAGACGGCCTGGCCGGCCATGGTCATCGTGCCGGTGCCCGCGGCGATCTCGATCGCGGAGAACTGGTCGCCGTCGCTGCCCCACGCGACCGGGCCGATGCCGGGCTCGTCGGAGGCGCCGAGGACGGCCGCGCCGGCGCCGTCGGCGAAGATCACCGCGGTGGAGCGGTCGGTCTTGTCGACGACGTCGGTGAGCCGCTCGACACCGACCACGAGCGCGTTGCGCGCCGAGCCCGCGCGGATGGCGGACGAAGCCACCTCCAGCGCGTAGCAGAACCCGGCGCACCCGGCGTTGAGGTCGAAGGCGCCGGGGCGGGGAATGCCCAGGCGGTGGGCCACCTGCGGGCCGATGCCCGGGATGGGCTCGGTGAGGCTGGCGCTGGCGAGGATCACCAGGTCGACCTCGTCGGGGGCCAGGCCGCTGGCGGCCAGCGCCTTGCCGCCGGCGGCGACCGACATCTCCACGAGGGTCTCGTCCTCGGACGCCCAGCGGCGCTCGGCGATGCCGACGCGGGTGCGGATCCACTCGTCGTTGGTCTCCATGACCTGCGCGAGCTCGTCGTTGGTCACGCGGCGCCGCGGGCGGTAGCCGCCCAGGCCGAGGATGCGCGCGCCGGGCGCGCCGGCGGGCAGTCGGATGCTCACGCGGGGACCTCCGGGTAGAGACGGGCGAGGGGGTCGCCGGCGTCGACCAGGTCGCCCTCGTGCACCAGCCACTCGGCGAGCACGCCGTCGTAGCCGGCCGAGACCTTGACCTCCTCGCGGCGGCTGCGCACGCAGCCCAGCGGGGTGCCGGCGGGCAGGTGGGTGCCCTCGGGGACGTCGGCGGGGCTGACCGTGCCGCGGGCGGGGGAGACGACGACCCGCCAGTCGGGCTGGTGCTCGGCCTCGGGGCGTCCGCGGGCGGCGTCGATGAGGGCGCGGGCGCGGTCGAGGTCGTCGGGGCCGGCCAGCGCCAGCACCTCGACGTCCGAGCCCTTCCACTCCCGCTTGGCCAGGCCCGCCAGGGCGCCGGCCGGCGGCAGCTCGATCGCGGCGGTGACGCCGAGCTCGCGCAGGGTGGTGAGGCACGCGTCGAACCGCACCGGGCTGGTGACCTGGCTGACCAGGCGGGAGAGCGCCTCGGCGCCGGACCCGACGGCCGCGCCGTCGGCGTTGGACAGCAGCAGCCGGCTCGGGTCGGCCGGGCGCAGGCCGCCGACCAGGCCCTCGAGCTCCTCGCGGGCGGGCGCCATGTAGGCAGTGTGGAACGCGCCGGCCACCGACAGGGGCACCACCCGCGCCTTCGCCGGCGGCTCGGCCTTCAGCGCGGCGAGCCCGTCGACCGGGCCGGCGACGACGGTCTGCCCGCCGCCGTTGAGGTTGGCCGCCACCAGGCCGTGCCGCTCCAGCGCCGCCGCGAGCTCGTCGGGGTCGCCACCCAGCACGGCCGACATGCCGGTGGGGGTGAGCGCGCAGGCGCGGGCCATGGCCCGGCCGCGGACGGCGGTCAGCGCGATGGCGGCCTCCACCGACAGCACGCCGGCCAGCGCGGCCGCGGTGAGCTCGCCGACGCTGTGGCCGGTGATGACGACGTCGCGGCCGGTGTGCGGCGAGTGCGCCACCGGGCCGGGCAGGCCGCCGAGCTCGCGGGCGACGAACAGGCTCATCGCGACGACCAGCGGCTGGGTGACCGCGGTGTCGCGGATGGCCTCGGCGTCGCCGGTGGTGCCCATCGTCAGCAGGTCGGCGTCGGCGATCGCGCCGGCCCAGCGGAAGAAGGACTCGGCTCCGGGGAGATCCAGCCAGGGGGTGAGCATCCCGGGCTTCTGGGCACCCTGTCCGGGGGCGAGGACGGCCAGCACCTCCTCACCGTGTCAGAGGAGCGGGCCTCCCGCGCGCTCGGCCGCGACGAAAGGACACCACCGCTCTTTGGAGGGTCCCCACAAGTGGCGGGCCTCGCCGGGCCGTCGCGGCGCCGATCCGTGGTGGGGACCACACTGCGGTCGCACGCTCAGTGCCAGAGCGAGCGGCCGCCGTCGAGGTCGGCGAGGGCGAGCGCGACGTGCAGCGTCCAGGCCCCGCGGGGGTCGGTGGCCACCTGCCCGGTGAGCTCGGCGGCGCGCTTGAGCCGGTAGCGCACGGTGTTCGGGTGCACGAACAGCGCCCGGGCGCTGGCCTCGAGGTTGCCGCCGCCGGCGAGCACCGCGCGCACCGTCTCGAGCACCTCGCCTCCGGCGCCGCGCAGCGGCAGCACCACCCGCTCGGAGAGCGCGGCGTGGGCCAGCGGGTCGCCGTCGAGGGCGCGCTCGGGCAGCAGGGCGTCGGCCGACACCGGGCGCGGGGCGCCGGGCCACGCGCGGGCCGCGCGCAGCCCCGCCAGCGCCGCCGCGGCCGACCCGCCCGCGGCGCTGAGCCGGTCGACCACCGGCCCGAGCACCACCGGGCCCGGGCCGAACTCCTCGGCCACCCGGGCGGCGGCGGCCGCCACGTCCTCGGCGCCGCCGAGCACCACCACCAGCTGCTCGGCGTGCACGCCGACGAGCACCTCCCCGCCACTGGAGCGGGCGGCGCGGCGGACCGCGGCGTGCGCGTCGCCGTCGGGCGGCGCGGCGCCGACGAGCACGGTGACCGGCTCGGTGCCGGCCCAGCCCAGGGCGGCGGTGCGGCCGGGCAGCTCCTCGGTGCGCTCGCCGCGCACGAGCGCGTCCACGACGAGGGCCTCCAGCCGGGCGTCCCAGGCGCCGCGGTTCTCCGCGAAGCTGGCGTAGACGTGCGCGGTGGCGAAGGCGACCTCGCGGCTGAACTGCAGCACCGCCATCCGCAGGGGCACCGCGTCGCCGGGCTCGGCCACCGACTCGACGTGGTCGTCCATCACCTCGACGGTGAGCTTGATCAGGTCGACGGTCTGCTTGAGCGGCACCGCGCGCACCAGGTCCCGGGGCGCCGCGCCGAACACCTCGCCGGTCAGCCGCGGCGGCCGGCCGGGGTTGCGGCACCACTCGACCAGCGAGGCGATGCCGGCCTGCGCGACGAGCATGACCCAGGAACGCTGGTCGGCGGGCATGGCGCGGAACCACGGCAGGTCCTCGTCCATGCGGGCGACGGCGCGGGTGGCGATGGCCCCCGACGCGCGCTCGAGCCGCCGCAGCGTCGCGGCGGACGGCGGCGGGTCGGTCCCGCGGGCTGGCACGGCGGCCAGCGTGTCACGCGTGCGGGCGTCGGGGAGAGTGGGGGAGTGGTCCCCGCCCCGCCGCTGTCCCGGCCCGCCCGCGCCCGCCGCCGGGTGCTGACCGCGATCGGGGGCGGCCTGGCGGTGCTGGGGGTGCTCGGCGCCGGGGTGGTCACCGGGTGGACCCCGCAGGTCCGCCTCGACGACGCGCTCAGCCGGGCGCTGTACGCCGGCGACGACCGCTCGCCGTTCATCGGCGGCCTGCTCGAGGTGCTCACCACCCCCGGCGTCACCTGGTTCCGCGTGCTGGTGTTCCTCCCGGTGCTGGCCTGGCTCGGAGCCCGCCGCGCCTGGCGCACGCTGCTGTGGGTGGTCGTGGCGATCACCGCGATCGGGCCGGTCACCACCGGGCTCAAGGAGCTGGCCGGCCGCGCCCGCCCGGCCTTCGAGCACGGCGGGCTGGACTACCCGGGCCTCAGCTACCCGAGCGGGCACTCCTCCGGCATCGCCACGCTCGTCACCGTGGCGCTGGTGCTGGCCTGGCCGCGGCTGACCGCCCCGGGTCGGCGGGCCGCGGTCGCCGCCGGCGTCGCGCTGGCGGTGCTCGTCGGTCTCACCCGCACCTGGCTCGGCGTGCACTTCGTCTCCGACGTCGTCGGCGGGCTCTCCCTGGGCCTGGCCTGGTCGCTGGCGGTGGCGCTCGTCCTCGGCGGCCTGCCCGGCGGCCCGGCGGCGCTGCCCGAGCGGGAGGCCGAGGAGGCCGCGCGGTGACCGCCGTCGAGGGGGTCCCGCTGCTCGAGCCCGGCGACGGGTCGCTCGGCCCGCTGCTGCGCGTCACCGACGACCGGCTCCCGCCCGGCGCCGGCTACGGCGTGCACGCCCACCGCGCGGTCGACGTCGTCGCCGTCGTCCTCGAGGGGTCGCTCACCCACCGCTGGGGCGGGGACGCGCCGCTGGCGGCGGGTGACGTCGGGGTGCTCCGCGCCGGGACGGGCCTGGACCACGACGAGGTCGCCGGTCCCGCGGGCGCCCGCGTGCTCCAGTGCCACCTGCGCGCCGCCGACCCCGGCGCCGCGCCGTCGCACGAGGTGCTGCGCGCCCCCGCCGGGTGGGTCGACCTCGGCCGGCCCGACGCCCGGCTGTGGCTCGGCGACGACGGGCCGGGCGTGCCGGACGGGGCCGTGCTGCGGCCCGGCGGCGGCCGCGCCGTCGTCTGGGCGGTCGACGCCGCCCGTCCCGACTGGGCGGGGTGACCGGGGGCCCTCCGGCGGAGGGCCCCCGGCCGTGCCTCACGGGGCGCAGACCTCCGCGGGGACGCTGGACCCGCAGACGTTGTCCTCGAACTCGACCGCCCCGACGTCCCGCAGGAACGGGCTGACCTGCGGCGAGCTGAGCAGCACGTCGACCGGCGCGTTGCCGGTCAGGTCGTTGTCCGTGACGACGACGCCGTCCACCGGGCCGGGGTCGACCCCGCCGGCGTTGTTGAACGGCGGCAGCGACACCAGGGTCAGGCCGCCCGCCGGGAACTGCAGCGAGGCCGGGTCGACGGCGGGCACGTTGTCGTGCACGTCGTTGTGCCGGATCGACACGGTGTCGGCGTTGACCACCGAGATCCCGGTGCCCGAGACGCGCAGCGACGCCTGCGCCTCACCGACGCCGGCGAGGCAGAAGCGGTCGTTGCCCGTCACCTCGTTCCACTTCAGCTGCCAGTCGCCGCCCTCGACGCGGCCGCTGAAGTCGGGGATCTCGGTCGCCGCGTCGTCGAAGACGAGGATGCCGACGCAGTTGCCCGCCACGTAGTTGTTGCGGACGACGCCGACGCGCGACTCGCGGGCGAAGACGCCGAGGTTGTAGCCGCGGACGTCGTTGGCGACGACGTCGGCGTAGGCCTCGTGCGAGTCGGTGACGCCGATGCCCGCGGTGCCGCTGTTCGGCGCCTCGGCCGTGCCCCGGTCGAGGCCCCGGAGGACGTTGCGCGAGATCCGGGTGTGCGTGGAGTCCGCGGCGAGGATGCCGTAGCGCTCGTGCGCGTGCGCCGCGGTCTTGTGCACGCGGAACCCGTCGGCGCCCCAGGCGGCGATGCCGTTGGCCGGGTGGTTCCAGGTGGACAGGTGGCTGACCCGCACCGGGCCGTCGGGGTGGAGGAAGAACAGGCCGGAGACGTCGTCGCGCAGGGTGCCCGGGTCGGTCTCCGGGTCCCCGCCGTTCTGCGCCTCCCAGCAGGCGGTCGGCGCGACCTCGGGCAGCTGGTCGGGGGTGGTCCACTCGGGCCACACGATCCGCGTGCCGTCCTCCCCGCGGCCCTCGCCGACGATGGTCAGGCCCTTGCCGTCGACGCAGACGGCCTCCTCGTAGGTGCCCGCCTCGATGCGGATCGTGTCGCCGGAGCTCGCCTGGTCCACCGCGGCCTGGATCGACTCGCCGGGGGAGACCACCCAGGTGGTGCCCCCGCCCGCCGCCGCGACGCCGGCCGGCAGCGCGGCGAGCGCCAGGGCGGCGGAGGCGGTGACGGTCAGCCCGCGGGCGGCCGCCGACGGGCGGGGACGTCTCGCCGTACCGGAGTGCTGCATGTGTCCTCCATCGTGTGCCGGGCGCGCCGGGGGCCCGGCGCGTGCGGCAACGATGGGGACGGTGTGACGGACGGGTCCGGTGACACGGCGGGGACGCGTGGGACCTCATCCCCGGGTCGCGGGCCCGCCTCCGACCCGGGGCGTGGGTCGAGTTCCTCCCCTAGGCGCTTGCGCGCCGGACCAGGCGGGTGGGGCAGACCCGCGCCCGCACCCCCTCCTGCCCCTCGACCTGCGACAACAGCAGCTCCTTCATCAGCCGGGTCATGTCCTCCAGCGGCTGCGCCACCGTGGTGAGCGGCGGGTCGCAGGTGGCCGCCACGGCCGCGTCGTCGAAGCCGACCACCGCCACGTCGCCGGGCACGGTGCGCCCGGCCTCGCGCAGCGCCCGCAGGGCGCCCACCGCCATCGGGTCGGAGGCGACGAAGACGGCGTCGAGGTCGGGGGCGCGCTCCAGCAGCGCGGCCATGGCGCGGGCGCCGCCGGCCTCGGTGAAGTCGCCCTCGGCCACCAGCCGCTCGTCGACGGGCAGCCCGGCGGCCTCCAGGGCCTCGCGGTACCCGGCGTGGCGGTCGAGGCCGGCGATCATGTCCTGCGGGCCGGTCACCGTGGCCACCCGCCGCCGGCCCGAGCCGAGCAGGTGCTCGGTGGCCGTGCGCGCCCCGCCGGTGTTGTCGGCGTCGACGTAGCACAGGTCGCGGCCGTCGGGCGGCCGCCCCGACAGCACCAGCGGGACGCCGGCCTCGTCGAGCATGCGGGGCAGCGTGTCGTCGCGGTGCGGGGAGACCAGGACGACGCCGTCGACGTGGCCCTGCCGCACGAAGCGGCCGACCTTCTCCTGCTCGCGCTCGCCCCGCGCGGCGAGCAGCACGAGGTTCATCTCGGTGTCGGCCAGGGACTCCGACAGCTCGCGGAAGACGCGGGCGAAGAACGGGTCGGAGAACACCTGGGCGTTGGACTCCGACAGCACCAGCGCGATGGTGTCCGTGCGCCGGGTGACCAGGCTGCGGGCCATCGGGTTGGGCACGTAGTGCAGCTGCGCGACGGCGGCCTCGACGGCGCGGCGGGCCTCCGGGCGGACCTTGGGCGAGCCGTTGACCACCCGCGACACGGTGGCCCGGGAGACGCCGGCGAGCTCGGCGACCTCGTCGAGCGTGGGCGAGGAGCCGCGTCCGGCCAGCGTCGTCACGGGTCCTCCTGGGGTCGCGGTCGGGGTCCATGGTGCACGGCCCGGGCGGTTCCGCGAATCGCACGAAGTCGTACTTGACAGGCGGGTGTGGTCCCCATCACTCTCCTCCCAGCCGGTCGTGAGAGCGCTTTCACGCCGGACACAGTAGCCCGGACGAGGTCGTTCGGGAACCGATCCAGGAGGACCGATGACCGTTCCCCCGAGACGCAGGGCCGCACTGGGCGCCGCCCTCGTCGCCTCGCTCCTGGCCGCCGGCTGCGGGGGCTCCAGCTCCGCCGACGACGGCACCGTCACGCTCGACCTGGGCCTGTTCGGGACCTTCGGGTTCGAGCAGGCCGGGCTGTACGACGAGTACATGCGCCTGAACCCCGACATCCGCATCGAGGAGACCTCGGTGGAGCGGTCGGCGGACTACTACCGGGCCCTGCAGACCCGGCTCGCGGCGGGCTCCGGCCTCGCCGACATCCAGGGCATCGAGATCGGCTTCGTCGCCGACGTCGTCGAGAACCACGCCGACGCGTTCGTCGACTTCGCCGCCGAGGGCAACGCCGACGAGCTGCTCGGCCACTACTACGACTGGAAGGTCGAGCCGGCCACGACCGAGGACGGCCGGGTCATCGGCCTGGGCACCGACGCCGGTCCCGAGGCCATGTGCTTCCGCCGCGACCTGTTCGAGCAGGCCGGCCTGCCCACCGACCGCACGGAGCTCGCCTCCCGCTGGTCGACCTGGGAGGGCTACCTGGAGCTCGGCCGCGAGTACGACGCCTCGCCGACCAAGCCGGAGGGCACCTCGTTCGTCGACAGCCCGGCGAGCGTCTTCTCCGCCGCGGTCTACCAGGGCGAGACCGCCTACAACGACGAGAGCGGCAACCCCATCCCCGAGACCAGCCCCGGCGTCACCGCCGCCTGGGAGGACGCCGCCGTGGCGGCCGCCGAGGGGATGACCGCCAACCTCATCCAGTTCGGCGACGAGTGGAACTCCGCCTTCGCCAACGGCGCCTTCGCCACCATCTCCTGCCCGGCCTGGATGCTCGGCTACATCAGCGAGCAGGCCGGCGAGGAGGCCTCGGGCGCCTGGGACGTCGCGCCGCTGCCCGGCGGTGCCGGCAACTGGGGCGGCTCCTGGCTCGGCGTGACCGAGAACAGCGAGCACCGCGAGGAGGCCATCGCCCTCGTCGAGTGGCTGACCGCTCCCGAGCAGCAGATCAAGATGTTCACCGAGGAGGCCCACTTCCCCTCCAGCCAGGAGGCGGCGGAGGACCCGCAGGTGTCGAGCGCGACCAACGAGTACTTCAGCGGCGCGCCGGTCGGGCAGATCTTCGCGGACTCGGCGGCAGCGCTGCAGTTCACGCCGATCGGCCCCTACGACACCCAGATCCAGGAGGCGTTCACCAACGCCCTGAGCACGGTCGCCGACGGGACCTCACCCGACGACGCCTTCCAGGCAGCACTCGCGGAGATCGAGCAGGTCACCGGAGGCTGACAGACCCCGGCCGGTGCCCGAGCGCGTCCACCCGCCCGGGCACCGGCCGGCACCACGTCGGCGGCACCTCGCCGGCCCCCGCACCTCCCGCCCGCACACCGCAGTGAGGCACCCCGCATGACCATCGCCAGCGACGACCCCCGGGTCGCGGCGGCCGCCGCACCACCGCCGTCCGTCCCGCCCGCACCCGCAACGGCCGCCCGCCGGCGGCGGTCCCGGCTCACCCGCAACCGCTGGGGCTACGCCTACGTCGCCCCGTTCTTCCTCCTCTTCGCCGCCTTCAGCCTCTACCCGTTCCTCTACACCGCCTACATCTCGCTGCACGACGTGCGGCTCTCCGACCTCGACGGCGCGGTCTTCGTCGGCTTCGGCAACTACGCCGAGCTGCTGCAGGACGAGTTCTTCTGGAACGCCGCGAGGAACACCCTCACCATCGGCATCCTCTCCACGGTGCCCCAGCTGGCCATCGCCCTGGGACTGGCGCACCTGCTGAACTACCGGCTCCGCGGCCGCACCTTCTTCCGCGTCGCGATGCTCATGCCCTACGCGACCAGCATCGCCGCCGCCACGCTCGTGTTCGCGCAGCTGTTCGGCCACGACTACGGCCTGATCAACACGCTGCTGGAGGCCGTCGGCTTCGACCGCATCGACTGGGAGAGCGGCAGCTGGACCAGCCAGATCGCCATCTCGGTGATCGTCACCTGGCGCTGGACCGGCTACAACGCGCTCATCTACCTGGCCGCGATGCAGGCCATCCCGAACGACCTCTACGAGGCCGCCACCCTCGACGGCGCCAGCCGCTGGAAGCAGTTCGTGCACGTCACGATCCCGGCCCTGCGGCCCACGATCCTGTTCACCATCGTGGTCTCGACCATCGGCGCGGTGCAGCTGTTCGGCGAGCCGCTGCTGTTCAGCGGCAACGGCATGACCAACGGCGGCGTCTCGAACCAGTACCAGACCCTCGGCCTGCTCATGTACGACCAGGGCTGGACGAACTTCCGCCTCGGCCAGGCCGCCGCGACCGCCTGGACCATGTTCCTGATCATCCTCGTCGTCGTCGGCGTCTACGGGCTGATCGCCCGCCGCCGCGCCCGGGCCGAGCGGTAGGAGCCGTCATGACCACCCTCGCCTCCGCACCGGAGCAGACGGCGACCGCGCCGGCCGCCACCCCCACCCGGACCCGCCGCCGCGGCGCCCGCAAGGTCACCTCCGCCGGGCCGCTCACCCACGTGCTGCTGGTCCTGACCGCGTTCCTGTCGGTCTTCCCCCTGTACTGGACGGCGGTCGCGGCGTCGAAGACCAACGCCGAGCTCGCCGGCACCCCGCCGCCGTTCCTCCCCGACGCCGACCTGTTCACCAACATCGGCCGGGCCATGGAGGAGGCGCCGATCGGGCTGGCCATCGTCAACTCGGTCATCGTCGCCGGCTGCATCACGGTGGGCACCGTCCTGTGCAGCACCCTGGCCGGGTTCGCCTTCGCCAAGCTGCGCTTCCGGGGCAACAAGACGCTGCTCGGGCTGGTGATCGGCACGATGATGGTGCCGACGCAGCTGGCGATCATCCCGCTGTTCATCCTCATCGCCCAGCTGCAGTGGGTCGACCACCTCCAGGCGGTCGTGCTGCCCACGCTGGTCAGCGCGTTCGGCGTCTTCTTCATGCGGCAGTTCCTGTCGCAGGCGCTGCCCGACGAGCTGCTCGAGGCCGCCCGCGTCGACGGCGCCTCGACGATGCGGACCTTCTGGTCGGTCGTCGTCCCGGTCGCCCGCCCGGCCATGGCGGTGCTCGCGATGCTCACCTTCCTCACCGCGTGGAACGACTTCTTCTGGCCGATCATCGCGCTGACCAGCGAGAACCCGACCGTGCAGGTCGCGCTGGCCGGTCTCGGCGGCGGCTACGTCCCCGACACCGCGGTGATCATGGCCGGCACGCTCGTCGGCACCCTGCCGGTGCTCGTCGTCTTCGTCGTCCTCGGCAAGCAGATCGTCGGCGGCATCATGCAGGGCGCGGTGAAGGGATGAGGCGCCCGTCCACCCCCGTTCCCCCCACCTCCTGCCCGGAAGGCGCCTGAGCCATGGCCACCGTCACCTTCGACTCCGCGACCCGCATCTACCCGAAGTCCGACCGCCCGGCGGTCGACGGCCTGGACCTGCAGATCGGCGACGGCGAGTTCCTCGTCCTCGTCGGCCCCTCCGGGTGCGGCAAGTCCACCTCGCTGCGCATGCTCGCCGGCCTCGAGGAGATCGACGCCGGCAGCATCCGGATCGGCGACCGCGACGTCACCGACGCGCCGCCCAAGGACCGCGACATCGCGATGGTCTTCCAGAACTACGCGCTCTACCCGCACATGACCGTCGAGCAGAACATGGGCTTCGCACTCAAGATCGCGGGCGTCCCCAAGTCGGAGATCGCCACCCGGGTCGCCGAGGCGGCGAAGATCCTCGACCTCGAGGACTACCTGGGCCGGCGCCCCAAGGCGCTGTCCGGCGGCCAGCGGCAGCGGGTGGCCATGGGCCGCGCGATCGTCCGCAGCCCGCAGGTGTTCCTCATGGACGAGCCGCTGTCCAACCTCGACGCCAAGCTCCGCGTGCAGACCCGCACCCAGATCGCGGCGCTGCAGCGGCGCCTCGGCGTCACCACCGTCTACGTCACCCACGACCAGGTCGAGGCCATGACGATGGGCGACCGGGTGGCCGTGCTCAAGGACGGCCTCCTGCAGCAGTGCGACACCCCCGGGACGCTCTACGAGCGGCCGGCCAACACCTTCGTCGCGGGCTTCATCGGCTCGCCGGCGATGAACGTCATCACCGGTCCGGTGGTCGACGGCGGCGTCCGCCTCGCGGGCGCGGTACTGCCGGTGCCGCGCGAGCGGCTGCTGCGCGCCGCCGGCGACGGCGGGCGGGTGACCGTCGGCTTCCGCCCCGAGGCCGTCGAGCTCGCCCCCGAGGGCGTGCCGGTCGTGGTGAACGTGGTCGAGCAACTCGGCTCGGACGCCTTCCTCTACGCCACCCTCGGTGCCTCCGACGACGGCGACGTCCTGCACACTGCCGACCTGGTGGTGCGCACCGAGCCGCGCTCCGCCCCCGCGGTGGGGGAGACGGTGCACCTGCGGGTCCGCGAGGGCGGCCTGCACGTGTTCGACCCGGTCTCCCAGCAGCGCATCGACTAGCGGCCCGATCCATCCCCCCGCCAGCGACGGCGTCGCCGCGACGCCGCCGCGATGGCCCCTGACCTCCGCCCGACCTCCTGCTCCTGATCCCCTGCTCCGAGGAGAACCCCTGCCGTGACCACCACCGACGCCCGCGAGGACCTGCTCGCCGGCCTGACGTTCCCGCCCGGCTTCGTCTTCGGCGCCGCGACCGCCGCGTACCAGATCGAGGGCGCCGTCACCGAGGACGGGCGGGGCCCCTCGATCTGGGACACCTACAGCCACACGCCCGGCCGCACCTTCCAGGGCCACACCGGCGACGTCGCCGTCGACCACTACCACCGCTACCCGGCCGACGTGGCGCTGATGGAGGAGCTGGGGCTCTCGGCCTACCGGTTCTCCGTGTCGTGGCCGCGGGTGCTGCCCGAGGGCAGCGGCCGCGTCGAGCAGCGCGGCCTGGACTTCTACCGGCGGCTGGTCGACGAGCTCCTCGGTGCCGGCGTCGACCCGTGGCTGACGCTGTACCACTGGGACCTGCCGCAGGCGCTGCAGGACCGCGGCGGCTGGGCCGACCGCGACACCGCCGAGCGGTTCGCCGACTACGCGGCCGTCGTCGTCGACGCCCTCGGCGACCGGGTGCGGCACTGGTCGACGCTCAACGAGCCGATGTGCAGCGCCCTGCTCGGCCACATGAGCGGCCTGCACGCCCCCGGCCTGCAGGACCCGGTCGCCGCCTCGGCCGCCACCCACCACCTGCTGCTCGGCCACGGCCTCGCCGCCGGCCGGCTGCGCGCCGCCGGGGTGGACTCGTTCGGCATCACGCTGAACTTCACCCCGATGAACCCGGCCTCGGACTCCGCCGCCGACCTCGACGCCGCCCGGCGCCTCGACGGCCAGCAGAACCGGATGTTCCTCGAGCCGGCCGTCAACGGCGAGTACCCGGCCGACGTCGTCGCCGACCTCGAGGCCGCCGGCGCCCCGCTGCCGATCCGCGACGGCGACCTCGAGGTCATCGCCGCGCCGCTGGACTGGCTGGGCGTCAACTACTACTTCGAGTCCACCGTGCAGGCGGGCCCGCGCCCCGCGGAGAAGCCGACGTCGTTCATCGGCGGCGAGGACGTCCTCGAGCTCGACCCGGTCGGCGTCACCACCACGATGGGCTGGGGCATCAGCCCCGAGGCCTTCACCGACCTGCTGCTGTGGATCGGCTCGCGGGCGCCCGGCGTGCCGCTGGTCATCACCGAGAACGGCTCGGCGTGGGACGACGTCGTCGACGCCGAGGGCGCGGTGCACGACCCCGAGCGCGTCGACTTCCTGCTCCGCCACCTCGCCGCGATGACCACCGCGATCGAGAAGGGCGCCGACGTCCGCGGCTACTTCGCCTGGTCGCTGCTGGACAACTTCGAGTGGGCCCGCGGCTACGCCCAGCGCTTCGGGCTGGTGCACGTCGACTACGAGACCCAGCGGCGCACCGTCAAGGACAGCGGCCGGGTCTACGCCGAGGTGCTCCGCCGCCACCGCGAGGCGCAGTGACGCAGGCATCCCCGGCAGGGCCGGCGGCCGGTCGCGACCTGACCGGCCGCCGGGTCCTCGTCACCGGCGCCTCCCGCGGCGTCGGGCGGGCCGTCGTCGGCGCCCTGGTGGCCGCCGGCGCCGACGTGCTCGGGACGGCGCGCGACGCCGGCCGGCTGGACGCCCTCGCCGCCGAGGTGGCCGGCCCCGGCCGGTTCGAGCCGGTCGTCGCCGACCTGACCGACCCGGCCGCGCCGGCGCTGCTGGCCGAGGCGGTCGCCCGGCGCTGGGGCGGCCTGGACGTCCTGTTCAGCAACGCCGGGGTGATGCTCGCCCGCGACGAGCGGTTCGAGGACGAGCCGGCCGGCACGCTGGAGGACACGCTCGCGGTCAACCTCGTGGCCCCGCACCGGCTGGTGCTCGCGCTGCTGCCGTGCCTGCGGGCCGGGCGCGAGCCGCAGGTGGTGCACGTCAGCTCTGGCGCCGGCACCCGCGACGGCATGGGGGAGCCCGGGATCGGCAGCTACCGGGTGAGCAAGTACGCGCTCAACGGGCTGGTGCTGATGCAGGCCGCGCAGCTGCGCGGGGAGGTGGCGGTCAACGCCCTCGACCCGGGCTGGGTGCGCACCGACCTCGGCGGGCAGTCCGCGCCCGGCACCGTCGAGGAGAGCGCGGCCGGCGCGCTGGCGCTGCTGCGCGAGCCCGCGACCGTCACCGGCCGGATCTTCAAGGACGGCGAGGAGATCTCGTTCTAGCCGGGGAGACGCGCCGCCGCGTCCTGGCCGCGCTGCTGGTCTGCCAGCGGCACTCCTGGGACCAGGGCCTCACCGCCGCCGTCCTCGACGCCGGCGGTGAGGCCGCGGCGCTGCGCGCGCTCGTCGACGACGCCGTCGCCCGGCAGCTGCCCGACGGCCGGCTGGCCGAGCTCGACCCGGCCTGCAGCGTCAACGGCGGCGTGGTGGGGGAGTACGTCGACCGGGTGGCCCGCCGCGACGGCGACGCCGCCCTCGCCGCCGCGGCCGCCCGCCAGCGCGACTGGCTGCTGACCGGCGCGCCCCGCGCCGCCGACGGCACGCTGTTCCACCTGCTCGGCGGCCGCGAGGTGTGGGCCGACACCGTGTTCATGGTGGTGCCGCCGCTGGCCGCGGCCGGGCACGGGGAGGCCGCGCTCGCGCAGCTGGCCGGGCACCGCGCCCGGCTGCGGCGCCCCGACGGGTTGTGGCGGGCGCGCTGGGACGACGCCGCCGGCGCGCCGTCCGACGGCCGCGCCTGGGGCACCGGCAACGGCTGGGTGGCCGCGGCGCTGGCCCGGGCGGTGTCCCTCCTGCCGGGGTCAGGGCTCGCCGCGGAGGCCCGCGCGCACCTCGACGCCTGCCTCGCGCACCGCCGTCCCGACGGGTCGTTCGGGGACGTGCTCGACGACGCCGCCTCCCCGCCGGACACCGCGGTCGCCGCGATGCTCGCCTGGACCGCGCTCGCCGGCGCGCGCGAGGGGTGGCTGCCGCGCGGGTACGCCGACGTCGGCCGCTCGCTGCTCGCACACGTCGTCGCGGCGCTCGACGTCCTCGGGCGGGTGACCGGCGCCGCGGCCGCGCCCCGGTTCGACCGCCCCGGGCACTCGCCGGAGGCGCAGGCCTGGCTCCTGCTGGCCGACGCTCAGGCCAGGGCGCTCGCCACGGCGGCCACCTCGTCCGCCACCTCGGCCGCGCAGCCCCAGGAGAGGGTGACGCCGGCGCCGCCGTGCCCGTAGCAGGCGACGACCGGCCGCCCGTCGACGTCGAGCCGCTCCAGCCGCACGGTCGGCCGGCCCGGCCGCAGCCCGACCGCCCGCGAGAGCACCGGCTGCCCGCGCAGCGCCGGGACCAGCGCGCACGCCCGCTCCAGGATCGCCGCCTCCACCACCGGGTCGGGCTCGCGGCCGGTGGCGCCCTCGACCGCCGTCCCGCCGACGACGACGTCGCGGCCGCGGGGGACGACGTAGGTCAGCCCGGCCGGGCCCTCCTCGTCGAGCAGCCACTCGCCGATCCCGGGGTCGGCGAGGCGCACGACCTGGCCCTGCACGGGCACGCCGGTGTCGTCACCGAGCAGCGGCCCCGACGCCAGCCCCGCGGCCACCACGACGACGTCGCCGGGCACGCCGTCCAGCGCGTCCACCCGGCCGGGCACGGTGGCGACGCCGGCCGCGGCGCACGCGGCGGACAGCCAGGGCAGGTAGTCGCCGGTGTCGACGACCGGCAGGGTGCAGCGGGTGCCGGCGGGGGCGCCCGGCGGGAGCTCCTCCGGCGTCGCGGGCCGCAGGCCCGGGATGCCCGGCGTCCACCAGAGATCGGGGTCGGGCGTGCGGTGCAGGTACGTGCCCGGGCGCATCCGCACGCCGGAGGCCGGGTCGCCGGCCAGCGCGGTGAGCATGCCGAGGGAGGTGGCGCCCCACCGCAGGACGGCGTCGGCGGGGGCGGCCCGGTAGGGGAACCAGATGGCGGCGGCCACCGCGGAGGTCGTCGCCGCCCATGGGTCGGCGGTGTGCAGCCGGACCCGGTGGCCGGCCCGCGCGAGCTCGAGCGCGCAGGTCAGGCCGACCACCCCGCCGCCGACGACGGCCACCGTGAGGTGGCCGCCGCCGGCGGCGGGCCGGTGCCCGCTCAGGTGGCCGGGCTCGGGTCGGTCCGCTCCTCGGCCGGGGCGGCCTGCACGTCGCGGATCCGGTACTTCTCGACCGCCTCGCGGACCGTCGAGCGCTCGACCAGCCCGCGGTCGGCCAGCGCGCCCAGCGTCCGGACGACGATCGACTCGGCGTCGACGTGGAAGTGCCGCCGCAGCGCCGGGCGGGTGTCGGACAGGCCGAACCCGTCGGTGCCCAGCGTCGCCATGCCGCCCGGGACGAACGGGGCGATCAGGTCGGGCACCGCGCGCATCCAGTCCGACACCGCCACGACCGGGCCCTCGGCGTCCTGCAGCCGCTGGGTCACGTAGGGCACCTGCGGGTCGTCCTCGGGGTGCAGGAAGTTGTGCTCGGTGACCGCGTCGGCCTGCCGGCGCAGTTCGTTCCACGACGTCACCGACCACACGTCGGCCGACACGCCCCAGTCCTCGCGCAGCAGCTCCTGCGCCCGCAGCGCCCACGGCACCGCGACGCCCGACGCCAGCACCTGCGCCCGGTGCCCCTCGCCGGAGCCGGGGGCGTAGAGGTACATGCCGGCGAGCAGGCCCTGCACGTCCAGGCCCTCGGGCTCGGCCGGCTGCTGGAACGGCTCGTTGTAGACCGTCAGGTAGTACATGACGTCGGGGCTGCGGTGCCCGCCCAGCGGCGCGCCCGGGTCCTCGCCGTACATGCGGGCCAGCGCGTCCTTGACGATGTGGCCGACCTCGTAGGAGAAGGCCGGGTCGTAGGACACGACGGCGGGGTTGGTCTGCGCCAGCAGCAGTGAGTGGCCGTCCTCGTGCTGCAGGCCCTCGCCGTTGAGCGTCGTCCGCCCGGCGGTGGCACCGAGGACGAACCCGCGGGTCATCTGGTCGGCGGCCGCCCAGAACGAGTCGCCGGTCCGCTGGAACCCGAACATCGAGTAGAAGATGTAGATCGGGATCATCGGCTCGCCGTGCGTGGCGTACGACGTGCCGACCGCGGTGAACGACGCCGTCGACCCGGCCTCGTTGATGCCCTCGTGCAGGATCACGCCCTGCTCGGACTCCTTGTAGGCCAGCATCAGCTCGCGGTCGACCGAGGTGTAGCGCTGGCCGGCCGGGTTGTAGATCTTCTGCGACGGGAAGAGGCTGTCCATCCCGAAGGTGCGGGCCTCGTCCGGGATGATCGGCACGAAGCGCGGGCCGAGCTCCTTGTCCTTGAGCAGCTCCTTGAGCAGGCGGACGAACGCCATCGTCGTCGCCACCTCCTGCTTGCCGGAGCCGCGGCGCAGGACGTCGAGGGCCTTGTCGTCGGGCGCCTTGAGCGTCTTGAACTCCGAGCGCCGCCGGGGCACCGCCCCGCCCAGGGCCCGCCGCCGCTCGAGCATGTACTGCATCTCGTCGGAGTCCGGCGCCGGCTTGTAGTAGGGCGGCAGCGTCTTGTCGAGCTGCTCGTCGGGGATGGGCAGGTAGAGCCGGTCGCGGAAGGCGGCGAGGTCCTCGGCGGTCAGCTTCTTCATCTGGTGGGTGGAGTTGCGGCCCTCGAAGTGGCTGCCGAGCGTCCAGCCCTTGATCGTCTTGGCGAGGATGACCGTGGGCTGGCCCTTGTGCTCCACGGCCGCCTTGAACGCCGCGTAGACCTTGCGGTAGTCGTGGCCGCCGCGGGAGAGGTCCCAGACCTCCTTGTCGCTCATGCCCTCGACGAGCTTGCGCGTGCGCGGGTCACGGCCGAAGAAGTGCTCGCGGACGAACGCGCCGTCCTCGGCCTTGTAGGTCTGGTAGTCGCCGTCGGGCGTCTGGTTCATGAGGTTGACCAGCGCGCCGTCGCGGTCGGCGGCCAGCAGGGCGTCCCACTCGCGGCCCCACACCACCTTGATCACGTTCCAGCCGGCGCCGCGGAAGAACGACTCCAGCTCCTGGATGACCTTGCCGTTGCCGCGCACCGGGCCGTCGAGCCGCTGCAGGTTGCAGTTGACGACGAAGGTGAGGTTGTCCAGCTCCTCGCGGGCGGCCAGGCCGATGAGACCGAGCGACTCGGGCTCGTCCATCTCGCCGTCGCCGAGGAACGCCCACACGTGCTGGTCGGAGGTGTCCTTGACGCCGCGGGAGTGCAGGTAGCGGTTGAACCGCGCCTGGTAGATCGCGTTCATCGGGCCGAGGCCCATGGACACGGTCGGGAACTCCCAGAAGTCCGGCATCAGCCGCGGGTGCGGGTAGCTCGACAGCCCGCCGCCCGGGTGACTGACCTCCTGGCGGAAGCCGTCGAGCTGGTCCTCGGACAGCCGGCCCTCGAGGTAGGCGCGGGCGTAGATGCCGGGGGAGGCGTGGCCCTGGAACCAGATCTGGTCGCCGCCGCCGGGGTGGTCCTTGCCGCGGAAGAAGTGGTTGAAGCCGACCTCGTAGAGGCTGGCGGAGGAGGCGTAGGAGGAGATGTGCCCGCCGACGCCGATGCCGGGTCGCTGCGCGCGGTGCACCATGATCGCGGCGTTCCACCGGATGTAGGCGCGGATGCGCCGCTCGACGTGCTCGTCGCCGGGGAAGTAGGGCTCCCGCTCGGGCGGGATCGTGTTGATGTAGTCGGTGCTGCGGAGGGCCGGGACGCCGACCTGCTGCTCACGGCTGCGCTGCAGCATCTTGAGCATGAGGTAGCGGGCGCGCCCGCGGCCTGCGTGCTCGACGACGCTGTCGAGCGACTCCACCCACTCCTGGGTCTCGTCGGGATCGGTGTCGACCAGCTGGCTGGGCAGTCCGTCGGTGATGACCGCGCGTGGCTGGCCGGCGTCGCGGGTGGGGTCCCCACCCTGCTGCGGTGCGCTCATGGGTCCATCGTCTCCCGCCGGGCACCCCGGCGTCACGTACAGGTCCCGACGCGTCCACGTCGGCGCCCGCGGACGGCTCTCCGCGACGGCTTGCGCCTGACCAGGCATGCCCTACGCTCCTGCCCACGCGCACCGACACCGTCGGGATCGCGCGTCCGGGTCCGAGAGGGGTGACATGACCAGGCTGCGGGTGACATCCCCGCCGGTCGTGTCCGCCGTGGGCCCGCACACCCCCCACGCACGCGCGCTGCGCGGTCGCGTGCCCGCCGGTCGGCGACCGGACACCATCGGACCTTCGGAGGAACAGCAGGGATGAGCGTCGACTCGGGCAGCGCCAGCATGGCGGCCCGGCTGGGCATCAAGCCGGGCATGGTCGTGCAGGAGCTCGGCTGGGACGAGGACGCCGACGACGACCTGCGGGACTCGATCGTCGAGGCCTCGGGCAGCGACATGGTCGACGAGGACACCGACGAGGTCGCCGACGTCGTCCTCCTCTGGTGGCGCGAGGACGACGGCGACCTGTTCGACGCCCTCACCGACGCCCTGACCTCGCTGGCCGACGAGGGTGTCGTCTGGCTGCTGGTGCCCAAGTCCGGGCGACCCGGCCACGTCGAGCCCGGCGACGTCACCGAGGTGGCGCCCACCGCGGGCCTGTCGCAGACCAGCAGCATCTCCGCGGCCAAGGACTGGTCGGGCATCCGGCTGGTCACCCCGAAGGCCGCCCGCTCCCGCCGCTAGGACGAAGGACCCCCTCGCTCGCACGCTCGCGGCGGGCCCCTGCGAGGCGGCCGGTTCCAGCACGTCACCATGGGGGCATGACCCTCTCCGTCGGCGACGCCGCGCCCGAGTTCAGCCTGCCCGACCAGGACCGCCAGGTCGTCTCCCTCGCGGACCTGCGCGGCCGGCCGGTCCTCGTCGTCTTCTACCCGTTCGCCTTCTCCGGCATCTGCACCGGCGAGCTCTGCCAGCTGCGCGACGAGCTGACCACCTACACCGACGCCGGCGTGCAGGTCGTGGCCGTCAGCACCGACCCGGTGTTCAGCCTCAAGGCGTTCAAGGCCCAGGAGGGCTTCGACTTCCCGCTGCTGTCGGACTTCTGGCCGCACGGGGCCACCGCGCAGGCCTACGGCGTGTTCAACGACAAGGCCGGCATGGCGCTGCGCGGGACGTTCCTCGTCGACGCCGAGGGGAAGATCGCCTTCGCCGAGGTCAACTCGCCCGGCGACGCCCGCGAGCAGTCCGGCTGGAAGGACGCCGTCGCGGCGCTGGCCGCCTGAGCGGGATCCCCGCTCAGGGCCTCTACCCTGGGCGGGCGGGGCGCGTAGCTCAGCGGGAGAGCTCTCGCCTTACAAGCGAGCGGTCGCAGGTTCGATCCCTGCCGCGCCCACCCACCCGTCCTCCCGCCGTCGAGCGGTCGCCTGCCGGGGTCCCCGCCGGGCGGAGCCCCCGATCCGTGACCACTCGGCGCACGGGATCGCGCCCGTTGTCGACCTGCGGTCGTCTCGGGCCTGCCGAGACAGCCGTAGGTCGCCACGCGGCGGTGGCGAGGGGCCGCGGTGTCGACACGGCCCATCGCCGGTGTTCCTCGTGCACTGCCGGTGCCACAGCCCGGGCGGTGCACGAGGAAGACCCGCGATGCGGTGTCCGGTTGGGCCGCTCCCGGCGTCAGGCCGCGGCGGCGGCCGCCCACGAGGGCTCGGGGACGTCGGCGCGCGGGAAGCACGGGCGCAGCGCCAGCGGGGTGCGGAACGGGCGCCACGTCCCCTCGCGCTGGGCCAGCCGGTCGGCCACCGCGTAGATGACCGCCGGGTGGTGGGCCATGCCGAGGTGGCTGGCGTACACGGCGACGTTCTCCGCGGTGGGGGAGAGCCGGTCGAGGCACGCCTGCCACGGCACGATGCCGTCCTGGTGCGAGTAGATCGACGTCGAGGGCACCGGCAGCGGCGTCGACTCGGTCTCCAGCGGCAGCACGCGCCGCTCCACGTGCAGGTGCGAGTAGCGCTCGAACACCTTGTGCGCGCGGGTCTGGTCGTCGCGCTGCAGGGCGAAGGGGCTGCCCAGGGTGATCACCTGGCGCACCGAGTCGGGCGTCTTGCGGGCCAGGTCGCGGGCGAAGATGCCGCCCAGGCTCTGCCCGACGAGGCTGATCGGCCGGCCGTAGCGGTCGCTCAGGTCGGAGATGCGCTGCGCCATGCCCTCGACGCACTCGGCGGTCGGGCCGATGTTGCGGCCGAGGCGCCAGCCGTGCACCCGGTAGCCCAGGCGGCGCAGCGTGCGGCGCAGCGTCACGGTGGACATGTCGTCGGCCATCAGGCCGGGCAGCACGAGCACGGGGTGCCCGTCGCCGGCGGGCAGCCGCGACAGCAGCGGCCGTGCGGCCAGGTAGAGGCCGTAGTCGCCGAACGCGCGGCCCACCTCCGTGAGGTACAGCGGCAGTGCCGGCTGCTCGTACCCGGATCCCGACACGTCGTCCTCCTCGCCCGTGGCAGCGGTGCCACGTGTCCGCTCCGGTACCACTCTCGGCAGCCGGTCACACCTGACTGCCCGATCGCGGGCGATCCGGTGGACCGCAGTGTGTCCCACGCCACACGGACCACAGAGGTCCCGCTGCACGGTCCACCCGGTCGTGGAACCGTCGGGGGAGCGGGCGCGGGCGCGCCGGCGGAGCGGGAGGGACGGCGCGTGGAGCAACCAGCAGGGACCGGCCGGACGATCGACCTCGGCGGGCCGGTGCACGTCGTCGACCACGGCGGACTCGAGGGCGGCCCCGCCGTCGTGCTCGTGCACGGCCTCGGCGGCTCGCACGGCAACTGGGACCTGTTCGCGCCGCTGCTGACGCCGTCGGCCCGCGTGTGGGCCCTGGACCTGCCGGGCTTCGGCCGCAGCGAGCCCGGTGAGCGGCGGACGACGGTGCAGGCCAACGTGGGCGTCCTGCAGCGCTTCCTACGCGAGGTGGTGGGGGAGCCCGCGGTGCTGGTCGGCAACTCGATGGGCGGGATGATCTCGCTGTTCACCGCCGCGGCCTCGACCGACGCCGTCCGCGCGCTGGTGCTGCTCGACCCGGCGCTGCCCGGCGGCCGCCGGAGGCTGGACCCGCTCGTGGCGGCCACCTTCGCGCTGTACGCCGTCCCCGGGGTGGGGGAGCGGTTCCTGCGCCTGCGGCGGGTCCGGTCGACGCCGCTGACCCGCGTGCGCGCGATGCTCGACCTGGTCGGCGTCGACCCCGACGAGCTGCCCGCGCCGGTGGTCGACCGGGCGGTCACCCTGCTCGAGCAGCGCGAGGACGCCGCCGGCATGGACCGGGCGTTCCTCGCCGCGGCGCGCTCGCTGCTGTGGATCCTGCTCGACCCGCGCCGCTACCGGGGCGCGATGGCCCGGGTGACCGCGCCGGTGCTGCTCGTGCACGGCGACCGCGACCGGCTGGTGTCGGTGGACGCCGCGCGGCAGGCGGCGCGGGAGAACCCCGGCTGGCGCTACGAGGAGCTGGCCGGGGTCGGGCACGTGCCGCAGCTGCAGGTGCCCGACCGCCTGGCCGGCCTCGTCCTCTCCTGGCTCGGCGACGTCGCCGTCAGCGGCTCCGCAGCTCGGTCTTGAGCACCTTCCCGCTCGGGCCCTTGGGCAGCTCGTCGACCACGGTGACGTCACGCGGGTACTTGTAGGCCGCCAGCCGCTCCTTGCAGAACGCGATGACGTCGGCGGGCTCGGCCGTCGCGCCGGGCCGCAGGCTGACGAACGCGACGACCTCCTCGCCGAGCCGCTCGTCGGGCCGGCCGATGACGGCGGCCTCGCGGATCGCGGGGTGCTCGTGCAGGACCTCCTCGATCTCGCGCGGGTAGACGTTGAAGCCGCCGCGGATGACCAGGTCCTTCTTGCGGTCGACGATGTAGAAGAAGCCGTCGTCGTCCTGGTAGCCCAGGTCGCCGGTGTGGAACCAGCCGCCCCGCATGGCCTCCGCGGTGGCGTCGGGCCGGCCGAGGTACCCCTTCATGACGTTGTGGCCGCGCAGCACGATCTCCCCGACGTGCTCGGGGCCCCGCGGCAGCTCGACGTCCTGGCCGTCGACGACGCGCACCTCGCAGCCCCACAGCCGCTTGCCGATCGACAGGACGCGGCGCTCCTCGGCGCTGCGGTTGAAGGTTGCGATGGCGGCGGTCTCCGACAGGCCGTAGCCCTCGAGGATCGTCGCGGGGTAGGCGGCCTCGAAGCCCTTGATCACCTCGCCGGGGATCGAGGCGCCGCCGGAGACGGAGATCCGCAGCGCGGAGACGTCGCGGCCGGTGAGGTCGGCGTGCATCAGCGCCACGAACATCGTGGGCACGCCGCAGAACACCGTCACCCGGTGCTGCTCCATCGCGTCGAGGACCGCGCCGACGTCGAAGCGCGGCACCAGCACCAGCGTGGCCGCCGAGCGGACGGCGCAGTTCATCACGCTGGACAGGCCGAAGACGTGGAACAGCGGCAGCACGGCCATGCTGACGTCGTCCTCGCGGTAGGCGAAGGTCTCCGCCGCCACCGACGCGGCCATGTAGGCCTGGAAGTGGGTGAGCTCGGCCCCCTTGGGCCGCCCGGTCGTGCCGCTGGTGTAGATGATCACCGCGGTGTCCTCGGGGGACATCTGCTCGACCTCGGCCGGGTCGGCGCCCGCGCCGGCGGCGACGAGCTCGTCGAACGGCGTCGTGTCGGCGGGTGCGGCGGCCTGCCCGGCGGACACCACCCAGACCGGGACGCCGCCGGCCTCGGCCGCGCCCTTGACCGCCTCGTCGGCGAAGGCGTCGAAGGTGACGAGCGCCTTGGCCCCGCTGTCGGACAGGTGGTAGGCGACCTCGGGCGCCTTGAGCAGCGGGTTGAGCGGGACGAGGGTCATCCCGGCCTTGAGCGCGCCGAAGTAGGCGAGGACGAACTGCGGCACGTTGGGCAGCTGCAGCGCGACCGAGTCGCCGCGCCGCAGCCCGGCCGCGCGCAGCCCCGCGGCCACCTGCCCGGAGAGGACGTCGACCTGCCGGTAGGTGAGCGTCGTCGGGCCGATGAGCAGCATCGGCTTGTCCGGCGAGGCGAGGGCCGACTCACGGAGGATGGTGGCGAGGTTGAAGCTCATGGCCGCTCCTGCCCTGTGACGTGGGTGACACCCGGTCCAGTACCGCCCCGGCGGCGTTCCACACCTCGCGGCGTCAGCCCCGGCCCAGGGCCACCACCTCGTCGAGGCCCGCCTGCAGGTCGGCGACCAGGCCCGCCGGGTCGGTCACGGCGGCCGCGTCGAGGTTTATGCCGATGCAGCACTGGGTCTCGTGCGACAGCAGCGTGATCATCGCCGCGCAGCCGGGCAGCGGGCCGAACGGGAACATCCGGGTGATCCGCGAGCCGGCGATGTACACGGGGTGCGCGACGCCGGGGACGTTGGAGATCTGGACGTCGTTGGCGCTGGTCAGCCGCCCCGACACCGCGCCGATCACCGGCGCGGGCAGCCAGCTGAGCGTGGGCGCGAGCAGGTCGTTGAGCACGCCGGAGCCGCTGTCGCCGCGCACCGAGAGGACGAACTCCCGGATCGCCCGGACGCGGGCGGCGGGGTCGGCCTCCTCCAGCGGGGCGGGGAAGCGGGCGCCGGTGAACCGGTTGCCGCCCTCGGGCGCGTCCTGGGAGCGCAGGCTGATCGGGATGCCGACGGTCAGCGTGCCCAGCGGCGCGCCGTGGCGCTGGTGGTAGCGGCGGAACCCGCCGACCATCGCGGCGAGGAAGCCGTCGTTGAGCGACCCGCCGGCCGCCTTCGCGCCGGCCTTGAGGTCGGCCAGCGGCACCTCGAGCACCTCCAGGTGCCAGCCGCCGCCGCGCGGGGCGAGCAGGTCCGAGCCCGGTCCCGGCGGCTGCAGCGTGCGCGACGCCGAGCGGGCCGAGCCCAGCGCGGAGGTGACGACCTCCCACGGCCGGGCACCGGTGGTCAGGGCCTCGACGCCGCGGCGCAGCACCGCGAGCGGCGCCGAGCGGGCGGTGCCGACCAGCTGCTCGGTGAGCAGGCCGGTGCGGGACACGTCGTCGCCGGGCAGCGGCACCGGCGGCTCGGGCCGCACGGGGTCGTGCTCGGCGGTGCGGCTGTGCAGCTTCCCCATGAGCTGCACGGCGCCGAGGCCGTCGGTGGTGCTGTGGTGGGTCTTGACGACGTAGCCGGCCCGCCCGTCGGCCAGCCCCTCGACGTACAGCACCTGCCACAGCGGCCGGTCGCGGTCCAGCGGGGCGGACACGAACTCCCCGACGACGTCGAGCAGCTGCCGCATCGAGCCCGGCCCCTCCAGCCGCACCCGGTGCACGTGCGCGTCGAGGTCGAGCTCGTCGACGGTCACCCAGCGCGGCGTGCCGATGCCCAGCGCCGGCTCGACGACGCGCTGGCGCATCCGCGGCACCATCCGCGAGGCCCACTCGTGCGCGGCGCGCAGCCGCTCCCAGTCCGGCGCCGGGTCCAGCAGCTCGAGGAGGGCGACGTTGGCGCGCAGCCGCGGGTCGGCCACCTCCGCGCGCCACATCGCCGTCTCCAGCGGGTTCATCTCCGGCGCGCTGCCCCAGTCCAGCGGGGTGGCGGGCACCGCGGCCGGCTGGCCGGCGGTGGGCTCCTCGCTGACCACCGGGCGCTCGGCGCGGCCGCCCCAGTCGGCGAGCGTGCGCACGTACAGGTCGTGCACCTCGGCCACCCGGTCGCCGATCTCCTCGGCCGTCCAGCCCTCGGTGGGGATCGGCGGCAGGACCCGCACCTGGACGACGCCGGGGGAGACCGTGGTGGCCCCGCGCCACATCAGCTCGCCGGTGTTGCGCAGCACGATCGGCACGATCGGGACGCCGGCCTGCATGGCGACGTGGAAGGCGCCCTTCTTGAACGGGCCGAGCGTCGGGGTGACCGACCGGGTCCCCTCGGGCGCGATGACCAGCGAGATGCCGTCGCGCAGGCGCTGCACCGCGGGCTCGAGCGCCTTGCGGGCCTGCCCGGAGTCGGCGCGGTCGACGAAGGCGACGTCGGCGAGGCGGAAGGCCAGGCCGAAGCCGGGGGTGTTGGCCAGCTCCTTCTTCGCGACGGCGGTGAACCCGCCGCGCAGCATCTTGGCGAGCACCAGGACGTCGAGCTGGCTCTGGTGGTTGAACAGGAACACCGCCGGCCGGGTGGCCAGGTGCTCGGCGCCCTGCACGTCGACCCGGACGCCGGCGATCGCGCTGCCGAGCTCGCCGGCCAGGGTGATGCCGAGGTCGACCGCCTCCCGCCGGGAGCCGCCCAGCGCGCCCACGGCGACGCCGGTGGCGAACCCGCCCAGCATGCCGCCGATCCCGGCCACGGTGCGGGCGAGGTCGACCGGCGAGGTGCTCCCGCGGCGGCGGAAGCGGGCCACCGGCCACGAGTAGTGCCGCGCGGCGGCGACGAGCCCGCGCCCGGGGTTGAGCGCGCGGGCGCGCCCGACGGTGCGCAGGAAGGGCACGTCCTCGTCGCCGTTGGAGTAGGCGTAGCTCTGCAGCAGGTCGATGCCGTGCTCCTCGGCGAAGGCGCGCACGGCCGCGGCCTTGCCCTTGCGCCACAGCAGCGGCCCGCCGGGCCGGCCGGTGCACACGCCGTCGACGATCTCGACGGGGGAGACGAGCACGTGCTCGACGCCGAGCGCGCGGGCGGCCGGCTCCACCTGGAAGCGGGTGGCCGAGGAGGCCAGGACGACGGTGTGCCCGGCGTTGAGGTGCGCGGTGACCAGCCGCCACGCCTCCGGGTACAGCGAGCCGGCGATGCCCTGCACGAACAGCCGCTCGCCGAGCTCCAGCAGCTCGTCCTCGCTGCGCCCGGCCCAGGCCCGCATACCGGCCACGGTGAACCGCTCGAAGTCCTCCTCGGTGGTGACCCCGCGCAGGCCGTTGAGCAGCAGCTCGCCCAGCGAGTTCGGCGTCACCTCCAGCGAGCGCAGGTGGTGGCGGGCGAAGGCCGCGAGCGAGTAGCCGTCGATGACCGTGCCGTCGAAGTCGAAGAACGCGCCGATCCGCGGGCCCGGAGGGGCGGCCTCCACGTCTGCGACCAGCTGTTCCTCGGTCCACACGTTCGTCCGGGCCATGGCCGCGGCCTGCGCGCCCAGCCCGCCGGCCGGCGTCGTCCCGCCGTCGGTCACGGCTCCACCCCCACGTTCTCCCGCCGCGCCGCGGCGTCCAACTCGTCGATCACTCCTACTCGGCTCACGACGTCCCGGACTTGAGCGGCCCACTCCTGGCGGCGGCGGGCCAGCTCCTCGCGGCCGGGGTCGACGAGGTCGAGGTTGGCGGCCAGCTGGAGCGCGCTGGCGAACAGCTCGCGGGAGAGCGACTCCGGCCCGTGGAGCCGGCCCTGCAGCAGCATCTGCTGACCCACGCCGCTGCACTCGGCGAGGAAGTCGGCCTGCACCACGGGGGTGCGCGGGTCGCGGGCGGCCAGCCGCTCGGCGACGACGAGCTGCGCGTCGACGAACGAGCGCAGCACCCGGTGGGCGAGCAGCAGCGGGGCGCCGCAGAGCACCTCGCGGCCGTCGGCGGTCTCCCAGTGCGGGTCGAGCCGCTCGAGCTCGGCGGTCAGCCGCTCCCGGTATGCCTCCCGCTCGGGGAAGAAGAACTCGAACTCCAGCAGCTTGCGCAGCCGGCCCGCCTCCTCCCAGCGGTCGACCGGGTCGCGCAGCATGACCAGCTCGGCGATCGCCCGGTCGACGACGTGGTGGATGGCGCTGTTGCGGTAGAAGGCGGCCACCAGGTGCTGGCCGCGCTCGATGGCGTAGACCGGCTCCTCGCCGCCCTCGTAGACGGTGACGACGCCCTGCTGCGCCAGCGCGCCGAGCACGTGGCGCACGCCGCGCGGGGTGTGCAGCGCGACGCCGGAGTGCGGCCGGCCGGTCGCGGTGAGGTAGGCCAGCAGCGGCTCGAGCACCCGCTGCACCTGCGCGAGGGTGAGCGCCCGGTCGCGGACGCCGAGCAGCGCCAGGGTGACCAGCGCGGTCGCCGTCGCCGGGGTGACGGAGTTGATGCCGACGGCGACCTGGAAGGCCACCTTCTGCAGGGTGAGCCGGCGGGCGTCGGGGTCGGCCGGGTCGGCGCCGCCGCGCAGCGCCGCGGCCAGGGAGATCGGCTCGGCGAACCCGACGTGCACCGTGCCCAGCGGGGTGCGCACCTGCTCGCGGATGTAGGACGCCATCCACGACAGGCCCTCGCCGCGCTTGGCCGCGCCGCCCTGCTCGGCGGCCATGCCGGTGACCTCGCGCAGCTGGTCGTAGGTGATCGAGACGGGGACGACGTAGGCGTCCTCCACCCGGCCCCGCTCGACGGCGTCGGCGACGAAGCGCAGCAGCCCGTGGCGGGGCGGGCGCAGCTTGCCGGTGCGCGACCGGCCGCCCTCCATGTACCACTCGAGGTTGAACCGCTTGGCCAGCAGGAAGGCGAAGTACTCGCGGACGGCGAGCTTGTAGACCTGGTCGTCGCCGAAGCTGCGGCGGATGAAGACCAGACCGGCGCGCTTGGCGATCGGGCCGACCGGCCAGAAGCGCAGGTTGTCCCCGCCGAGGACGTGGTTGCGCGGGAAGTCGTGGGCGGCGAGGACGTCGGCGAGCACGAGCGGGTCGACGTAGGAGCGGTGGCTGGGGAGGAACACCAGCGGGTGCCGGCGGTTGAGCTCGCGCAGGTCGTCGAGGCGGGCGGTGTCGGCCTGCACGTCCCACGCGCGGGCGTGCACCGGCCGCAGCAGCCCGGTGAACAGCTCGACGGCGACGGGGTCCATCGCCGCGACCAGCCCGCGCAGGTCCTCGACCGCCTCGGCGGTGACCTCCTCCTCGGGGCGCTCCAGCCGGTCGGCCAGCGCGGCCACCTCGGCGCGGAACTCCGGGCTGTACTGGATCGCCTCGGCGACGTGCCGCGGCACCTTGGCGCGGTCGCCGACCACCAGCCGCTCGGCGCGGTCGAGCGCGAGCGCGGCCTGGTGGGCGATGAAGGCGGCGACGTCGCCGGTGCCGTCCCAGCGCTCGCGCAGCTCGGTCACGGTGGCGGGCTCGGCGACGACGACCCGCGCCCGGTCGGGGTCGCGGCGCAGCGCGGCGGCCTGCAGCGCCGCGGGCGGGCGGCGCAGCAGCGAGGGCCGGGCGTCGTGCAGCCGGCGGCGGGTGCCCGCGCGGCGGCCGGGCGCGGCGGGGCGCCGGCCGGACCAGGCGACGCGCACCGCCGTCACCACGGTGTCGGGGGAGGCGTCGGCGAGCGGGCCGGCCAGCGCCTCGCCGCGCAGCGGCAGCACGGTGGCGCGCCCGGGGTCGGCGGGCAGGGCGTCGGCCACCAGCCGGCGCTCCACCTCGCTGCCCACGTCGGTCAGCACGATCAGCGGGACGTCGGTGTCCAGCGGCGGGGTCATGCGCACCTCTCTCCGGGGCTCACCCGGGGTCCTCCGTTGCTGCTCGGGTCGAACGGCCGAGGGCAGCCGCGGTTCCGCCCGGGGGACGCCGAGCCTGCCGGTCAGGCGCCGCGGGGAGAAGGCCCCTCACCCCGATCGGAGCGTGGCCCGCAGCGCCTCCAGCCCGGAGTAGTTCGGGCGCCAGCCCAGCTGCTCGCGGGCCTTGGTGGTGTCCATGATCGCCGGGTGGCTCGCCGCCTCCACCCACTCGGCCACCGGCGGCAGGAACGGCAGCCGCGCCACGGCCCGCGCGGCGAGCTGGGCCGGCGCCGCGGGCAGCGGCAGGGGCAGCGCGCCGTACTCGCGGGCGACGTCCGCGGCGGTCAGCACGCCGTCGCCGGCGATGTTGTAGGCCCCGGGCGGGCCGGCGGCGACGACGCACTGCAGCAGCGCGGAACCGACGTCGTCCTCGTGGATGAACTGCAGCGGCAGGGCGGGCACCGCCACCGGCACCGGGACCGGCAGCCGGCGGGTGGACTGCTCGGCGAGGCGCCGCCCGAGCGGCGCCAGCGGGCCCGGCAGCACGTCCTTGGCGCCGAGCGTGTGCGGGCCGAGCACCACCGGCGGGCGCAGCAGGTAGAGCCCGATCTCCGGGTGCCTCGCCGCCTCCTCCTGGAGCAGGTGCTCGAGCTCGGCCTTCTCCTGCGCGTAGAACAGCCGCGACGCCGGCCGGACCGGCCACTCCTCGGTCATGCCGACCGGGTTGTCGGCGTGGAAGCCGTAGGCGGCCACCGAGGAGGCGTAGACGAACCGCTCCGCGCCGGCGGCCGCGGCGGCCCTGAAGGCGTTGAGCGTGCCGTCGACGTTGATCGCGCGGGTGGTCTGCCGGGAGGCGTTGCCGGTGATGAGGAACGCCAGGTGCACGACGACGTCGGCGCCGGCGAAGGCCTCCCGCAGCGCGCCGGCGTCGCGGACGTCGCCCCGCCGGTACTCCATCTTCGTCCAGCCGCGGGCGGCCGGGTCGAACGGTCGGCGGGCGATGCCCACGACCCGGCGCACCCGGTCGTCGGTCTGGAGCAGGGGCACGAGGCCCTCGCCGAAGGTCCCGGTGGGGCCGGTGACGGCGACGGTGAGGTCGGTCTGCGGAGCGGTCACGACGGTTCCGCTACCCGACCCCTCCGGAGGTGAACCGGGTCACCGGCTCGCCGCCGCGGGCTGGGCGGAGGCGAGGCCCACCAGCTCGTCGAGGCCCCGCCGGATGCCGTCGGAGAGGACGTCGAGGTCGGGGAAGGCGTCGAAGTCGGCGTTGATCCCGAACGTCATCGAGGTCAGGTAGCTGAAGATGCCGATCGAGATCCGGGTGCCGCCGCCGATGGGGACGTACGGGTGCGCGGAGACCATCCGCCTGCCGAGCACGTACAGCGGCACGCGGGGGCCGGGCACGTTGGTGGTCACCGCCTGGCACCACAGCTGGCCGGCCGAGGCCGCCGCCCGCACGCCGAGCGCGAGCAGCGTCGGGGCCATGTAGTCGCCCATCGCGATGATCGAGCGGGCGTCGACGGCCTGCATCGTCTTCTTGTACTCGTCCATCTGGCGCCGGATGGACGCCAGCCGGGCCACGGGGTCGGGCTCGCCCACGGGCAGGTCGACGAAGACCGCCGTCACCTGGTTGTTGAGCGACCCGCGCTCGTCCTCCCGGCGCACCGAGATCGGCACCATGGTGCGCACGACCGTGTCCCCGCCGAGCGCGCCGCGGCCCTGCAGCAGGTCGCGGAAGCCGCGGGTGATCGCGGTGAGGACGACGTCGTTGACCGTGCCGCCGAGTCCCGCGCGGGCCGCCTTGATCTCGGCGAGCTCCGCGTCCGACCACGCCCACCGCCGGTGCGGGCCGATCGGGCCGGTGAGCGTGCGGGCCAGCGGGGTGAGCGCCTGGCGGGCGAGCGTGGGCAGGCTCGCGGCCGCGGCGCGGGCGCTGGACACCAGGCCCTTCGCGCCGTGCGAGACCGCCTCCGGGCCGGGCAGCGAGGTCAGCTGGCGCAGCGGCGCCGTCATCGTCTCGGCCACCGCGCCGGCGGCCATCGCGAGGCCCGAGGGGGTGCGCTGCGGCGACCAGTCGCGCGGCGCGGGGTGCTCGGCGTTCGGGTCGAGGTCGAACATGACCTGCATCAGGTCGGTGCCGGCGACGCCGTCGACCATGCAGTGGTGGACCTTGGAGATGATCGCCCACCGGTCGTCCTCCAGGCCCTCGACCAGCCACACCTCCCACAGCGGCTTGGCCATGTCCAGGCGCTGTCCGAGCACGCGCCCCGCGAGGTTGCGCAGCTGCTCCTGGCCGCCGGGCTTGGGCAGGGCGGTGTGCCGGACGTGGTAGAGGATCTGGAAGTGCGGGTCGTCGACCCACAGCGGCCGGCCCAGGTTCAGCGGCACCTCGCGCACCCGCTGCCGGTAGCGCGGCACCTGGGGCAGCTTGCTGAGCAGCAGCCGCACGAGGTCGCCGTAGGAGGGCGCCGGGCCCTCGAAGACGGCGACCGACCCCACGTGCAGCGGCGCGTTCTCGCTCTCGGCGTAGTAGAAGCCGGCGTCGGTGGAGCTCAGGCGGTCCACGGTCGCTCCTTCGCTGGTCGAGACTGTCCCGGCCGGTCCTGTGTCCACCGACCGGCCGGCCGAACCCCGTGCTGTGGTGCCGGACACAGTAGGACGGCGCGTCGTCAGCCCGCCCGGCGGGCGTCCCCGGCCGCCACCCGGTCGAGCAGCGCGACCAGGGCCTCGTCCACCACGGACGTGCGGGTCAGGTTCACGCTGTGCCCGGCCCCCGGGACGACGACGAGCTCGCAGCCGGGCCCGAGCAGCTCGGCCAGCCGGCGGCCGTGCGCGGCGGGGGTGAGGCGGTCGTACTCCGCGGCGACGACGGCCGTGGGCACCCGGGCGAGCACCGGCAGCGCCGCGGTCTCGTCGTGGTCGAGGAAGGTGCCGTAGAAGGCCATGGTCACCGTCAGCGGCGTCTCCTCGAGCATGTCCTGCACCACGCGGACGGCGTCGGGCGTCGCGTCGTCGCGGCCGAACAGGTACTTCCGCATGGCGCGGCGGCCGATCCGGGTGCCGCGGCGGCGGTACCGCTCGAGGAACGGGGCGAGCAGCCGCAGCCACCACAGGTAGAGCGGGAGCAGGTGCAGCCGGCGCATCAGCCCCACGGCCGCACCGAGCAGGCCCTCGGACACCAGGCCGCCCGCGGAGGTGGCCAGCAGGAAGGCGCCGACGACGCGGGCGCCGATCTCCTGCGGCCGCTGCCGGGCGTAGGCCATGACCGTCATGCCGCCCATCGAGTGCCCGGCCAGCACGACCGGCCGGCCCGCGGGGACGACGGCGTCGAGCACCTGGCCGAGGTCGCGGGCGGTGCGGTCGATGGTCGCCGTCGTCGGGTCGGCCCAGCTCGACCGGCCGTGGCCGCGGTGGTCCCACAGCACCAGGCGGGCGCGGTCGCGGACGGCCTCGCGCTGCAGTTGCCACTCGCCCAGGCGGGCGGTGAAGCCGTGGCAGAAGACGACGGTGACCGGCGCGTCCTCGGGGCCGTCGAACTCCACGTGCAGGTCGACGCCGTCGTCGGTGCGGACGGTGCGCGAGCCCGGCGGCGGGGGACCGCCGGTGCCCGGGACGATCGGGATGCGGGGCGCGGGCGGGGTGGCCCGGCGGCGGCGCGGCATCCGTCCATGACAACGCAGGTCCCCGCGGGCGGCGACCGGGGGCCGATAGGACGACAGAGGCCCCTCAGCCGCCCGGGGCCGCCGACTCCGGCCGCTTGCCCGGGGCGGCGTCGCGCACGAGCCGGCGGGCGGCGTCGACCTCGCGCGCCACCGGGGCGAGGACGCCGTCGGCGTGGATCTCGGCGTCGTCGGGCGGCCGGTGCGCGCGGACGTCGTCCTCCAGCTCGCGCAGCGCGCGCCGCAGCACCGCCACCTGCGCCGGGTCGGGGGAGTGCCCGCCGTGCCGGACGGCGATGACCGCCTCGGTGACGGCGTCGGCCGTCCGCTCCAGCTGCACGATCACCGGCCACCACGCCCCGGCCCGGGTGCTGATCGGCGGCGGCTCGGCCAGCCGCCGCTGCAGCTGGGTGTGCAGCTCGGTGAGCGCCCGGTAGGCCCGCCGGCGCGCCCGCCGCCGGACGACGGCGTCCTCGCCGAAGGCCGCGCCGACGAACTCGTCGAGGGCGAGGGCGGCCGCGCGCATCGCCTCGTCCAGCGGCGCCCGCCAGGTCTGCGGCCACAGCAGGTAGCCCGCGACCAGCACGATCGTGCAGCCGATGAGGGTGTCGACCAGCCGGGCGCCGACCAGCCCCGGCCCGCCCGGCACGGCGAGGTCGAGCAGCAGGATGATCACCGGCGTCTGGAACACCGAGAACAGGCCGAAGTTGGCGCCCCGCGCCCACGGCAGCAGCCCGGCGCCGACGGCCATCGCCGCGACCACCCAGGCGTTGCCGGGCAGCACCGACAGCAGCAGCGAGCCGATCAGGACGCCGAGGAGCGTGCCCGCGCCGCGCTGCACGGCGCGGGTGAACACCGACCCGAAGTCGGGCTTGAGCACGATCGCCACAGTGAGCAGCACCCAGTAGGGCCGCTCGATGGGCAGCAGCTGGCGGGCGACCTCGGCGATCGTCATGCACAGCACCAGGCGCAGCGCGAAGTCGCGGGTGTCGGGGCTGCCGAGGGTGCGGTCGGCGACGTCGCGCAGCCGCTCGCGCCACGGCGGGCGGTCCTGGGCGACGGCGGCGCCGGCCCGCTCCTCGGGGTCACCGACCACCGCCCACGCCAGCCGCACGCCGTGGCGGACCGCGCGCCGCTGCGGCGGGCCCTCCTCCAGCGCCGGGGGCCGGTCGGGCGGCAGCGAGCGGCCGCCGGTGACGGCCGCGGCGAGCGCGTGCACCGCGGTGACGTCGTGCGGGTCGGCGTGCACGCCCGCCCGGGCCGAGGCGACGGCGGCCTCCACCAGCGGCGCAGTGGCGTTGAGGACGCCGGCCAGCTCCGCGAGCTCCCGGTTGCGTCCGGCGGCGAGGCTGCGGGTGCGGATCACCCGGTCGTAGGCGGCGTTCAGGGCGGTGGTGAGCTCACGGCGGGCGCCGTCGGCGCCGTCGGTGCCGACGGCGGTGAGCAGCCCGGCGATCCGGGTGAGCACGGCGGCCACCGCGGTGCGGTCGGGGTCGGCGGGGTCGGTCGCGGCCTGCACGAGCGTCAGGAGCGTCGCCCACCCGGCGCCCGCGGCGAAGAACGCCACCTCCGCCTCCGCCGGCAGCGAGGTGACCAGGCCGGACGCCAGCGCCGTGTAGACGAGCAGCTGCAGCGCGCCCAGCGACATCGCCGAGTTGACCGCGCTGATCAGCGCTGCCGCGGCTGCCAGCAGCGCGACCACGAGGACGGGCAGCACCCCGCCGCCGCTGGCGTACTGCCCGGCCACGAGGCCCACGGCCCCGAAGCCGACCGCGGCCGCGGTGCGCCGCAGCCGGTCGCGCAGCGGCCCGCCCTGCGGGGCGAGGGTGGCGGCGAGCGCGCCGGTGGTGCCGAAGACGCCGGCGCCCAGGGCGTGCTGGCCGCCGACGAGCAGCGCCACGGCCAGCGGCGCGGGCACCGCGACGGCGAAGCGGGCGACGTCGCGCCACGGCACCGGCGGCGGCGAGGTGCGCACCAGCTCCTCGAGCCACGCGGGTGCGCGCAGCGACCTGTCCGCCACGGGACCGAGCCTGCCACCCGGCGGGCGGGGGGCCGGGGCGGCGCACCTAGGGTCGGCGCCCGTGACCGCCACCCTGGGCGAGGTCGTCGCCGCGCTGGAGGCCCGCTACGACCCGGCGCTGGCCGAGGGCTGGGACGCCGTCGGGCTCGTGTGCGGCGACCCGGCCGAGCCGGTCGGGCGCGTGCTCGTCGCCGTCGACCCGGTCGCCGCCGTCGTCGACGAGGCGATCGCCATCGGCGCGCAGCTGCTCGTCACCCACCACCCGCTGTTCCTCACCGCGGTGCACGGCGTCCCCGCCGGCGACCCGAAGGGGCGGCTGGTGCACCGGCTGGTCCGGGCGGGGTGCGGGCTGTTCGTCGCGCACACCAACGCCGACCGCGCCGCCGACGTCGGGGTCAACGACGCGCTGGCCGCCGTCCTCGGGCTGACCGGCACCCGGCCGCTGGAGCCGGTGGCACCGGGCTCGCGGCAGGGGCTCGGCCGGGTGGGGGAGCTGCCCGAGCCGACCACACTGGCGGGGTTCGCCGCGCTCGCCGCGGCGGTGCTGCCCGCCACCGAGGGCGGCGTCCGCGCGGCCGGGGACCCGGACCGGCCCGTGCGCACGGTCGCCGTCTGCGGGGGCAGCGGCGGCTCGCTGCTGCCGGCCGCCGCGGCCGCCGGCGCCGACGTCCTGCTCACCAGCGACCTGCGCCACCACCCCGTGTCGGAGTCCCGGGAGTCGGACGGGCCCGCGGTCTGTGACGTGGCACACTTCGCCTCCGAGTGGCCCTGGGTGCCCGTGGCCGCGGACGTGCTGGCCCGGGACCTGTCGGGCAGGGTCTCGGTGGCCGCGTCGCGGCTGCGCACCGATCCCTGGACGGTGCACCGGGGCCCGCGCACGGGGGACGACCCGGCCCGACGGGCCGGTGGACGAGGAGGGGACGGATGGCCAGCGCAGTGACACCGCCCGCGGGAGGACCGCGGGGGACCGACGAGGCGCCGGTGCGCAGCGACCGCAGCCCGTGGAACTGGCTGCTGCTGGTGCCGATCGTGGTGCCGCTGCTCGTCCCGCTGTTCAACCGCGTGGAGCCGACGCTGTTCGGCTGGCCGTTCTTCTACTGGGTGCAGCTGCTGTTCGTCGCCCTCGGCGTGCTGACCACGGTGGTCGTCTACCGGGCCACCCGGCGCAGCCCGGCCGAGCAGGCCGCCGCCCGCGCCGCGGTCGCGCGGGACACGACGCCGCGGGACACCACTGCACGCGACACCACCGCGCGGGGCACGACGCCGCGCGACACCGACCGGGACGGGGGGCGCTGAGCCGTGGACGGGGTCAACGTCGTCGAGCTGTCGATCGTCATCTTCTTCTTCGTCGTCGTCACGGTGCTGGGGTTCGTCGCCTCGCGTTGGCGGCGGGCGGAGAGCCTCATGCACCTCGACGAGTGGGGCCTGGGCGGGCGCAACTTCGGCACCTGGGTCACCTGGTTCCTGCTCGGCGGTGACCTCTACACCGCCTACACGTTCGTCGCCGTCCCGGCGCTGATGTTCGGCGCGGGCGCGGCCGGGTTCTTCGCCGTCCCGTACACGGTGGTCATCTACCCGCTGGTCTTCCTGGTGGTGATCCGGCTGTGGTCGGTGAGCCACGTGCGCGGCTACGTCACCCCGGCCGACTTCGTGCGCGCCCGGTTCGACTCCCCGGGCCTGGCGCTGCTGGTCGCCCTCACCGGGATCGTCGCGACGATGCCCTACATCGCCCTCCAGCTCGTCGGCATCGAGGCGATCCTCAAGGCGATGGGCGTCGAGGGCGAGCTGCCCCTGATCGTCGCGTTCGTGATCCTGGCGCTCTACACCTACAACTCCGGGCTGCGGGCGCCGGCGCTCATCGCGTTCGTCAAGGACACGCTGATCTACCTGACGATCATCGTCGCGGTCATCGTCATCCCGGTGAAGCTGGGCGGCTGGGACGCCATCTTCGGCGCGGCCGAGGAGAAGTTCTCCGCCGGCACCGGAGCCGGGGTCATCCTCCCGGCGACCGGGCAGCTGGGGTACGCGACGCTCGCCCTCGGCTCGGCGCTGGCGCTGTTCCTCTACCCGCACTCGCTCACCGGCGTGCTGGCCGCCAGCAACCGCGACGTGCTCAAGCGCAACATGAGCGCGCTGCCGGTCTACAGCCTGGCGCTCGGCTTCATCGCGCTGCTGGGCTTCATGGCGATCGCCGCCGGTGTCACGCCGATCGGCGAGGACGGCAACACGATCGTGCCGGTCCTGTTCCAGGAGATGTTCCCGAGCTGGTTCGCCGGCGTCGCGTTCGCCGCCATCGGCATCGGCGCGCTGGTGCCGGCGGCGATCATGTCGATCGCTGCGGCGAACCTGTTCACCCGCAACATCTACAAGGAGTTCCTGAAGCGGGACGCCACCCCGCGGCAGGAGGCGCAGGTCGCCAAGATCGTCTCGCTGGTGGTCAAGTTCGGCGCGGTCGCGGCGATCCTGTTCATCGACCCGCAGTTCTCCATCGACCTGCAGCTCATCGGCGGCGTGATCATCCTGCAGACGCTGCCCGCGGTCGCGCTGGGCCTCTACACGCGCTGGCTGCACCGCGGCGGGCTCATCGCCGGCTGGTTCGCCGGCATGGCCTCCGGCCTGCTGATGCTCTACAACATCCCGCGCCTGGGCCCGGACGGCACGGTCGTCCGCGAGCACTTCGGCGGCTCGTCGTTCGCGCTGTCCAAGCTCGGCCTCGACAGCGCCTCCAGCGTCTACACCGGGCTGCTCGCGCTGCTGGCCAACCTGCTGGTGGCCGTGCTCGTCACCGTGGTCCTGCGGGCGATGAGGGTGTCCGACGGCGTCGACGCGACGGCACCGGCCGACTACACCGCCGAGCGCGAGGACCCGACGTTCCGCGAGCTCCCCGACCCGCTGGAGTCCGCCCCGCCCGGGGTGGAGCAGGGCACGGGGAGGCGCGCGGCCGGCAGGTAGCGGGAGGACCGGGGGCCCGGGCGTTGCCCCGGTAGGTTGTCCTGGTGAAGGCCGACCACTTCGAGCAGCAGAAGCTCCTGGCGCTGGCCGACGAGGACGTCGCGCTCACCCAGCTCGCCCACCGGAAGCGGACGCTGCCGGAGACGGCCGCCGTCGAGGCCGCGCTGGAGTCCGAGCGGACCTTCGCCGAGGCGGAGGTCCGCGCGGAGACCGAGGTGCGCGACCTCGACCGGGAGCAGAAGCGGCTCGAGGGCGACGTCGACACCGTCCGGCAGCGCGCCGACCGCGACCGGTCCCGGATCGACTCCGGGGCGGCGACGCCGAAGGAGATCACCTCGCTGCAGTCGGAGCTGCAGTCGCTGGGGCGGCGGCAGTCCGACCTGGAGGACCAGGTGCTCGAGCTGATGGAGCGCCGGGAGACCGCCGACGCCGCGCTGGTCGCCGCCCAGACCGGCCGGGCCTCGGCCGTCGCCGACCGCGAGCGCGCCGAGCAGCTCCGCGACGACTCCCTCGCCGACATCGCCGACTCGACCTCGCGGCACCAGGCCGCGCGGGACGAGGTCGCCGCCGGCATCTCGGCCCCGCTGCTGACGCTGTACGACCGCATCCGCACCCAGACCGGCACCACCGGCGCGGCCATGCTCAAGGCCCGCCAGTGCCAGGGCTGCCGCATCGAGCTCAACGGCCGCGAGCTCGCCGCGGTCCGCAACGCCGACCCGCACGAGGTGGTGCGCTGCGAGAACTGCGGCCGGATCCTCGTCCGCACCGCCGAGTCCGGGCTGTGAGCCGGCGGTTCGTCGTCGAGGCCGACGGCGGCTCGCGGGGCAACCCGGGGCCGGCCGGCTACGGCGCCCTGGTGCGCGACGCCGACACCGGGCGGGTGCTCGCCGAGCGGGCGGCCTCGGTCGGCCGGGCCACCAACAACGTGGCCGAGTACGGCGGGCTGGTGGCCGGGCTGCAGGCGGCGCTCGACCTGGACGCGAGCGCCGACGTGGAGGTCCGGATGGACTCCAAGCTCGTCGTCGAGCAGATGTCCGGACGCTGGAAGATCAAGCACCCCGACATGCAGAAGCTGGCCGTGCAGGCCCGGGAGATCGCCCGGCGGCTGGGCAGCGTCCGCTACACCTGGGTGCCGCGCGCGCAGAACGGCGCCGCCGACGCCCTGGCCAACAGCGCGATGGACGGCCGGCCCGTGCACCGCGACCTCGCCGCCGAGCCGACCGTGGTCGAGGACGACGTCCAGCCGGGCGCCGAGCCCGCGCCGCCGGTCACCACGGTGACGCACCTGCTGCGGCACGGGCGCACCGAGCACACCCCCGAGCGGCGCTACAGCGGCCGCAACGACCTGCCGCTGTCGGCCACCGGGCGCGCGGAGGCGGAGGCGGCCGCCGTCCGGGCGAAGGAGCTCGGCATCGAGGTCGTCGTCGCCTCGCCGCTGCGCCGGACGCGGGAGACCGCCGAGGTCGTGGCCGGCGCGCTCGGCCTGCCGGTGGACCTCGACGACGACCTGGTCGAGCTCGACTTCGGCGACCTCGAGGGGCTGACCGGCGCCGAGGCGCAGCAGCGGCACCCGCTGGCCGCGCGCCGGTTCATGTCCGACGTGACGGTGGCCGCGCCCAATGGCGAGTCGGTGGCCGACGTGTCGCGGCGGGTGGCCCGGGCGCGGGCGCGGCTGCTCGAGCGGCACGCCGGGAGGACGGTGCTGCTGGTCAGCCACGTCACGCCGATCAAGCTGATGCTCGCCGCGGGCCTCGGCGTCGCCGACGAGGTGGTGCACCGGGTGTTCCTCGAGGCGGCGTCGCTGTCGACGGTCGCGTGGAGCTCCGACGGCCGCACGTCCGTCCGCGTCGTCAACGACACGGCACACCTCCGGTGACACTGCGGTCCTCCGGACCGCACCGCGGCCACGTGCCGTCCCCCTGACGAGCTGAGCCCATCCGCGAGGACCCGCCGGGAGGCCTCCGGCCCCCGCGCCGGGACCCCGCCCTCGCAGGGCGGCTCCCTCCGGGCGTCCCTACAGTCGCCCGGCGTCGATGACCCGGGCGAGGAACCGCCGCGTGCGCGGGTGCTCCGGCTCGCCGAGCACCTGCGCCGGCGGGCCGGACTCCAGCAGCACCCCGCCGTCGAGGAAGGCCACCGTGTCGGCCACCTGGCGGGCAAAGCCCATCTCGTGGGTGGCCATCACGATCGTCATGCCCTGACCGGCCACCTCGCGCACCAGCGCGAGCACCTCACCGACGAGCTCGGGGTCCAGCGCGCTGGTCACCTCGTCGAGCAGCAGCACCCGCGGGCGGACGGCGAGCGCGCGCACGATCGCCACCCGCTGCTGCTGGCCGCCCGACAGCCGGTCGGGGTACTCGGCGGCCTTGTCGGCCAGGCCGATCCGCGCCAGCAGGCCGCGCGCCTCCTCGACCGCCTCCGCCCGCGGCCGCCCGTGCACGGCGGTCGGCGCGAGCGTCACGTTGTCGAGCACCGACAGGTGGGGGAAGAGGTTGTAGGCCTGGAAGACGACGCCCATCCGCCGGCGCACCCGGTCGGCGTCGACCCGCGGGTCGGTGACGTCCTCGCCGTCGAGCAGCACCTGGCCGTCGTCGACGGTCTCCAGCAGCGACGCGCAGCGCAGCAGCGTCGACTTGCCCGACCCCGACCCGCCGATGAGCGCCACCACCCGGTGCTCGTCGACGGCGAGGTCCACGCCGCGCAGCACGACGTTCGACCCGAACGCCTTCACGATGTTCCGCAGCTCGAGGACGCTCACAGCAGCGACCCGCTCTGCTGGCGGCGGCGCGCCCGCGCGGTGACGGCGTCGGCCAGCCGGGCCGACGGGACGGCGAGCAGCACGAACAGCAGCCCGGCGACGACGTAGGGCGTGAAGTTGAAGGTCTGCCCGACCTGGATCTGCGCCGAGCGGACGGCGTCGATCGCGCCGAGCACGGAGATCAGGCCGACGTCCTTCTGCAGCGCGACGAAGTCGTTGAGCAGCGCCGGGGTGACCGTGCGCAGCGCCTGCGGCAGCACCACGATCCGCATCGTCTGGCGGTGGGTGAGCCCGAGGGAGCGGGCGGCGGCGCGCTGGCTGGGGTGCACCGACTCGATGCCGGCGCGGAACACCTCGGCCACGTAGGCGGAGTAGACGAGCACGATCGCCGCCGTCCCGAGGACGAACGGCGACGTCGGCACGCCCTGCAGGCCGAGCGCGGGGAACCCGAAGCCGACCAGGTACAGCACGATGATCAGCGGGATGCCGCGGAACAGGTCGACGTAGACCGTGGCGAGGATGCGCAGCGGCGCCCACGCCGGCCCGCGCAGGGTCCGCAGTGCGGCGGTGCCGAGCCCGACGAGGAGCACGAGCAGCCCGCCGACGACGAGCACCTGCAGGTTGACCAGCAGCCCCTCGGCGATCTCCGGCAGCGCGTCGAGCGCGGCCGACGGCGAGAAGAAGGTGGCCTGCACCCGCGGCCAGCCCGGCGAGCGGGTGACCGCGAGGTAGGCGACGACGGCGAACAGCAGCGTCGAGGCCAGCGCGACCAGCGTCGAGCGCCGGGCCCGGCGGGTGCGCCAGGCCCGGCGCTCGAGCTCGAGCGCGCTCGGCGGGGGCAGCGCCCCGCCGGGGAGGACGGTGCTCAGGACAGGACGGGCGCGTCGGCGACGTCGGAGAGCCACTGCTGCTCGAGGTCGGCGAGCGTGCCGTCCTCGCGCAGGGCGTCGACGGCCTGGCTGACGCAGTCGGTGAGCGGGCTGTCCTTGGCGAGGAGCAGGCCGAACTGGTCGCCCTCGGCCGTGGAGCTCTCGCCCGAGTCCTCGATCTGGCCCACGATCACGCCGTTGTCGAGCTCGGCGGCGGTGATGTAGAAGGCCGTCGGCAGGTCGACGACGATCGCGTCCACCTGGCCGTTCTGCAGCGCGAGCTTGGCGTCGTCGTTGGTGTTGAACACGACCGGGTCGGACTCGGGGTCGATCACCGTGGTGAGGACGTCGAGGCTGGTGGTGGCCACCTGGGCGCCGAGGCGGAGGTCGCGCAGCTCGTCGAGGCTCGCCGCGCCGTCGGCCGCGGAGCCGGCGGTGGTGATGACCGCCTGGCTGACCGTGTAGTACGGCGAGGAGAAGTCGACGGCCTGCCGGCGCTCCTCGGTGATCGAGAACTGGTTGATGTCGAAGTCGAAGGGCCGCGGGCCGGGCTGGATGGCGGCGTTGAACGGCACGCGGGTCCAGGTGACGTCGTCCTCGGCGTAACCCAGCTGCTCGGCGACGGCGTAGGCGACGGCGGACTCGAAGCCCTCGCCGTTCTCCGGGGTGTCGTCGACCATCCACGGCTCGTAGGCGGGCTGGTCGGTGGCGACGGTCAGGGTGCCCGGCTCGAGGGTGTCGAGCTCGTCGGGCGTGCACGCGCCGGTGGTGGCCGAGCCGCCGCCGGAGGAGGCGCCGGCGTCGGTCGACTCCTCCTGCGGGGCGCAGGCCACGACCGCGAGGGTGGTGGCGGCGGCCAGGACGAGGGGGAGGGGGCGACGGCGCATGGGGGTCCCTTGGCTGAGGTCGGTGCGGCGCGGGAATCGTAGGTCCGGGGGCGGTGTGTCCGGTCTCACCTCGCCTGTTCAACCGATGAGTTGAGGACGGCGGCGCGGTCTGACCCTCAGCGGCTCCGCCGGGGAGCCGGGACGGAGGAGGTGCGCCATGGGCGCGGTGGTGCTGTTCGCGGCGGTCTCGCTGGACGGGTTCGTCGGCCGCGACGACGACATGCCGGGGCCGCTGTTCGACTGGTACGGCAACGGGGACGTCGAGTTGACCTTCAGCGACCCCGCCCGGCCGTTCCGGGTGACCGCCCCGACGGCGGAGTTCCTGCGCGAGTTCGCCGGCCGCGTGGGCGTCATGGTCTGCGGCCGCCGTCTGTTCGACATCACCGACGGCTGGGGCGGCGTCCCGCCGAACGGCGGGCACGTCGTCGTCGTGACGCACCGGCCGGCCGACGACTGGCCGCACCGGGGCGCCGCGCCCTTCACCTTCGCGCCCGACGTGCCGGCGGCGGTGGAGCGCGCCCGGGAGCTCGCGGGCGATCGGGACGTCACGGTGAGCGCCGGCGACGTCGGCGGGCAGGCGCTGCGGGCGGGCCTGGTCGACCGGGTGGTGCTGGCGCAGGTCCCGGTGGTGCTCGGCTCGGGCCGGCCCTACTTCGGCGCGGGCGGCCCGCCGGAGATCGCGTTCGAGGACCCGCGGGTGGTGCAGGGCAGCCGGGTGACCTTCCTGTCGTTCGACGTCCGGCGCTGACGACCGGCGCCGACGTCCGACGGGAAGCGGGAAGCGGGCCGGGGCGGCCGGCGTTGTACCCGGCGCACCCCGGTCCGGCCTCCGACGGCGGGACGGGGACGATGAGCCCCCCGCATCTCCGAGGAGCCCCGTGACCGCGACCATCGCGCCCGCCACCCCCGCCGTCGCCGGCGACGAGCGCACCCTGTCGCCCGCCGAGTACGAGACCTGGGCGGCCGAGGTCCGCCGGCTGGCCGACGAGCGCGGCGCGGTGGTGCTCGCGCACAACTACCAGGTGCCCGAGATCCAGGACGTCGCCCACTTCACCGGCGACTCGCTCTACCTGTCGCGGGTCGCGGCGCAGACCGACGCCCGCGAGATCGTCTTCTGCGGCGTCCACTTCATGGCCGAGACCGCGAAGATCCTCTCGCCGGACAAGACGGTGCTGCTGCCCGACCACGCGGCCGGCTGCTCGCTGGCCGACTCGATCACCGCCGAGCAGCTGCGCGAGTGGAAGGCCCAGTACCCGGGCGCCGTCGTCGTCAGCTACGTCAACACCACCGCCGCGGTGAAGGCCGAGACCGACATCTGCTGCACGTCGTCGAACGCCGCCGACGTCATCCGCTCGATCCCCGAGGACCGCGAGATCCTCTTCTGCCCCGACCAGTTCCTCGGCGCGCACGTCAAGCGCGTGACCGGGAGGGAGAACATCCACGTCTGGGCGGGGGAGTGCCACGTGCACGCGGGCATCAGCCCGGCCGACGTGCGCGCGCAGATCGCCGCGCACCCGGACGCGGAGATCCTCGTGCACCCCGAGTGCGGCTGCACCACCTCGGTGCTCGACCTGGTCAGCCACGGCGATCTGCCGGCCGACCGCACCCGCGTGCTGTCCACCGGCGGCATGGTCGAGGCCGCGGCCCGGACGTCGTCGGGCCAGGTGCTGGTGGCCACCGAGGTCGGCATCCTGCACCAGCTGCGGGCGCTCAACAGCGGGACGGCGTTCATCCCGATGAACGAGCGCGCCGCCTGCCGCTACATGAAGATGATCACCCCGGCCAAGCTGCTGCACACGCTGCGCACCGGCGAGGGCGCGATCGACGTCGACCCGGAGACCGCCGCCCGCGCCCGCCGTGCCGTCGAGGCGATGGTCGCCATCGGCGAGCCCGGTCGCGGCGGCGAATGAAGGACCACCCTTCCCCCCACGCCTCGCAAGCTCGGCGCGGGACCCTGAAGGGCGGCCGTTCCATCACCTCACCATGAGCCAGAGGGCGACGGTGGCCGCGAGCAGGGTGAGCGGCACCGTCGCCAGGCCGAGCGCGCCGAACCGCGCCGCCGACGGCGCCTCCGTCCCGAGGGCCCGGCGCCACAGCAGGTTGGCCAGCGACCCGGCGTAGGTGAGGTTCGGCCCGACGTTCACGCCGATCAGGACGGCGAGCACCGCGCCCGGGCCCACGGCCGCGGCCACCGGCAGCAGCGCCAGCGTGGCCGGCAGGTTGTTGACGACGTTGGCCAGCACCGCGGCGACGACGGCGACCGCCAGCAGCTCGGCCAGCCCCTCGCCGTCGGGGAGCAGCCGCGCCAGCCCCTGCTCGAGCCCGGCGCCGAGGACGGCCTGCACGACCACCGCCAGCCCGCAGACGAACAGCGCGAACGGCAGGTCGGCGGCGGTCACGACGTCGGCCGCCCGCAGCCGCCCGGCCCGCGCCAGCCGGGCGGCGAGCACGGCGACCCCGGCCACGGCCGGCCACACCGGCGGCAGGCCCGCGAGCGAGGCGGCGCCGAAGCCGAGGGCGGTCAGCCCGACCACGGCCAGGGCGGCCCGCGGCGCCGGCGGCACCTCGGCCACCGGAGCGGAGACGGGCACCGCGAGGTCGGCGCGGAACAGCCGCCGCAGCACCAGGTACTCGACGGCGACCGCGGCTCCCCAGGGGCCGGCCATCAGCCCGGCGAAGGCGAGGAACGACAGCCCGCTCGCGGAGAACGCCAGCAGGTTGGTCAGGTTCGACACCGGCACCAGCAGCGACGCGGAGTTGGCCAGGTGCCCGGTGGCGACGGCGTGCGGGCGCGCCGGCAGCCCCATCCGGGTGGCGGTGGCCAGCACGACCGGGGTGAGCAGGACGACCGTGGCGTCCAGGCTGAGCAGCGCCGTCACCCCGGCGGCGAGCAGCACCACCCGGCCGAGCAGCGCGCCGGCCGAGCGCCCCGCCCGCCGGGCCGTCGCCGCGGCCGCCCAGGTGAACACGCCCTCCCGGTCGGCGAGGTCGGCGAGCACCAGCACGACGACGAGGAACGCCACGGTGGGCAGCACCCCGCGTACCGCCGTCTCGGCCGCGGCGAAGCCGACCGCGCCGACGGCCACCAGGTACACCGCGCCCACCACGGCGACCGCCGCCGGGGGCACGCGGCGGGTGCCGGCCGTGGCCGCCGCGAGGGTGGCGGCCAGCACGACGCCGGCGGTGCCGAGCGCGACCGGGTCGGTCACCTCAGATGCGGGTGAACAGGTAGACCGAGACCACGACGCCGAAGGCCACGATGAGCACCCGCAGCGGCGTCGCGGGGATGCGGCTGGCGATCCGCGCGCCGGCGAACCCGCCGACCAGGCTGGCCGGCGCGGCGACCGCGACCACCTCCCAGGCGATCGGCCCGAACAGCCCGAAGACGACGAGGGTGACCGTCGCCGTCACCGCCGACAGCGCCGACTTGAGCGCGTTGGCCAGCGCCAGCCGGTGCAGCGCCGTCCCGAGGACCCCGACCAGGATGACGCCGAGCGCCCCGCCGAAGTAGCCGCCGTAGACGGTGGCGAGGAACAGAGCGACGTAGAGCCACCACGGGTCGCGCACGGCGCCGTCGTCGCGGTCGCGCAGCCGGCGGGTGAGCAGCGGCTGCACCGCCAGCAGCAGGCTGGCGAGCAGCACGAGCACCGGCACGACGACGTCGAAGGCCTCGCTCGGCGTGGTCAGCAGCAGCACGCTGCCGGCCGTGCCGCCGAGCACCGCGACGACGCCGAGGCGCACCAGGCGCCCGCGCTGGCCGGCGTACTCGCGGCGGAAGCCGAGCATCCCGCCGAGGTAGCCGGGCCACTGCGACACCGAGTTGGTCACGTTGGCCGCCACCGTGGGCAGGCCGAGCGCGACCAGGGTGGGGAACAGGATCAGCGACCCGCCGCCGGCGATCGAGTTGATGACGCCGGCGAGCAGGGAGACCGCCGCGGCGATGACCAGGTCGGCGGCGGACACGGGGCGGGAGCCTACGGTGGCGCCATGCGCCTCCCCGCCCCGGCGACCTGGCTGGCCGCCGCCCTCGGCGGATCCGGCGTGCTGCACCTGGTGCGGCCGCGGACCTACGAGTGGCTGGTGCCCCCGGAGCTCGGCGACGCCCGCTCCTGGGTGCTCGGCAGCGGGGTGGCCGAGGTGGCCACCGCGGCGCTCCTGGCCGCGCCGCCTACCCGCCGGGCCGGGGGCTGGGCCGCGGCCGGGCTCCTGGCGTCGTTCGTGCCGGCGCACCTGCACCACCTCCGGATCGCCCGCGGGCGGCCGGCGCTGCTGGCCGCCGGGGTGCTGCGGCTGCCGCTGCAGGCGCCGATGATCGGCGCGGCGCTGCGGGTGGCCCGGGGCCGGGCGTGACCGAGCCCTTCCCCACGGACTGGGAGCGCGCGCTGGTCGTCGTCGCCCACCCCGACGACGTCGAGTACGGGTGCGCGGCCGCCGTCGCCGTGTGGACCGACGCCGGGCGGGACGTCCGGTACCTGCTGGCCACCCGCGGGGAGGCCGGCATCGCCGGGCTGCCGCCGGGGGAGGCGGGGCCGCTGCGCGAGCGGGAGCAGCGGGCGTCGGCGGCGGTGGTCGGCGTCACGGGGGTCGAGTTCCTCGGGTTCCCCGACGGCCGGCTCGTGGAGGGACTGGAGCTGCGCCGGTCGCTGGCCGCGGCGATCCGCCGGCACCGGCCGGAGCTGGTGGTGACGATGCACTTCGGCGAGACGTGGACGCCGCCGGGCGTGACCCCGGCGTACTGGAACAGCGCCGACCACCGGGCGCTCGGCCGCTCCGTGATCGACGCGGTGGGCGATGCCGCCAACGAGTGGATCTTCCCCGAGCTCGCCGGGCAGGAGCCGTGGCGGGGCGTGCGCTGGGTCGCCGTCGCCACGCCGGTCGGGGCGACGCACGCCGTCGACGTCACCGACGTCGTCGACCGGGCGGTGGCCTCGCTGGCCGAGCACCGCCGCTACCTCGAGGCGCTGTCGGACGACCCGGTCGAGGAGCAGGCACGGCGACAGGTCGAGATGGCGACGCCGGAGGTGGACGGCCGGCGCAGGACCGGCTTCGCGCTCTACGCCGGCTGAGCGCGCCGGCCGTCCACCCCTCAGGCGGGCGTCACGGCAGGAAGCTCACGTGGACGTGGTCCATGTGGTTGGCCGTCGGTGAGCCGCGGTCGGCCATGGCCTGCCAGCCGGACCCGCCGACCAGCCAGATCCGCTGCTGCCAGATGACGTACTCGACGCGCAGCCGTGCCGCGTTGTCGATGACGAACTGGGCGACCGCGTGCCCCTTCGCCGCGTCGGCGTACACCATGAAGTCGGCGGCCAGTTCCTGCGTGGGGGAGTGCCCGGGCCGGGTGAGGACCGTGGACACCGCGAAGGCCTGCGTGACCTCCGCGACGGCCGGCCGCACGTGCGGCGCCCAGGCGCTGTAGGCGGTCGACGTCGGGGTCGGCGCCCCGGTGAGGTCCGTGGCGACGGCGACGACGGCGGTGGCCGCCGCGGCGGCGGGCGCGGGTGCGGGAGCCGCCGCCGGTGCGGGAGCCGCGGCCGGCGCGGCAGCGGGGGCGGGTGCCGGGGCGACGTCGCCGCGGCTGGACCAGTGCTCGGACCAGCCGCCCCGGTCGTGCCGGTCGCCGTCCCAGGGACGGTCGGCGGAGGCGGCCGACTGACCGGCCAGGCAGAGGGCGACGGTGGCGGTGCCGACGGTGAGCGTGCGGCGGAGGGCGTGTCTGCGCATGACGAGGAGAGCTCCTGTCGTGTGGCCCCGCGCGGTCCCGCCGTCTGCTCGGCAGGGGACCGCCCCGGGGCAGGGGAGGGCACGGGATCCGGGACGGCGCGCGGCAGCCCGGCGTCGGGCCGGTGCGGAGGCCGGTCGGGTCCGGATCCCGGAGGCGCGGCGGCCGGCGCGGGTGCGCGGGCCGCGGCGAGGTGTCTGGGGGCGGGGCGCGTCGGGGCAGGCGCCGACGGCGCTCCCCGTGTCGCGGCTCTCCGTTTCTCCCGTGGCCGCCTACCGGGTCAGCTGACGGGTTCGGGCGGGGATGTCGCCCTACCCACCTCCCGGGAGGACCGGGCGGTGGGACTCACCCCGGTGACGCGGTGGGTCCCCGGCTCGCGGCCACAGGCGTGGTCCGCGACTCGGCGGCGTCCGGGCGGATCACCCCGGCTGGGGCGGAAGGGCCGTCCGGACGGGTCGACCGTAGGGAGGCCCGCGGGACCCGGCAACGGGGACCGGGGAGTTCCGGTGGACCGGGAGGCTCCCGTCGCCGGGTGTTCGCCGAGCGGACACCCCGGGCCGGACTGCGGCGCGCCCGGGAGTCCGCCAGGGTGGGGGCGTCGAGCGCGACCACCCCCGGGAGGACGACGGTGACCGAGGCCAGCACGCGCGAGGAGATCGCCGCGACCGACGGCGCGGGGCCGCTGACCCAGGAGGAGCTGACCCGCATCCACGCCTGGTGGCGGGCGGCCAACTACCTGTCGGTCGGCCAGATCTACCTCATGGACAACCCGCTGCTGCGCGAGCCGCTGCGCCCGGAGCACGTCAAGCCGCGGCTGCTCGGCCACTGGGGCACGACGCCGGGGCTGAACTTCGTCCACGCACACCTCAACCGGGCGATCGCCGCGCGCGACCTCGACTGCATGTACGTGATGGGGCCCGGCCACGGCGGCCCCGGCCCGGTCGCGTCGGCCTGGCTGGAGGGCACCTACAGCGAGGTCTACCCCGACGTGTCGCAGGACGAGCCGGGGATGAAGCGGCTGTTCACCCAGTTCAGCTTCCCCGGCGGGATCCCGAGCCACGTGGCGCCGGAGACGCCCGGCTCGATCCACGAGGGCGGCGAGCTCGGCTACGCCCTGGTGCACGCCTACGGCGCCGCCTTCGACAACCCGGACCTCGTCGTCGCCGCCGTCGTGGGCGACGGCGAGGCCGAGACCGGCCCGCTGGCCGCGAGCTGGCACGCCACGAAGTTCGTCGACCCGGCCCGCGACGGCGCCGTGCTGCCGATCCTGCACCTCAACGGCTACAAGATCGCCAACCCGACGGTGCTGGCCCGCATCGAGCCCGACGAGCTCGACGCCCTGCTGCGCGGCTACGGGCACACGCCGTACGTCGTCGAGGGCGACGACCCCGCGCTCATGCACCAGCAGTTCGCCGCGACGCTGGACCGCTGCCTCGACGAGATCGCCGACATCCAGCGGCGGGCCCGGGAGGGCGGCGTTCCCGAGCGGCCGCGCTGGCCGATGATCGTGCTGCGCTCGCCCAAGGGGTGGACCGGGCCGGCGGAGGTCGACGGGCACCGCGTCGAGGGCTCCTGGCGCTCGCACCAGGTGCCCTTCGCCAACGCGCGCGAGGACGACGGCCACCGGCGGGTGCTCGAGGAGTGGCTGCGCAGCTACCGCCCCGAGGAGCTGTTCGACGACGCCGGCGCGCCCGTCCCGGCCGTGCGGGACCTCCACCCGGAGGGCCCCCGCCGGATGAGCGCCAACCCGCACGCCAACGGCGGGCTGCTCCTCCAGCCGCTGCGGATGCCCGCGTTCGCCGACTACGCCGTCCCCGTGCCCGAGCCCGGCACCGGCGCGGTGGAGGCCACCCGGGTGCTGGGGGAGTTCCTCCGCGACGTCATGCGCGGCAACCCGCAAACCTTCCGCGTCTTCGCGCCCGACGAGAACAACTCCAACCGGCTCGGCGCGGTGCTCGAGGCCACCGACCGCACCTGGATGGCGCGGCGCGAGCCCGAGGACGACCACCTCGCGCCCGACGGGCGGGTGATGGAGGTGCTCTCCGAGCACCTCTGCCAGGGCTGGCTGGAGGGCTACCTCCTGACCGGGCGGCACGGCTTCTTCTCCTGCTACGAGGCGTTCATCCACGTCGTCGACTCGATGGTCAACCAGCACGCCAAGTGGCTGAAGACCACCAACGACATCCCGTGGCGGCGGCCGGTCGCGTCGCTGAACTACCTGCTCACCTCGCACGTCTGGCGGCAGGACCACAACGGCTTCTCGCACCAGGACCCGGGCTTCATCGACCACGTCGTCAACAAGAAGGCCGACGTCATCCGGGTGTACCTGCCGCCGGACGCGAACACGCTGCTGTCGGTCGCCGACCACTGCCTGCGCACCCGGCAGTACGTCAACGTGATCGTGGCGGGCAAGCAGCCGGCGCTGCAGTACCTCGACATGGACGCCGCCGTCGAGCACTGCACCAAGGGCATCGGCATCTGGCAGTGGGCGAGCACCGACGCCGGTGCCGAGCCCGACGTCGTCCTCGGCTGCGCCGGCGACGTGCCGACGATGGAGACGCTCGCGGCCGCGGAGATCCTCACCTCGGCCTTCCCGGACCTGCGGGTGCGGGTGGTCAACGTCGTCGACCTGATGCGGCTGCAGGACGACCGCGAGCACCCGCACGGCCTGTCGGACGCCGAGTTCGACGCGTACTTCACCACCGACCGGCCGGTCGTGTTCGCCTACCACGGCTACCCGTGGCTGATCCACCGGCTGACCTACCGGCGCACCAACCACGGCAACATCCACGTGCGCGGCTACGTGGAGGAGGGCACGACGACGACGCCGTTCGACATGTGCGTGGTCAACGGCATCGACCGCTACGACCTGGCGATCGACGTGATCGACCGGGTGCCGCGGCTGCGCTCCCGCGGGGCGCACCTGCGCGACCGGCTGCGGGACCGGTTGATCGAGCACAAGCGGTACATCCGCACCCACGGGGAGGACTTGCCGGAGGTGGCGGGCTGGCAGTGGGGCTCGGGTGCCGGGCCGGTCGTCGTCGGCGGGGGCAACGAGCCGCTGCACGAGCCGGAGAACTGACCCGGCGGCGACCCGTAGACTGGCCGGCACGACGGACGAGTCGGCCGGGCGGTCGCGTCGGCGGGGGAGACCCCGTCGCCGAGGAACGTCCGGGCTCCATAGGGCAGGGTGGTCGTTAACGGCGACCCGGGGTGACCCGCGGGACAGTGCCACAGAGAACAGACCGCCAGCAGCGCCTCTCCGGAGACGCGGCTGGTGAGGGTGAAACGGTGGTGTAAGAGACCACCAGCGCACCGGGTGACCGGTGCGGCTCGGTAAACCCCACCCGGAGCAAGGTCGAGAAGGGACGGCGGGCGACCGTCGTCCTGCGCAGGCGTTCGAGGGCTGCCCGCCCGATGCCTGCGGGTGGACCGCTCGAGCCCGCCGGCAACGGCGGGCCTAGATGGATGACCGCCCATCGGGAGGCCGCGAGGCGCCCGAGGACAGAACCCGGCGTACAGGCCGACTCGTCCGTCGCCTACCGCCTGACCTGCGCTTTCAGGTCCGGCGGGGGTCCCCGTTCCTCAGATGTTCCTCAGCCGCGGGAGCCAGTACGGCGCCCACCACGGCCCGCCTGAGGACGAGGACCCGGACGTGTCCGCACCGTTGCGCGCGGCCGCCGGCAACGAGGACGGACTTGAACGTCTCGTATGGGAGGCTGCGATCCAGCGTTGGCCCGAGCAGGAGGCACGTTGGCCAAGTACCGGCGGCGGGGGCATTGGCGACGTGGTCGAAACGGGACCATGCACTGGGTCTCTGCGCACGACGTCACACGAGGGTCCTCGGGCAGGCGAAGCTCAAGCTTCTACTCGACGAGCCGGTTCACGCAGGACCACCATCCAGCCCCGCCGCGACCCGCCACGGTCCGCTATCCGGCACTGCCCTACTCAGCTCGCTGGCTGAGGCCCAACGCTCGCTGCCCCGTGTGCGGCGCAGCCGTCTACTTCTGGTCGAACGCGGCCGGCAGTCGGGTCTACTTCGACGAGATGGGACCGCCATGGCCGAAGCACCCGTGCACTGACGTTCGAGCTGGCTTCGCTTGGGCCGCCGGCCCGCAGGCGATCTATCGCACGCGGTCGACCCCGGAGGCGCCGGCGATCGCTGGTGACTTCCGCGGGCGGTACGCCGCGAAGCCCGCCCAGGCATACGAGATCCTCGAGGCTGTTCGTGATAGCTGGTCGACGAGGCTGCATGTCCGCCGTGTCGGCTGGCTCCGGCGGCGCGTCATCTTCGCCATCCCGTACCTATTGACGCCGCTCCCTGGCCAGCTGGTGTTCGTTGCTGATGGGCGACTGACGCTGCTCGACCACTCGACGCTCCAAGTCCGGGACTTCCCAGCCGAGATGGTGCAGGAGTAGCGAGTCCGGGGACGGGCCCCTCGTCCCAGCCGACTGACCTCAGGGGCGCAAGTGAGTGGTTCTCCCTGGCGGCTCGTCATGCGGAGCCAGCACGGCGTCCACCGCTGCGCGCGTCCGGTCGTCGGAGTCCGGCCATAGGTGGCTGTAGGTGTCAAGGGTCTCGGAGGCGCTCGCGTGACCGAGCCGCGCCTGGACGGTCTTCACCGACTCGCCGTGCCGGATGAGCAGGCTGGCGTAGAAGTGCCGGAGGCCGTGGAAGGTCACGCTGTCGTCCAGGCCGGCTGTCTTGACGGCCGGGCGCCACACCGTGGCGGAGAAGGCGGTCCGGCGGATCGGCTTGCCGAGGTCGGTCGTGAAGACGAAGCCGTCGCTCGGCCACTGCGCGAGATGGGCGGCGAGGGCGTCGACGACGACCTGGGGGAGCGGGACCACCCGCACCGAGGCCTGGGTCTTGGGCGGGGCCAGGTAGGGCGGGCGGTCGGGCATGGTGACGAGCTGCCGGTCGACCGTCAGCTGCCGGCGGAGGAAGTCGATCCGGTCGACGGTCAACCCGAGGGCCTCGCCCTGTCGCAGGCCCGTGCCGGCGGCCAGGGTGACGAGCGCCCGGTAGCGCTCAGGGACGGCGTCGGTGAGCGCCCGGACGGCCTCGATGGACAGCGGCTCGATGCGCTGCTTGTGAACCTTGGGCAGCCGCGTCCCCGTGCACGGCGACGCGATGATGCGGCGGTCGCGGACGGCAGCCTTGAAGACGGCGGACAGGATCCGGTGGACGACGCCGACCGTGCCTGGCGCGAGTGTCTTGGACAGCCGCTTCACGAGGGCCTGGACGTCGCTCGGCAGGACGGCGGACAGCTGCTTGTCGCCGAGGCTCGGGTAGACGTGTCGGCGCAGCATCGTCTCGACGTGGGCGGCCGTGGTCGGCCGGTGCACCTGGGCGGCGCGCCACTGCTCGGCGTACTCGCGGACGGTCTGCCGGCCGGCGCGAGGATCGACGTACTGGCCGGTGACGATGCTGGCGCGGACCTCGTCGAGCCAGCGCTGGGCATCGACCTTCCGCGTGAAGATGCGGGACCGCTGGGGGCCGCCCGGGGTGGCGCGGTAGCGAGCCTGCCAGGTGCCGTTGGGTCGCCTCGAGATGCTCGCCATGCCGTCTCCTCGTGCGGACCGAGCGGCAGGATCTCTGGCCGCTGCACCCGGGCTACTGCGCGGCCGCAGGCGGTGAATTCGTCCGGCGGGATCTGTGGAGCGGGCGGCGCCTGTGGACGAACTCGGCTCCTTGCACTGCAGCCGGACCGGAGGCTCAAGGACGCCTCATGAGCCTGACGACGGGACTGCAGAAGGTCTCTAGTTCCCCTGCAGTGGTGAGGTATTGGGCCACCCGGCTGCTGTTGGGCGCCGCCTGGCCGATGGTGACGCCGTGAGCTCGTGGAAGCGCTCGTCTCGAGCCGGTCGGTACGCCGAGCAGCGCTACCGGCGGCTGCGCGGTCGGTGGCGCCGTCGCGTGCTCGGACCGTTGCTCCTGATCGTGTCGCCCTTCCTTGCTTTGGGTGCCGCGTTGACCTCGCTGACGGAAGGCCGCCTTCACTGGTTCGGCGGCGTGGTGCTCGGCTTGGGGCTCGCGCTCTTCGTCATCGCGTGGAAGTCGCCGCCGCAGCACATCGAGAAGTGGGGTGTCGGCGCGGAGGGGGGGCGGCGCACCGCTCGGGCGCTGCGATCCCTCCTGCGGTCGGGCTGGCACGTCGTGCACGACCTCGCCTGGCCCGGCGCCGGCAACGTCGACCACGTGGTGGTCGGGCCTGGTGGTGTCTTCGTGTTCGACAGCAAGGCGTGGAGCGGCGTGGTGAGCGTCGATGACGCTGGCGCCACGATCACGCCGAGGGACAACCCGGACGCCGCGCGGACCGAGCGTGGCCAACGGGGAAGACAGGCACGCGCCGGGACGGCAGTCGCTCGCGCCCTGGCCTCACGCAGCAGCGTGACGGTTCCTCAGCCCGAGCCTGTGGTCGTGGTCTGGGCGTCGTTCCCGCAGCGCGTCGCGAGTGCCGGCGGGGTGACCTACGTCGAGGGCGACCACTTGGCTGATTGGCTGCTCAGCCGGCCGAAGAGGCTGCACCGCGACCAGGTGGCTCAGCTGGCGGCAGCAGCGGACGACGACCTGTTGCAGCTCTTCACTTGTAGCTCGTAAGCCAGCCGTCGGGCTGCCTCGACCGGTTGTGCCCTGGTCCGCAGCACTGGCTGCTTCGCCTGACCGGAGCCGCCGATCCGGCTCCACTGAAGCATCCAAGATCACGAGGCGACACACCTCATGCACTGTCGGGCCAGCAACTCGTTGGGACGAGTGAGTCGAGGCCGCAACGACATGCGGGTGGACTTGGGTGCCTGCGAGTAATGACACCCCGCCCGTAGTCGCTGCCGTTGCCGCGATACAAGAGAGGTGACGCCTAGTGATCTTGAAGTCTCGGGGTTCGTGATGTCTGTGCCGGGTGCGAGGCGGCATGAGCCGCCCTCCGCGCTGATGGGGCTCGAAGCCGTTGGTGGCTGGGCTGACGGCGGATGGCAGAGATGCCGCCGGGGAAGTGGGCGGCGAGTCTTGCCGTCCGCAGCGGCGCCGCTGCCCGCCCGTTCGGCGACTGAGCCTCCCGAGGGCCGGCCCGTCGTCGGGCACGTCCACAGGAGGTCACGGAGAGGGGCCGGCGAGTAGGTCGCGCCAGGACCTGCAACATCGCCGTTGTGGCTCAGCCGACCGAGTCCCCGCGTATCGGCTCCAGGATGACGCGGCAGAAACGACAATCTCTCAGGTTGATCCGCCTCCCCCGGCCACGATGGGACGGCGTCCGCTCCAGACCTTGCGCGCCTGACGGTGTGGTCAGGTTTGAGTGGCAGGCTGGTCCCGTGGAGGACATTGCGGACGACTTGCTGGCAGGGCCCGCTTTCTCAGTCGCTCGCAGCCACCTGGCCCGAGCCCAGGATGGCCGCTCTCGCATCAACGCACTTTGGAACGCGATGCGGGACAACGAAGCGTTCTCCGCGTGGGTCGAGTCTCCCGAGCCTCTCGTCCGAGAAGTGTTGTGTGCCTTTGAGCCCGATCACGCCCTCCAACGAGAGGCAGACGAAGCGATGGCCACCTTCCTTCGCGACATCAAGGCCGCGCTGGACGCCTGCGTTCTGATTACTGCGAACACGGTGTGCCGCGCGATCGGGTCGGTCGACACAGAGGGCCACCGGATGCCGCTCGTCGCTGCGCCCTCGGTGTTCGATTCCCTTTCCGCGCAGGGGCATCTGAGGGGTCTGCGCCCCGACCAAATTCGGACACTCCGTCTACTACAGCCGTTCAGTGAACGGCTTGAGCATTCTGAGCCTACGCGGACGATCGCCCGCGACATGGCGCACCTCGCAGCCGGGCTCGAGGCGCTGAGCGCATGGGAATCTTCCCAAGGAGAGCTTCCGCTCTTTACCGCGTGGGCATCCGAGGCCAATCCTGAGCCTGACCCTCGAGACGGCGTGCGCATCCAGGAAATTATGGCCGACCCCGCCGGTCCGCTAGACCGGCCTAAGAGGTTGGCCAGACTCACTCTTTACGAAGGCTCGGCTGGAGTGTCGTTCGGAGGCAACCCCAATGTTTCCTTCGATGTCATTTTGAATGCTGGCCCTTGGCCTGACGACCCCAACGACAACTTTTCCCACCGCTCGCATGGTCTTATTGTGATCACGCGGCACCTCATTGATGGATTGGAGCGCTCCGTCAGCGCCCCCTACCGCACGGATCTCCTAGACGCGCTAGACCAACACTTTCCACAGGGGAAGGTCAACACCTGGCTGCCGGTGAAGTTCAGCAGCGGCGAGGAGGAAGAAGATGCCCGAGCCGCAATCGCCGAATCTGACCGGAGTTTGGCCACCTACCTCAACGGAGACGGCACGCTGGTCTACATGCGCCTCGCCGAGAACGGGGCCGTCATCGGACGCGAGATCGCTCCCGCTCGCGACCTACCGGACGTCAGCCGGGACGGCACAGCGGTCGAAGAAGCGACTCGGGCGGCCGCCGGCCGGTGGGGCCTGCGGGACCTCGTGCTACAGCCGAAGGTCTTCGCGAAGGGAAACGGGATCCGCGAGCTCGGCGACGGAACGATCCTTGCTGGCCCGCGAGGGATCAGCCTCCAGGTCAAGGCTCGAGGTGTTACCGGAGACACCCCTGAGAAGGCGACGCGGTGGACACTGAAGAACGCAGCTCAAGGCCTGCGACAAGCACGGGGCACGATCAGGACGGCCCTGCTCAACCCCGCTGTCGAGCTGACAAACCTGCGGGGACGCAACGTCGCGATTCGAGGACGCTCGGTCGCGTGGGTTCCCGTCGTGGTGGTTGACCACCCCGATCTTCCACCTGCGGGTGTCATTCCGCCCACCGACCCCAAGGGCCCCAGCGTTGTCCTGACTCGACGCGACTGGGAGTTCCTCTGGAACCAACTCCGCTCAGCCACTGCGATCGTTGACTACATACACCGAGTCGCCGATGATAGGGACCCGCTTGAGCTCGGCGCAGAGAGCAACCGATATTTAGACCTGGCCGAGAAGGATGCGCAGGCGCCTCCGGCGGAGATGCCGGACTGGATTCCAGAGACTGGTGCCATCAATACGAGTCATCCTCTCCTCCCCTATGATCCTGCAGCGGCAGCTGACCGCTTCGGGCATGCGATCTTCCAGCAGATCCTCGAAGACATCGCAGACACCGACTTCACAGGCGACGAGACGGAGCGCATCACGCTTCTGTCCAATATTGACAGGGTGGCGGTCGGGGAGCGGGCCGAACTGGGAAGGTTGCTGTTGCGACGGCTGACCCGATGCGCCCAGGTTGCACCAGATGGCCACAGGATGGACCACCGGATCATGTACATCGATATGGGGTCCTTCCAGCTCACCTTCACGACCATGTCCCAGCTCACCGATTACCACCTTGAGATCTACCGGTCGTGGCTACTGTTGCGTCGCCAGGACTTCCTGCAAAAATCAGGTGCCCGGGGACCGATCTACCCATGGACGGTCGGTGTTCTGCTGACACCTCGCGCCGACGGCTTAAGGCCCTGGGACACGACCGCCATCTCCACGAACGGGCCACCCGCATACGACGCCGCCGAGTACGCTCGGCTCACCAAGGTGTTCAAGCCCAACTCATGACTATCCGCGTGCCAATAGCTGGTTCTCCTATGAGATGGCGGGGCTGCGCGCATCGCGCCTTTGCGACGTCTTCTTCAGGTCTCCTCAGCCGTTGGGCGTGGCTGCAGGCGTCCTGCGTAAGGGGTGAAAGCTCCGTCGGGCTCGGGCGCAGTTGGGGCAGGTGCGGGTTCGGAACGAGCCCGTCAAGTAAAAGGACCTTGAGGTGCACCTAGCTGACTTCACCGCGCTCGCCGAGGCGTCTCGAAAATCTGGTGGAGGGTTCACGGCGTTCCGGACAGCCGACCGAGTCCTCGGCCTTGGGTGGCCAGATGACGTCGCTGAGCAGTGGCTGTATGACCACTCAGACAAGGAGCCGTTTATCCAAGATTACGGCGATGTTAATCTGTCGCGGATCCGCTGGGGCCTCGAAGCGCTGCGAGCCGCAGAGATTGCCGCGATGCCGACGGGCCCTGCGGAGCACGACGTCATCGATGTATACGCGGCGGATCCTGACCACTGGATTAGGGTGCGTAATTCGGGCGTCCACCTCGGTGTCGCTCAGATGTGGGAACTCCACGGCACCTGGAAGCGGTGGACGGTGTTAATCGACCGCAGATTGCTCGAGCCGTCAGGTGTTGGCCTTCAGGTCGTCGAAGGTCGGACTCGTGTCGGAATCCTCAAGGGCCGCCTCAAGCAAGGAGCGTTCGTTGCGGAGCGGCAACTAGCATGGGTCGGACGCCCCGGCCTGTGATGCCCATGTGTTTCCTCGGCGTTCCTTAGAAACAAAGACACACGGCGTTCCTGCAGGACACGCAGGAAGCCCTTCCCGAGGCGGCGGGACAGACAGGGCTGACAGAACGCGTCACCCACGCACCGGCTCGCCGTCCTCTCGCGACGGCAGTTCGTCGGCTTCCGCTGGCGCCCAACGAACTGGTCAGGGGACCGACTTCGGGCGCTCGCCTGAGAGATCCGGGCGGTGGGTCAACCTCTCCTCGAGCGCGCAACGGCCATCACGCTGCATCACACGGGTCCCCATCAGCGCTACAGCCCTCCCGCTGGGCTACTCGTATGTGTCGGCGCTCGGCGCGACCGTGGCCACTGGCCTTCAAGCCATGAGCAACGCGACCGGGACCACGGCAAGCCGTGAAGAGGAGATCGCATTTCTGGCTATGGAGCAGGTGCTCGGAGTGAAATCAAGCTAGCCGATGCAGGCGCCGGCAACAAGATGCCTGACGGTTCTTGGATCTACCCCGGCGCTCCAGCGCGCCAAGGCATCGTGGAAATCACATCTCCCCCTGCCACGCGCCTCATGAGTGAATGGGCCCGCGCGAAAAGGGCGGGACAGTCCCAGACCGAAAGCGGCTCGATCCCGTTGCGCTTGAACGAGCTTGCGCAAGTGTGTTCCGAGTTGCTGCAGGAAGGCTGGGCTCGTGAAAACATGGATAAGCTCTTGGCCCAGTCGGCTGATGAGCGACACCTCTTCCTGTTCGCTCGCGGTCATAAGGAAGGGGGTGACTATTTCTATCGACTCTCAGATACGTACGACGACGCGACGTCTGAGCACGTCGATGACCTCGTCTTGCCGCCGGGCATCTCGGACGTCTGGTTTCGCGGTCGCGCACGACGAAATCCTAATGAGCTTCTGGGGACGACGCAGCTCTGGCTGGCGCGGTTCCAGGCGGTATCGGGATGGCACCGATATGTGGTAGATATAGAAGAGCGCAATCTGCCTGCCCCCAACTCCGGCATTGCTAATGATCAGGCGCCTGCCAACTGGCGACGTCCGAAGGATCGATCTGCGGGCTCCCTCGCCGTATAGGAACGCGCGAAGCCAACAGGTCTTGCCCCGGGAAATTGGCAATCCCGAGCCGGGGACGCTTCGCCTCGTCGCGGGCCTGCGGAAGAGGAGGGCGGCGGTCTCAACGACTCCGCGGCCATGGTTGTAGTTGGCCTAAATCAATCTTGCTTCGCGGTCGGTCGCCGTCGTCCGCCAGGGCTACAAAGTCCTTGGTCAGCAGACCTTGTCGGACATCCGCGAACTCCGGCGAACGCCGCCAGGTCAGCCTGGCAGCGCGGGGCTCCGTCCCGTCTGTACGCCTCACAGGGGCCGGACCCCGGTCGCTGATCAGCGACCGCCGAAGCGGGTGGAATGACTGGGAGCGTTCCTCAATCGTTCCTCAGCAGGGTCAATTGCGGGCCATCCTGACCACCAGCTGCCAACGGCGAACCTGCAGGTCAACGAACACATCCGGCGTCGCCCAACGATGATCGACATCCCCGAATCCGTCCCCGGCGTACAGGCCGACTCGTCCGTCGCCCAACGCCTGACCTGCGCCTTCAGGTCCGGCGGGTCCCTTCATCCGCCGCAGGTGTCGCGCAGGCACCCCGCGGAGGAGGCTCGGCCGATGGACATCACCACCGTCAACGACCGGCACCTCCACCAGGCCCGGGTCGTGGTCCAGGACCCGGCTGACCCGTCCCGTCAGCTGGAGCTGGTGCGGAGGGTCGTCCGGTTCGGGCCCGCCGGCTGGCTGACGGTGATGGCGGCGGCGACCGAGGACGCCGAGATCGAGCTGTACCCGACCGGTCGGGTCCTGGCGGTCACCGACCTGCGCGAGGTCGGGGTGCCCGGGATCCACCGGTGACGGCGCCGGTCACCAGCGGAGCGGGTCGGTCAGGCGGGACTGGGCCGTGCGGCACGCGCGGCAGTTCCCCCACGAGGACAGCGCCCGCGCCGACGTAGGAGCGCCGCACTCGGGGCACTCGACGGCCTGGTGTGACGGGATCTGGGCGTCGGTGAGCTGGGCGGCCGGTTCCCCGTCGGTCGTCTCCCCGCCCTGCGCGGGGGAGTCGAGACGGGCGTCGGCGTCGCGTCCACGGTCTGTGGCGATGGAGCCTCCTCGTTCCGCGCCGACGCTACCCGTCCGTGGTCGGCCGACGGGCGGACCGGGGCCTGCCGGCGTCAGAGCTCGCGGTCGGCCAGCTCGCGGAGGCGGTCGGCCAGCAGCTGGGCCTGCTCGGCGGCCTCCCGTAAACCCTCCCGGCCGGGCGGAGGAGGGGGCGGAGGAGAGCCGGACGGATCGACCGGGCCGGCCTCCAGGTCGACGTCGAAGGCGATGTCCTCGGCGCGGTGCCAGGTGGCGAAGACCTCGAGCGGCCGGCCGTCCTGGTCCTGGGTCCGGCCCTCGAGCAGCAGCAGGGGAGCCCCCGGCCGCGTCTCCAGCTCCCGGGCGAGGTCGACGTCGGCGGCCACCGCGCGCACCTGCCGCCGCCCGCTCGTCGGCCGGGCACCGAGGCGCCGGGTGAGCACCTCGTGCAGCGAGGCGTCGGTGAGCTCCTCGGCGGTCAGCCCGGCGCAGCGGGGGAGCGGCAGGGCGGTGCGGATGCGGGCCAGCGGCCGGCCGTCCACCCGGCGCAGCCGCTCCAGCCGCAGCACCCGGTCCCCGCCCAGCCAGCGGTCCTCGGCGGAGGCGGCCGGCTCCTCGTCGAGCGAGAGCACCTCGGTGGTGACCTCGAGGCCCTCGGCGGCCATCTGCGTGTAGAGCCCACTGGCGCGCTGCACCAGCCGGTGGTGCTGCCGCGCGGGCGCCACCATGCTGCCCCGCCCGCGGCTGCGCTCGACCAGCCCCTCGGCCACCAGGGTCGACAGCGCCTGGCGCACCACCGACCGGGCCACCCCGAAGCGCTCCTGCAGGACGATCTCGCCGTCCAGCGGGGACCCCGGCGGCAGGCGGTGGTCGCGGATCTCCGCGCGCAGCGCGTCCGCCACCTGCACGTGCAGCGGCCGCCCGGCGGCCCGGTCGAGACCCGGCACGGGTGCCGAGCCTAGGCGCCGAGCTGGGCGGCCGACGCCTGCGCGGTCTGCCAGACCTGGTCCCAGCCCCGGGCGAGTGCGGCCGCGCGCCGGCAGGACAGCACCAGGCTGCCCTCGCGGGCGATGCCCTGGCCGGCGATGTCGAAGGCGGTGCCGTGGTCCACCGACACCCGCACCACCGGCAGGCCCACGGTGATGTTCACGCCGTCGTCGCCGTAGACGGCCTTGAACGGCGCGTGCCCCTGGTCGTGGTAGCAGACGACGACCATCTCGTATTTCCCCTTGACGGCCGCGGGGATGAGGGCGTCGGCCGGCAGCGGGCCCACGGCGTTGACCCCGTCGGCGCGCACGGCCTCGACCGCCGGCGCCAGCACGTCGGCGTCCTCGTCGCCGAAGATGCGGTTCTCCCCGGCGTGCGGGTTGAGCCCGGCCAGCGCCACCTCCGCGTCGGGCTTGCCCAGCGCGCGGGTGAAGGCACCGGCCAACCGGAGCACCGCCTGCGTGCGCTCCGGGGTGACCGCCTCGATCGCCTGCCGCAGGGAGACGTGCGTGGTCAGGTGGAACAGGTAGAGGTCGCCGGCCGACAGCACCAGGCTGAAGTTCTCCACGCCGAACTCGTGCGCGAGCAGCTCGGTGTGACCGGGCCAGGCGTGGCCGGCCGAGTGCATCGCCGCCTTGTTCAGCGGCGCGGTCACGATGCCGTCGACCGCCCCGGACTTCGCCAGGTCGCAGGCGGCGACGACGAAGCGGTAGGAGCCGTCGCCGGCCACGTCACTGAGCCGGCCGAGCGGGACCTCGGGCATCGGGTCGCCGACCTGCACGACCTCCACGGTGCCGGGCTCGTTCGTGGCGGCGCGCGGGTCGTCGATCTGCCGCACGACGGCCGGGTCGCCCCCGACGGCCTGCACGGCCCGGCGCACCGCGCCGACGTCGCCGACGACCACGGGCACGCACTCGGCGCGCAGGTCGTCGTGCCCCAGCAGGGCCTTGGCGGTGATCTCCGGGCCGATGCCGGCGACGTCGCCGATGGTGACGGCGAGCGTGGGCTTGTCCATGACTGTCCTCTTCCTCGTGTGCGGGCTCAGGGTCGTCCGGCCGGGGAGACGGCGCGGACGAGGGTGTCCGGGTCGCCGAAGCCGCCGGCCTTGGTGGTGACGGGCAGCCCGTCGGCGTCCCCACCGACCAGGCGGCCGTGCGGCACGCCCTCGGTGACCGCGCCGAGGACCTCGATGCCGGTGCAGCCCCACCGGTCCACCAGCGCCCGGGCGCCGTCGCCGCCGGTCACCACCACCCGGGCGTACGGCCGGTGTGCGTGCAGCCGGGCGACCAGCCCGGCCAGCGCGGCAGCCACCGCGTCGGCGCGCGCCCCGGCGGCGCGCTCCTCCGGGGCGGTGACGACGGTCAGGTCCGGCACCGGGCCGGAGGGGACGGCGCCCTCGACCCAGGCCGCCCACGCCGCCTCGTCGGCCAGGTCGGCCGCGGTGGGCGCCAGGTGCAGCAGGTCGCCGTCGTATACCCGGCGCAACCGGGCCTCCTGCTCGCGGGCGGTGCGGTGCAGCGAGGTGACCAGCACCAGCACCGGCCGCTCGCCGGACGGCGGTGCGCCGCCGTCGGCAGCCGGCGCCGCGGGGCGCCAGCGGGCGGCCAGCGCCCCGGCCAGCCCGGCCGAGCCGGCGGGCACCGCGTCGGGGCCGACCCGGTCGACGGCGTCGGCGAGGCGGGCGAGGTCGGCGTCGTCGCGGGCGTCGACGGTGACCACCCGGGCGTCGCGGCCGGCCGCGGCGAGCGCCGCGGCCAGCGTGGCCGGGTCGCCGTCGGCCGGCTGGCGGACGTGCACGGAGCCGGGCAGCAGCTCGGCCAGCCGGGAGGTGGCCACCGGGGTGACCGGGTCCCGTCCCGCCGGGCCCTCCTCCAGGAGCTGCCCCCCGGCGAGCGCGACGCCGTCGGTGACCACGCGGTCCATCGCCGGGTAGGCGGGGCAGACGACGGCGAAGGCGGCCGGGCGCACCGCCGACCAGCTCTCCAGGGCGCCGCGCACCTGGGCCGCGACCGAGCCGCGCAGCGTCGAGTCGACCTTGACGTAGAGCCGCTCGACACCCGACCGGTGCAGCCGGGTGACGGCTGCACCGGTCGCCGGCGCGGCCTCGTCGCCCAGGGCGCGGGCGTCGGTGCACTCGGCGAGCACCGCGTCGGCGGGTAGCCGGTCGGCGCCGGGGCGCAGGCGCAGCAGCGTCGGCCAGCCCTGGCGGGCGAACTGCACCGACGTGTCGGTGGCGCCGGTCAGGTCGTCGGCGACGACGCCGGTGCGGCTCACCGGCCGTCCCCCGTCGTCCTCCCGCCGGGGCCGGACGGGTCGGGACCGGGCCCGTCGCGGTCGGGCGCCTCGCGGTCGGGCGCCTCGTGGGCGGGCTCCGTGACGGTGGCGACCGGGACCCCCACCTCGTCCTCGGTGGTCAGCCCGCCGGCGCGCTTGAGCACGAAGGAGGCGACGATCGGCGCGAGGATCGCGGTGACCAGGGCGGAGGCCGCCACCTGGGCCGTCGCCGTCCCCGCGAACTCGGCGAAGCGGGGGTCGGCGGCCGCGACGATGCCCGGGGTGGCGATGGCGTTGCCGGCCGTCGTCGCCGACGCGAAGCCGATGCCGGCCTTGCGGCCGCGCCGGAGCACGAACCGGTAGCCGATGTAGACCAGCGAGCCGGTGATCAGGACGACGGCGACGCCGACCGCGATGCCGCCGATGCCACCGGTGACCACCGCGCCGAGGTCGATGCCGGTGCCCAGGGCGAAGGCGAAGAACGGGATGACGATGTTCGGCACCGGGCGCAGCACCTCGCGCCACTGCGGGTCGAGGTTGCCCACGAGAGCGCCGAGCAGGAACGGCACGATCGCCGCCACGAGCGTGAGCACCGGGATGTCACCGAGGCCGGAGGCGCCGAGGAACAGCAGGCTGAAGAACGGGCCGTCGTTGATGGCGGAGGCCATGTAGGCACCGCGGTCGCGGCTGTCCCCGTACTTGCCGGTGAAGGCGAGCCACAGCCCGCCGTTGCTGTTGTCGAAGGCGGCCAGCAGGCCGAGGATCGACAGCCCCCAGAAGCCGTCGATGCCCACGGCCAGGCCCAGCAGAACGATCAGGCCGGCCGGGATCAGGCTCTTGAACAGCAGGATGACGCCGGTGTGCGCCAGCACGGGGCCGCTGGTGCGGAGGGTGACCTGGGTGCCGGTGGCGAAGATCAGCAGCGCGATGAGGGGCAGCGCGCTGTCCTGGAACAGCGCGGTGGTGAAGCTGCCGATGCCGAGGGCGTCCGGGGCGAAGGTGCCGATCACCGAGCCGAGCACCAGCGGGATGAGCATCAGCCCACCCGGGATCCGGTTCATCGTGGCGAACAGCGGCACCCGGGACCGCTCGGGGGCGGGGGCGGGGGAACTCATGGAGCACTCCTCGGGGCGCAGCCCTGCGCCATCGGTTGTGCGTACAAGATGTCCGTACAGTTGTACCCGTCACAGCAGCTGATGGGAAGAGCCACCCCGGGACGACGTCCGGCCGTGTCCCCGTGGCAGTCGACGTCCGGAGGGCCGTCCGGCTGCGATGCTCGACCGCGTGCTCCTCGCCCAGCCCGTCATCCCGGCCTAGTGGAGCGCCTGCTGCGCGTCGGCTCGCTCGCCGTGGCCCTGTTCCTCGCCACGCTCGGCAGCTTCGGCGCCTCCTTCGGCGTCATGACGAACTGCACGAACACCTACAGCTGCACGGTGACCGGCTGCCGGCCCTGCAGCACGGCGCAGACCTGGCTGACCGCGGGGTGGGTGCTGCAGGGCGTCCTGCTCGTCGTCGGGCTGGTGCTGGTTGTCCTCGCCGCCCGGAGCCGGCCGGGATGGGCGCCGGGTGCCGCGCTCGCCGTCGGGCCGGTGGCCCTGGTCGTCTTCGCTGCGACGACCGCGCTGGCCGTCGGCAGCTTCTAGCCGCTGCTCACGGCCGCATGCGGGGGTCCTCGGTGGGGTCCGCGTACGGGGCCGGGCAGCCGTCCTCGACGGCGTCGGGGCGGAGCTCGTGGTGCCAGGGCTCGTTGCCGTAGACCTGGCACAGCCCGAAGTCCGCGCCGTGCTGCGACAGCCACGACATGGCGTCCGTGGGCCCGACGTCGACCGCGTCTCCCGTCACGTGTGCCGACGTCTCCGCCGTCGCCACCCAGCGGGCCGCCTCCTCCAGGGAGCCGTACTCGTCGACCGCCTCCCGCAGCAGCTGCTCCTGGTACTCCGGCGACCGCCACCCGCTGGTGACGACGAACTCCACCCCGTCGCGGGAGGCCGCCGACGCCGCCGCGCGAAGGGCCGTCAGCAGCTCGGCGTCGAGCCGGGACACCGCCGGGTACCGGTCGTCGAAGACCGTCGCGCCGTCGGGGAGCACGCCGTCGTCGACCGTGACGCCTCCCGGCGGAGCGGGCGGGCTCCCGCCGTGCCGGAGGGCCGGGGCGGGACCGGCGACCGCGCAGCCGGCGGCCAGGACCAGGGCGACGGCGGCCAGCGGCCGGGCGCGGCGGAGCAGGGGAGCGGGCATGCCCCGCAGCCAAGGCGCGGGCGTGTTGCCGGGGCGTATGCCGCCGCGCATACGCCGGCGATACGCCCCCGCTCCCTACCCTCGCCGCATGCGCGTGCTGATCGTCGAGGACGAGCCCGTGCTGGCCGGCGCCATCCGCGACGGGCTGGGCCTGGAGGCGATCGCGGCCGACGTCGCCGGCGACGGGCACGCCGCCCTGGAGCTGCTCGCCGTCAACACCTACGACGTCGCCGTTCTCGACCGCGACGTCCCGGGCCCCTCCGGGGACGAGATCGCCCGGGGCATCGTCGCCTCGGGCAGCGGCCTGCCGATCTTGATGCTCACCGCGGCGGACCGGCTCGACGACAAGGCCTCCGGCTTCGAGCTCGGCGCCGACGACTACCTCACCAAGCCCTTCGCGCTGCGCGAGCTCGTGCTCCGGCTCCGCGCGCTCGACCGCCGGCGGGCCCACCACCGGCCGCCCGTGCGGGAGATCGCCGGTCTGCGGCTGGACCCCTTCCGCCGCGAGGTGTTCCGCGACGGCCGCTACGTCGCGCTGACCCGCAAGCAGTTCGCCGTCCTCGAGGTGCTCGTCGCCGCGGAGGGCGGGGTGGTCAGCGCCGAGGAGCTGCTCGAGCGCGCCTGGGACGAGAACGCCGACCCCTTCACCAACGCCGTCCGCATCACCATCTCCGCGCTGCGCCGGCGTCTCGGAGAGCCGTGGCTGATCGCCACCGTCCCCGGCGTCGGCTACCGGATCGAGGCCCCGGCCGGAGGCGGCCGGTGACCCGGGCGCCCGGCCCGAGCGTCCGCCTGCGCCTCACCCTCAGCTACGCCGGCCTCGTCGTCCTCACCGGCGCCCTGCTCCTGGCGGTCGTGTGGGTCTTCCTGCTCCGGTACGTGCCCGACGCCGTCCTGGTCACCGGCGGCGGTCCCGGACGCGGCCCCGGGCTGTTCGTCCCCAACCGCTCCGACCTCGAGCGTGCCTTCGTCCCGCGGGCCGCCGCGGCCCTCGCCTTCCTGCTGCTCGTCGGCCTCGCGGGCGGCTGGTTCCTCGCCGGCCGGGTGCTCGCCCCGCTGACCCGGATCACCGAGGCCACCCGCACCGCGGCGACCGGCTCGCTGTCGCACCGGATCGCGCTGCCTGGGCGGATGGACGAGTTCCGCGAGCTCGCCGACGCCTTCGACGGCATGCTCGCCCGGCTCGAGGCGCACGTCGCCGAGCAGCGCCGGTTCGCCGCGAACGCCTCCCACGAGCTGCGCACGCCGCTGGCGATCACCCGGACGCTCCTCGACGTCGCCCGGCAGGACCCCGGCCGCGACCCGGACGTCCTCGTCGAGCGGCTGCACGAGGTGAACACCCGAGCCATCGAGCTCACCGAGGCGCTGCTGCTGCTCAGCCGCGCCGACCACCGCCCGCCCGACCGCGAGCGGGTCGACCTGTCCCTGCTCGTCGAGGAGGCGGCCGAGACGCTGCTGCCCCTGGCGGAGTCGCTGGGCGTCCAGGTGCAGACCGCCGGCGAGGTCGCCTCCGCCTGCGGCTCGCCCGCCCTGCTGCTGCAGCTGACGGCGAACCTCGTCCAGAACGCGGTGGTGCACAACGTGCCCGGCGGCTGCGTGTGGATCTCGACGACGGCGCGTCCCGGCGCCGTGGTGCTCACGGTCGAGAACACCGGCGAGGAGCTCGCACCCGAGCTGGTCGCCACCCTGACCGAGCCGTTCCAGCGCGGCGGCCGGCGCGTCCGCACCGGGCACGCGGGCGTGGGCCTCGGCCTGGCGATCGTCGAGCGGGTGACCGCGGCGCACGACGGCGCGCTCACCCTGACGCCGCGCGCCGGCGGGGGCCTCCGCGTCACGGTGCGGCTGCCCGCCGCGGGTTAGCCGAACAGCAGCGTGTCGAGCCCGCGGCGCACGCCGGGCTGCTCGGCCACCCGGCGCACGGCGAGCAGCGTGCCGGCGACGTAGGGGTCCGGCGACTCGCCGGTGTCGTGCCGCATGACCAGCCGCTCGCCCGTGCCGCCGAAGACGATCTCGGTGCTGACGACGAAGCTCGGCAGCCGCACCGAGTGCACGCGGCTGCCGGCCACGTCCGCGCCGCGTGCCTCGACCGGGCCGTGCAGCTCCGCCAGCGGGACGGCGGGCAGCGGCGCCCGCACCTCGCCGAGGGCCTCCGCGAGCTGGCGTGCGGTCCCGCTCGGCACGTCGGGCTTGCCGGCGCTCGCGTAGTCGACGATCTCCCAGCGGTCGAGCTGCGCGGCGGCGAGCTTCGCGGCCTGCTGCAGGACGGCGGCCTGCAGGGAGAAGTTGCCGGCGGCGACCACGCCCACGCCGCGGTCACGGGCGAGCCGGTCGAGGGCGGCGTAGTCCGCGGCGGTCAGCCCGCTGGTGCCGACGACGGCGTGCACCCCGGCGGCGACGGCGGTCTCCACGTGACCGCGCACCGCGGTGGCGCTCGTGTAGTCGACCAGGACGTCGACCTCGGCCGCGGCGAGCGCGCCGGCCACGGTCGCGTGCACCAGGCCGTCGGCGGTCGAGGCGGTGGACTCCGACAGCGCCCGGCCCGCCGCGGACCGGGAGACCCCGGCGACGAGCTGGAGGTCCTCGGCGGCGTCGATCGCCGCCAGGACGGGCGGGGCGGTCCAGCCGGTCACCCCGGCGAAGCAGACGCGGATCACGGGCCCGACCCTAGGGGCGGTCCAGCTCCCGCCCGGCCGCCGCGAGCACGGCCTCCCGGACGCGGTCGAGCGTCGCCGAGCGCAGCTTCCACTGCTGCCAGTGCAGGGTGACCTCGACGGCGGCCGAGGGGTCGAGATCGACGAGCTCCGCGTCGAGGTCGCGCGTCTGCAGGTCGGGCACCATGCCCCAGCCGAGGCCGAGCGCGACGGCGCGGACGAAGTCGGCCGAGGCCGGCACGAAGTGCAGCGGGGGAGTGGCGTCGCTGCCGGCCCACGCGTGCAGCAGCCGGTGCTGCAGCTCGTCCTCGCGGTCGAAGACGACGACCGGCGCCCGCGCCAGGCCCTCGGCGGTGAGCCCGTCGGGGAACCAGCGCCGCGCGAACGGCGGGGCGGCCATCGGCCGGTAGCGCATCGAGCCGAGCCGGGTGGAGGTGCAGCCGGGCACCGGCTCGGCCTCCGCCGTCACCGCCGCCATCACCGTGCCGGCGCGCAGCAGGGCGCTGGTGTGCTCCTGGTCGGCGCGGTGCAGGTCGAAGCAGACCTCCCCGGCCAGCGGCGCCAGCGCGGGCAGTACCCACGTGGCCATCGAGTCGGCGTTGACGGCCACCGGCAGCGTCGGGACGGCCGCGGTCGCCGGGTCGTCGCCGAGCTCGCGGGCGACATCGGCGGTGAGCAGGTCGACCTGCCGCGCGAGGCGCAGGACCGCCTGCCCCGACTCGGTCACCCGCACCGGCTTGCTGCGCACCAGCAGGATCCGGCCGGTGGCCACCTCCAGCGCGCGCAGCCGCTGGCTCACCGCCGACGGCGTCACGTGCAGCGCCCGCGCCGCCGCCTCCAGCGTCCCGCCCCGCACCGTCGCATCCAGTGCCCGCAGCTGCGCCAGGTCCAGCTCCACGGACAGCGAGGCTAACGGTGCAACAGGATCCTTAGCTGGACCTGTGGTGCGGTACTTCCTAGCGTCGGGCACGTGCCCACGACGCCCGCCCTGCTCGCCGCCGCCTCCGGACTCGCGCTGGGCCTGGGCCTGATCGTCGCGATCGGCGCGCAGAACGCCTTCGTCCTGCGCCAGGGCCTGCGCCTCGAGCACGTCGCCGCCGTCGTCGCGGTGTGCGCCCTGTCCGACCTCGCCCTCATCCTCGCCGGCGTCGCCGGGGCCGGCGCCGCGCTGGACCGGCTGCCCTGGCTGGTGCCCGTCGTCTGCTTCGCCGGCGCCGCCTTCCTCCTCGGCTACGGACTGCTCGCCGCCCGGCGGGCGCTGCGGCCGGGGACCCTGCTGCCCGACGCCGGCGGGATCCGCGCCGGCCTCGCGGTCACCGTCGGCACCTGCCTCGCGCTCACCTGGCTCAACCCGCACGTCTACCTCGACACCGTCGTCCTGCTCGGGTCGACGGCCTCCACCTACGGCGAGCAGCGGTGGGCGTTCGCGGCCGGGGCGGGGCTGGGCAGCGTCGTCTGGTTCACCGCGCTCGGGTTCGGCGCGCGGCTGCTGCGCCCGGTGTTCGCCCGCCCCGCCGCCTGGCGGGTCCTCGACGGCGTCATCGCCGCCGTGATGACCGCCCTCGCCGTCTCCCTCGCCGCCCGCGGGTTCGCCGAGCTCTGAGCCGGCTCAGCCGATCCCGGCCTCGGCCTCCGCGGCCGCGCGCAGCCGGTCGCGGTCGACGCCGAGCGCGGCCAGCGCGCGGGCCGCCGTGCCGTGCTCGAGCCGGGCGGCCGCGACGACGACGTGCGCGCCGGTCAGCCGACCCCGCCCCTTCGCCAGCGCGACGGCGTCCTGGAAGACCTGCTGCGCCTGCGGCGTCGAGCGGAAGGCGCCCGTCGGCGACGCCTGGAGCGCGGGTGCGGCGGCGGCGGGCCCGGCCTCGATCCCGACGGCGGCCAGCGCGCCGGCGTGCGCCTCCTCGACGGCGGCGCGCAGCCGCTGCGGCTCGACGCCGACCCGGGCGAGCGCGCGGCCGGCGGTCCCGTCGGGCAGCGTCGTCGCGGCCAGCAGCAGGTGCTCCGCGCCCGGCGTCTCCTCGCCACCCGCCCGGGCCTCCGCCTCGGCGGCGGTGAGCAGCTGCTCGATCGTGCGCACGTCCCGCACGGCGGTCAGGAGCCCCATGGTCTGTCCTCTCGGTCAGGAGCCGCGCCGGGCGCGGACCTCGGATGCGAACTTCTTGTGCGCGGCCTGGCCGCTGATCCCCAGCGCCTCGCCGACCTGGGCCCACGTCCAGCCCTGGCCGATCGCCTCGGCCACCGCCGCGGACTCCAGCCGGCCCGCGAGCCGGCGGAGGGCCACGACGGCGGCCAGGGCGGCCTCCGGGTCCTCGGGACCCGGGAGGGGTTGCAGCTCGGCCATGGCCATCAACCTAGGTTGATAGGACGGCGTCCGTCAACCCTGGTTGATGGACGAGGTCAGGACGACGAGCCGTGACGTCGCCCGGGTCATCGCCACGTACCGGTCCACGGCGCCCTCGACGCCGGTGCCGAGGCGGTCGGGGTCGACGAGCACCACCAGGTCGAACTCCAGCCCCTTCGCCAGCACCGGGGTCAGCGACCGGACCCGCTCGCTCCCGCGGAACCCCGGCGCGCCGATCACGCACGCGGTGCCCTCGGCGTGCGCGGCCAGCCAGTCGTCCAGGACTGCGGCCAGCTCCGCCGCCGCCCCGTGCGAGACGGGGACGCCGCTGCTGCGGACCGACGTCGGCACGTTCGCGTCCGGCAGCGCCGCCCGGATGACGGGCTCGGCCTCGGCCATCACCTCCGCCGGCGTCCGGTAGTTCACCGTCAGCGAGGCCACCGACACCTCGGGGACGCCGACCCGCGCCAGCCGCTCCTCCCACGACTCGGCGAACCCGTGGCGTGCCTGCGCCCGGTCGCCCACCACGGTCAGGCTCCGCGACGGGCAGCGCAGCAGGAGCATCTGCCACTCGGCGTCGGTGAGCTCCTGCGCCTCGTCGACGACCACGTGCGCGAACGGGCCGGCCAGCGCGTCGGGCGTGGGGGCGGGCAGCGCGGCGTCGTCGACCAGGGCGCCGCGCAGGTCCTGTCCCCGCAGCATCGACATCACGCCCATGTCCGAGTCGTCGGTGGTGATGAGGTGCTCCACGACGTCGGACATCCGGGCGCGGTCGGCGGCCACCTCGGCCTCCCGGCGGCGGCGGAGCCGGGCCGCGGCCGGGTCGCCGAGCCGCTGCCGGGCGGCGTCGAGGAGCGGCAGGTCCGCGACCGTCCAGGCGGCGGGGTCCGGTCGCTGCAGCAGCGCGACCTCCTCCGGCGTCAGCCACGGGGCGCAGCGCCGCAGGTAGGCCGGCACCGACCACAGGTCGCCGACGAGGTCGGCCGGCTCGAGCAGCGGCCAGGCCCGGCCGAACGCGCCGACCAGCTCGCGGTCGCCCGCCAGCGCCCGGCGGTACCGCGCGTGCGGGTCGGAGTGCCCGAGCCCGTAGGCGTCGAACTGGTCGTCGTCCTCGTCGTCGCCGTCGTCGTCCTCGTCGGTCTCCTCGGTCAGCTTGTCGACCAGGACGTCGAGCAGCGCCTCCCACACCCGGTCCCGGGCGTCGTTGTGCCGCGACCCCGGCTCGGCCGCCGCGAACGCCTCCGACCAGTCGGCCGGGTCGAGCCGCACGTCGCCCCACGGCGTGACGACGTCGGTGCCGGTGGCCGGCGGCACCTCGTAGAGGCGGACCGCGGGCTCGACCGCCGCCACCATCCGGGCGTCGGCCTTGAGCCGGGCCACCTCCGGGTCGGGCTCGGGGACGGCGGCGGCGCCCTCGGGCACCAGGTCGCGCAGGGTGCAGGTGCGCACGCCCTCCTCGCCGAGGCCGGGCAGCACGTCGGCGACGTAGGTCAGGTAGGGCCGGCTCGGGCCGACGAACAGCACGCCGCCGCGCCGGTGCCCGAGCCGCGGGTCGGCGTAGAGCAGGTAGGCGGTGCGGTGCAGGGCGACGACGGTCTTGCCGGTGCCCGGGCCGCCGTCGACGACCAGCGCCCCGCGGGAGCCGGCGCGGATGATCGCGTCCTGGTCGGCCTGGATGGTGCCGAGGACGTCGCGCATCCGCGGCGACCGGCTGGTGCCGAGGCTCGCGACGAACGCCGACTGGTCGTCGAGCGCGGCGTGCCCCTCGAGCCCGTCGGGGGTGAACACCTCGTCCCAGTAGTCGGTGATCCGGCCCCGGGTCCAGCGGTAGCGGCGCCGGCTGGCCAGGCCCATCGGGTCGGCGTGGGTGGCGCCGAAGAACGGCTCGGCGGCGGGGGAGCGCCAGTCGACCAGCAGCCGCCCGCCCGCGCCGTCGGTCAGCCCCAGCCGGCCGACGTACACCGGCGCCCCGCCGTCGGCGGGCACCATCCGGCCCAGGCACAGGTCCAGGCCGAAGCGGCGCAGCGTCCGCAGCCGGGCGGTGAGCCGGTGCACCTCCAGGTCGCGGTCGAGCGCCTCCTGGCCGGTCCCGCCCGGCGCACGGCGCTCGGCGTCGAGCCGGCCGGAGAGCTCGGCGACCGTCCGCCGGAGGCTGTCGGCCATGGCGGCGAAGTGCGCCTCGTCGGCGGCCACGAGGGCCGGGTCGGCCTTCGCGGCGAGGCGGGCGGGGAGGTCGAACGCGCTGGTCGGGAGGGGAGTCTGTGCAGCCACGGCCGGGGATCCTCGACCCCTCCCCGGGTCTTGCCGCAAGCCCCGGCAGGCGCTATACGTTGAGGTGGGACGAGGAACGGCGATGAGTTCCGCCCGCCTCCCGGGTCCCTCCCGCGTGACGACGACCGCGGTCGACCACTGGCCCCTCATCCACGCCGAGCGCCGCGCGCTGGCGGCCGACCTGCGCGGCCTGGACGAGGACCGGTGGGACACGCCCTCGCTGTGCGGCGGGCTCACCGTCCGCGAGGTGCTCGCCCACCTGACCGCCGGCGCGCGCCTCGGCGGGTTCCGCTGGCTGGCCGGGGTGCTGCGCGGCCGGGTCGACCCGGACCGGCAGGTGGCGGTGCGCCTGCGCGAGCACCTGGGCAGCTCCGGCGCGGACACCCTGGCCCGCTTCGAGCGGGTCGTCGCGCGCACCACCGCCCCGCCGCTGCCGCGGATCGCGCTGCTCGGGGAGGTGGTCGTGCACGGCGCCGACGTGCGCCGGCCGCTCGGGCTCCCCGGCGCTCCACCGATCGACGTCCTCACCCGCGTGGCCGCCTACGCCTCCCGCGGCGACCGGGCGGCCGCCGCGCGCGGCCGCGCCGCCGGCCTCCGGTTGGAGGCCACCGACGGGCCGTTCGCCGCCGGGGCCGGGCCGCTCGTCCGCGGCCCGACCCTGGCCCTGGTCATGGCGACGGCCGGCCGCGCCGCCTTCCTCGGCGACCTGTCCGGCGACGGCATCGAGGTGCTGCGCGCCCGCTGCTGAGCGAGGGGGTCGGCGGCCGCCGGCCCGGGTAGGCGGTCGGCATGCCCCTCCGTTCCCTGGACCCGCTCGCCGTCCCCCGCGCCCTCACGTCGTCGGCCCTCGCGCTCGGGACGGCGGTGCGCGGCGCCCGGGTCTTCCACCCGCGGGGCGCCGCGCGGGCCGCGACGGTCGAGACCGACGGCGGGGGCTCGTGGGGCGCGCGGCTGCTCGACGAGGCCGGCCGGCACGACGCCGTCGTCCGGATCTCCCGGGGGGCCGGGCTGCCCGAGCCGCTGCCCGACGTCGTCGGCCTGGCCGTCCGGCTCGACGGGCTCGGCCGGGACGGCGGGCCGCTGGACCTCCTGGTCAACACCGCCGGCGGCCCGCCCGGACTGCGCCACGTGTTCCTGCCCGCGCCGCTGGGCCGCACGTTCTCCTCCGTGCTGCCCTACCGCACGGGCAGCGGGCGCACCCTGCTGCTCGGCGCCCGGGAGGACGGCGACGGCTACGACCTGCTCGCCGCCCCGCTCGCCGGCGGCTGGGCGCGGTGGGGCCGGCTCACCCTCGGCGACCCGCTGCCGAGCACGGTGTCGGAGGAGCTGCGGTTCCGGCCGACGCTCGGCGCCGACGACCTGCAGCCGGTCGCGCTGTTCCGCGCCGTGCGGGACCTGTCCTACCGGCTGAGCCAGGCCGTCCGTCCCTGACGGTCCGCTCAGACGTCGGCCTGCCGGCGGTGGTGGGGGCTGTCGGGGTTGAGCAGCGAGTGCTTCCGGCCGTAGGCGAAGTAGAGGACCAACCCGATGAGCAGCCAGACCCCGAAGCGCGCCCAGGTCTCCCACGGCAGCTGCCAGATCAGGAACAGCGACGCGAGGACCCCGAAGGCGGGTACCACGGGCATGAGGGGCAGGCGGAACGAGCGTGGCGTGTCCGGGCGCGTGTAGCGGAACAGGATGACCGCGACGCAGACGACGATGAACGCCGACAGGATGCCGATGTTCGTCAGGTCGGCCACGGCGCGGATGGGGAAGACGCCGGCCAGCACGGCCGACCCGACGCCGGCGATCCAGGTGACCCGCTGCGGCGTGCCGCTCCGGTCGACCTTCGCGAACCACGGGGGCAGCAGCCCGTCGCGGCTCATGGAGAACCAGACGCGGGTGACGCCGAGCAGGAAGGTCAGCATCACCGTCAGGATCGACAGCACCGCGAAGACCGAGATGATGCTGGCGATCACCGGCAGGCCCACGCCCTCGAAGGCCGAGGCGAAGCCGGCGGTCGGGTCGATGTCGCGGTAGTCCTGCATCCCGGTGAGCACCAGGGTGGCGGCGACGTAGAGCAGCATCGCGATGACCAGCGACAGGATGATCGCCTTGGGCATGTGCCGCTTGCCGTCCTCCGCCTCCTCGGCGGCGGTGCTCATGGCGTCGTAGCCGAAGACCGCGAAGAACACGGTGGCCGCGCCGGTGAGCACCGGGCCGAAGCCCGAGGGCAGGAACGGGTCGTAGTTGCCGGCCTCGACGTAGAACACGCCGAGCCCGATGATGCCGAGGATCAGCAGGATCTTGACGGCGACGGCCACCAGCTCGAAGCGGCCGAAGGTCCTCGTGCCGCGGCTGAGGATGAACGTGACGAGCAGGCAGATCAGGACGGCGGGGACGTTGACGACGCCGCCCTCCTCCGCCGACGCGGTGAGCGACGTCGGCAGGGTGAGCCCGAGGTTGTCCATCAGCTCCCCGAGGTAGCCGGAGATGCCGATCGCCACGACCGCGACGATCGCGATGTACTCCAGGAGCAGGTCCCAGCCGATGAACCAGCCGATGACCTCGCCGAGGGCCACGTAGCCGTAGGTGTAGGCGGACCCGGCCCGCGGGATCATGCCGGCGAACTCGGCGTAGGACAGCGCCGCGGCCGCCGACGCCAGGCCGGCGATGAGGAACGCGATGAGCACGGCCGGGCCGACGCCCTCGTTGCTCTCGTCCCCGGCGGCCACCAGCCCGGCCAGCGAGAAGATGCCGACGCCGATGATGCCGCCGACGCCGATCGCGGTCAGCTGCCACAGGCCCAGGCTCTTGGCGAGCGCGCCGCCGGCGGTGCGCTCCTCCTCGTCGTGCATCGACTCCACCGGCATGCGCCGCCAGATCGAGTGCGCATCGCGGGTGCTCATGGGCGTCCCCTCGTCGCTGGCCCCGTGGTGGGGGAGAGGGTGCTCCCACCGCGCCCGATCGGCAAAGCGGAGGGGCGCGCCGGCCCACGGGCCGCGCGCGGGGGCTCGCGCCGGACCGGCGGCAGGACCAGCATCGGCGCATGGACGTCGACGCGAGACTGCGCGAGCTCGGCCTGGAGCTGCCCGAGCCGATGACCCCGGCGGGTAACTACCTCCCCGCGAAGGCGGCCGGCGACCTGCTGTACCTGTCCGGCATGGGGCCGATCCGCCCCGACGGGACCCTCGTGGCCGGCAAGGTGGGCGACGGCGGCCTCGACCTCGACACCGCGCGGGAGGCGGCCCGGCTCACCGGCCTGCAGATGCTCGCCGCGATGCGCGCGGAGCTCGGCGACCTCGACCGCGTCCGCTCGGTGGTGAAGCTCTTCGGGATGGTCAACTGCCGGCCCGGCTTCACCCGCACGCCCGCGGTGATCGACGGCTGCTCGGACCTGCTCGTCGCGGTCCTCGGGGACCGCGGCCGCGGCGCCCGCTCGGCGGTGGGCATGGCCGAGCTGCCGTTCGACATCGCCGTCGAGATCGAGGCCGTCGTCCAGGTCGCTCCCTGACGGCTCAGCCGGCGGCGGCCCGCTGCCACTCCCGCGGGCTCATCCCGTACGCCGCGCGGAAGCGGCGGGCGAAGTGGCTGGCGTCGGCGAAGCCGCACGCGCGGGCGGTGGCGGCGATCGGCCGGTGCCGTCCCGCGGGGCTGGCCAGACGTGACCGCGCAGCCTCGAGCCGGCCGGCGATCACCTCCTGCTCCAGGCTCGCGCCGGCCGCCGCGAACGCCTTGTAGAGGTGCCGTACCGAGACGCCGTGGGCGCGGGCGACCGCGGCCGGCGTCAGCGCGGGATCGGTGAGGTGCCGGGCGACGTGCGCGCGCACGCGGGTCACCAGCGTGTCCGCGCGCACCGCGGGGCCGTGCCGGTCGTCGCCGGCCGCCGAGACGACCAGGGCCCGCAGCAGCTCGACGGTCGCCGTCCCCAGCGCCGCGGCGCCCGGGTCGGCCGACAGCTCCGGCGCGGCGTCGGCCAGCCGCTGCAGGTGGTCGCGGACCAGGTCGTGCAGCGGGCTCGCGCGCAGCCGCGGCGTCGCCCGGCGGACGACGTCGACCGGCAGCCCCAGCCGGTCCAGCGGGACCAGCACCGCCCGCGACCCGCCGCCGGTCGCGCAGCCGAAGCCGTAGGGCGAGCTCATGTCGACGAGCATCAGGTCCCCGCCCTGCACGTGCTGCTCGTGGCCGAGCTGGTCGAACTCGCCGCGGCCGCGGTGCTGGAAGGCCAGGGCCACCACCGCGTCGTCGTCGCGGGACACGTGCCGGCGGGTGCGGACCATCCGGAACCGCGTGGCGTCGGTGGCCAGCAGCGTCACCGACCCGTACGGCCACGCCTGCATCCGGGCCGCCATGGCCCCCGGGTCCTCGCGGTGCTCGACGCGGCAGGGCGCGGCGGCCTCCTGCATCGCCACGCGGAAGGCCTCGGCGCGGTCGGTGCGGGGCAGCGGGGCGGTGTCGAAGAGCAGCATGGCGCCGTCCTGGGCTGGTCTGCGGAGGTCCCCGTGGACGGCGCCGAGCCTGGCAGAGCGGCCGCGCGCCGGGAAGCAGCGGACGTGCGGGCAGGGACCGCGGTCGTGCACGCAGGGCACGGTCGGCGCGCCGTCCCGCTGCCAGGCTCCGGCTCACCGGCCACCACCTGCGAGGGAGCGACCATGACCGTGCCGCCGTCAGCCCAGCCGTCCGTCCCCGACACCATCGTCCTCGTCCACGGCTTCTGGGTGACCCCGCGCAGCTGGGAGCACTGGAAGGCGCACTACGAGGCGCGCGGCTTCCGCGTGCTGACGCCCACCTACCCCGGCTTCGAGGTGGAGGTCGAGGCGCTCGTCGCCGACCCGACGCCGGTGGCCGAGGTGACGCTGCCGGCGATCGTCGACTCCATCGCCGACGTGGTCCGCGGCCTCGACCGCCCGCCCGTCCTGATCGGCCACTCGGCCGGCGGCACGATCGTGCAGCTGCTGCTCGACCGCGGGCTCGGCGCGTGCGGCGTGGTGCTCAACTCCGCGCCCACCGAGGGCGTGCGGGTGGTCCCGCTGTCGCAGCTGCGCTCGACGTGGGCGGTGCTCAAGAACCCGGCCAACCGGCACCGCGCCGTCGGGCTGACCGAGGAGCAGTGGCACTACGCGTTCACCAACACGTTCTCCGAGGAGGAGTCCCGGGAGCTCTACCGGCGCTACCACGTGCCGGCGTCGGGCCGGATCCTGTGGAACTCGGTGCTGGCCAACCTGATGCCCGGCCCGCAGGACGCGCACGTCGACTACGCCAACCCGGCCCGCCCGCCGCTGCTGTTCGTCTCCGGCGGGGAGGACCACATCATGCCGCCGGCGATCCAGCGCTCGAACGCCGCGCACTACCGCGGCGACCCCGTGCCCGAGGTGCGCGAGTACCCCGGCTACGCCCACCTGCTGCCGGCCCAGCCGGGGTGGGAGCGGATCGCCGATGAGGTCCTCGAGTGGGCGCTGGCCCACGCCACCGGCGCCCGGACCGAGCCGGCCGGGGCGCAGTGAGGCTGACGCACGTCGGCGGGCCGACGCTGCTCGTCGAGGTCGACGGGTGGCGGCTGCTCACCGACCCCACCTTCGACCCGCCCGGCCGGTCCTACTCCTTCGGCTGGGGCACCGGGTCGACGAAGACCGCCGGTCCGGCGCTGACGCCGGAGGACCTGCTGCCGGTCGACGCCGTCCTGCTGACCCACGACCACCACGCCGACAACCTCGACGACGCCGGCCGGGCGCTGCTGGACCGGGTGCCGGTGGTGGTGACCACGGCGCCGGGCGCCCGGCGGCTCGGCGGGGACGCCCGGGGGCTGCGGCCCTGGGAGTCGACGGTGCTCGGGAGTCCGGGGCTGGCGCCGCTGGAGGTCACCGCCACGCCCGCGCGGCACGGCCCGCCGCTGAGCCGCCCGGTGGTCGGCGACGTCGTCGGGTTCGCGCTGCGGGAGCCGGGCCGGACCGACGGCGTGCTGTGGATCTCCGGGGACACGGTCGCCTTCCGCGGGCTCCGGGAGGTCGCCGAGCGGCTGCGGGTCGACGTCGCCGTGCTGCACCTGGGCGGCGTGCGGTTCCCGGTGAGCGGGCCGCTGCGGTACTCGATGACCGGGCGGCAGGCGGCGCGGGTGGCCCGGCTGACCGCGCCGCGGGTGGTCGTGCCGGTGCACCACGAGGGGTGGAGCCACTTCCGGCAGGGCCGCGCGGGCGCCGAGCGCGAGCTCGCGGCGGCGCCGGAGGACGTGCGGCGGCGGTTCCGGTGGGTCGAGCGCGGGGTCGCGACGGAGGTCTGAGCGGCGGGGGTCCGAGCGGCGCCGCGCTCGTAGACTGGCCGGGGTGAGTGCCGCGCCCGCCGCCCCGACCGTCGCCCTCGGCGACCGGTTCGCCCGCACCCTGCCGGAGATGGCGGTGCCCTGGCAGGCGGCCGGGGTGCCCGAGCCGCGGCTGCTGGCCCTCGACGAGGACCTGGCCGCCGAGCTCGGCCTCGACGCCGCCGCGCTGCGCACCCCCGCCGGGCTGGGGCTGCTCACCGGCACCGCGGTCCCCGAGGGCGCCCGGCCGGTCGCGCAGGCCTACGCAGGCCACCAGTTCGGCTACTACAACCCGCGCCTCGGCGACGGCCGGGCGCTGCTGCTCGGCGAGCTGACCGACCGCGAGGGCCGGCTGCGCGACCTGCACCTCAAGGGGTCGGGTGGCACGCCGTTCTCCCGCGGTGGCGACGGGTTCGCCGCGGTCGGGCCGATGCTGCGCGAGTTCGTCGTCGGCCGGGCCCTGCACGCGCTCGGCATCCCGACCACGCGCGCGCTCGCCGTCGTCGCCACCGGCCGGCCGGTGCGGCGCGAGACCCTGCTGCCCGGCGCCGTTCTGGCGCGGGTGGCGGCCAGCCACCTGCGGGTGGGCAGCGCGCAGTACGCGCGCGCCACCGACGACCGCGACCTGCTGCGGCGCCTGGCCGACGAGGCGATCGACCGGCACCACCCGGCCGCGGCGGACGCGCCGAACCGGTACCTGGCGCTGTACGAGGCCGTCGTCGAGGCGCAGGCCCGGCTCGTGGCGCGGTGGATGCTCGTCGGGTTCGTGCACGGCGTGATGAACACCGACAACGTGACGCTGTCGGGCGAGACCATCGACCTCGGGCCCTGCGCGTTCATGGAGGGCTACGACGCCGACGCCTGGTACAGCTCGGTCGACCAGGGCGGGCGCTACCGGTACGGCAACCAGCCGCTGGTGGCCGAGTGGGACCTCGCCCGGCTCGCCGAGGCGCTGCTGCCGCTGTTCGCCGAGGAGCAGGAGGAGGCGGTCGAGCTCGCCGTCGCCGCGCTGGGCGGCTTCCGCCCCGCCTACGACGCCGCGTGGCTCGGCGGGTGGCGGGCCAAGCTGGGCCTGCCGGCCGGCCTCGACGACGCCGTCGCCACCGCGCTGGTCACCGGCCTGCTCGACCTGCTGCAGGCCGGCAAGGTCGACCTGACGTCCTTCGCGCGCCTGCTGTCGTCGGCGGCGCGGGGCGACGCCGAGCCGGTGCGCCGGCTCGTGCTCGACCTCGCCGGCATCGACGCCTGGCTCGAGCGGTGGCGGGCGACCGGCCCGGACGCCGACGCGATGGACCGGGTCAACCCCGTGTACGTGCCGCGCAACCACCTCGTGGAGGAGGCGCTGGCCGCCGCGACCGCCGGCGACCTCGCGCCGTTCGACCGGCTGGTCGACGTGGTGAGCCGGCCGTTCGAGGAGCGTCCGGGGCTGGAGCGCTACGCCGAGGCCGGCCCGGCCGGCCCGTACGTCACCTTCTGCGGCACCTGAGGGCGCGCGGCCGCCCTGTTGCCCCCGGACGGCGGCGGGTCGATGCTGCGGCATGGCCACCAAGCAGCGGTCCGGGCACTCCGTCGAGGAGGCGCCGACCTCCACCGGCAAGGTCGACACGGCCTGGTACGAGAAGGAGGTCGCGCGGCTGCAGGTCGAGCTGGTGAAGCAGCAGGAGTTCATCCGCGCCCGCGGGCTGCGCGTCGTCGTCGTCTTCGAGGGGCGGGACGCGGCCGGCAAGGGCGGCGCGATCCAGCGGATCACCGAGACCCTCAACCCGCGGGCCACGCGGGTCGTGGCGCTCCCGGCGCCGACCGAGCGCGAGCGCGGGCAGTGGTACTTCCAGCGCTACGTGGCGCACCTGCCCACCCGCGGCGAGATGGTCCTGCTCGACCGGTCCTGGTACAACCGCGCCGGCGTCGAGCGGGTCATGGGGTTCTGCACCGACGAGGAGTACGAGGAGTTCCTCCGCTCCTGCCCGGAGTTCGAGCGGATGCTCGTGCGCAGCGGGATCGTGCTGGTCAAGTACTGGTTCTCCGTCAGCGACACCGAACAGGAGAAGCGCTTCCAGAAGCGGCTCGAGGACCCGACCAAGCGCTGGAAGCTGAGCCCGATGGACCTCGAGGCGCGCAACCGCTGGGTCGACTTCTCCAAGGCCAAGGACGCGATGTTCGCCGCCACCGACATCCCCGAGGCGCCGTGGTGGGTGGTCGAGGCCGACGTGAAGAAGCGCGCCCGGATCAACGTGATGACCCACCTGCTCGCGCAGGTGCCCTACGAGGACCTCACGCCGGAGCCACCCCAGCTGCCGCCGCGCCCGCCGGTCGACGAGGACTACGTCCGCCCGCCCAAGGACAGCCAGCGCTTCGTCCCCGACGTCGTCCCCTGAGGCGGCTCAGTCGAGGAGCGGGACCAGGATCTCGCAGAAGTCGTCGCTGCGGCCGGTCGAGCCCTTGTCGAGGCTGACGAACTGGGGGTCGCCGTCGTCATTCGGATCGGTCGGCGTGCCGTTGTGCGGGACCAGGAGGGTGAAGCGGACCTGGCCCGGGTCGCGGGCGAGCACGCGGCCGCCGGGGTCGGAGAGGACGGAGTTCCCGGTCGCGAGCACCTGCACCACGAGGTTGCCCTGGCCGTCGTCGGTCACGCGCAGGTCCTTGTCGAGGACCCGGTCGACGCGGACCGCCACGACCGGCCCGGCGACCCCGTTCTCGACCGGGGCGTACGTGGCCGTCCCGCGGACGTTCTCGGCGTAGTACGCGAGCCCGTCGCGGCCGCGCTGCACGAACCGCCACCGTCCCTCGACGGTCAGGGTGACCTCGGCGACCAGGCCCTCGACGTCGCAGAAGTCCGCGAACCGTTCCGTGGTCGTGCCCTCGATGACGCCTCGTTGCGGCGGCGCCGCGACGGCGGTGCCCGCCATCACCAGGCCGAGGCCTGCGGCCAGGACCCCGGTCGTCGTCGTCCGGACCGCGCGCATGGCTCCTCCTGCGGAGTGGGACCGAGGTGCGAGGACCCGCACGCTGCTCCGTACCGTGCCCCCGGGACAGAGGCCAACTGCCCTGTGCGCTGGTCAGGCGGCCGCGCCCAAGCGCTCGCGCACCCAGGCGACCGCGGCGTCGTGGTCGTCGAAGGTCCGCTGCGGATAGCCGGGGCCGTGGTCGTCGGACGCGCCGTCGCGGGTGAGCGACCGGTACCGGCGCTCGTCGAGGACGTCGGCCCAGGCGGCGATCGCCGGGACGTGCACCGGCAGGTCCTCGGCGGCCCACCGCTCCAGGGCGGCGCGGCCCTGGGCGGTGGGCGCGCCGAGCAGGCGCCGGTCGAGGACGACGCCGAAGCGGACGCCCGCCGACGACAGCGCCGTCACGATCAGCCCGATGTGCTCCGCGGTGAGCCGGCCGACGAGCGCCACCTGCAGGACGTCGCCGTCCCAGACGGCCGTGGACTCAGACACCGGTGAACTCCGCGAACCGCTCGGGCGCCTCGGCGCCGGTGGCCGCCGTCCCGCCGTCGAGGAGGACGGCGCGCAGGTCGTCGAGCACCCACGCGACCGAGAAGGCCGACGCCGACAGCCACACCTCGCCGCTCACCTCGTGCACCGCGTCGTCGCGGACGGCCTGCAGCCCGCTCCACAGCGGCGACCCGGTGAGCCCCTCGGTGAGGTACGGCCCGCCGGAGAGGAGGAAGAGGACGTCGCCGTCGTGGTCGGTCAGCGTCTCGGCGCCGAAGAGCGCGAACGGGCTCTCGGCGCTGCCCGCGGTCTCCTGCGCCGGCGGCCGGGTGAGGCCGACCCCGGCGAGCAGCGAGCCGACGGCGGTCGCGCCGGGCGGTGAGAAGAAGCCGCCGTTGTCGCCGACGACGGAGACGACCGACCCGGCCACGCCCGCCTCCTCGAGGTCGGCGGCGAGGTCCGCCGTCTGCTCGTCGAGCCGCTCGCGGACGGCGGCGGCCTCGTCCTCCCGGCCGAGCGCCCCGGCCACCGTGGCCAACTGCTCGTCCCAGCCGGCGGTGTAGTCGACGACCGTGGTGGGGGCGATGGCCTCGAGCTGCGCCTCCGCCGCGACGGTGGTGGGCAGCGAGACCCCGATGACGACGTCGGGGTCCGCGGCGGCCACGGCCTCGGGGTCGAGGGCGTCGCCGTAGGGCTGGGTCGGGAGGCCCAGGTCGTCGAAGACGGCGGATGTCGACTCGTAGGCGAAGGCCTCGAGGACCAGGTCGGGCTCGACGCCCAGGGCGAGCGCGTGCATGGCCGCGAAGTCGTCGAGCGCCACGACCACCTGGTCGTCGGCGCTGCCGCCGGACGTCGGTGCGGCGGCGGTGGGCTCGTCGTCGGTGCCGCAGCCGGCGAGGACGAGCAGACCGGCGGCGGCGCAGGAAGCGATGCGGAGACGGGTCACGGACACAGGGATAGTGAGGACAGCCTTGCCTCACAAGACGGTCCGGCGTCCGTTCTCGATCCGCTGCGCTCCGGGGGTGGGAGGAGGCGGCGCGCGGACCTACGCTCGGGGCTCCCGGCGGAGGGGGCTGCCATGGAACGGATCCCGGACTCGCTGCCGGTGCTCGGCCGCGGCCGGCACCGCACACCCGCACGCGGTGCGTGCTTCCTCGAGTACACGGCGCTGCTGGCGGGCGAGGCGTTCACCGACGCGCCGCGCTGCGTCGACGCCGAGCTCGCCGCCGTGCTGCGGCACGCCAACGACGTCCTCTCCGACGCCGACCGGCCCCGGCTGCTGCCGCTGCTCGGCCGCGCGATCGGCCTCGTCGCCCCGACTGCCGCGACGGGCCGCCTGGAGCGCCGGGTCGCGCAGGACCTCGCCGCCGCCGTCGGGAGCCAGCTGTCGGCGGAGGAGCTGCGGTGGGTGCGGGCGGGCGCCGTCGACCGGCTGTTCTGGTCACTGATGTTCGAGCCGGTACCGGTGAGCACCTCGCCGGCGTGGGTGGCCCGGCTGGTGGAGCGCCTCGACCTGCTGCACGGCTGCTTCGAGGCGGCGCTGGCCGTGCCCGCGGGGTCGCGCGTGTGACCGCTGTCGTGCGCGTCCGCGGGGAGGCGAGCGCCGAGCACGCGCCGGACGCCGCGGTGCTGGCCGTGCACGCCCGCGCGGTGTCGCCGTCGTCGCGGGCCGAGGCCCTAGAGCGGGCCTCGGCGCTGGCGGCGGGCCTGCGCGCGGCGCTCGAGCTGGCGGCCGGGGTGCGCCGGGTGGTGCTGTCGCGGGTGTCGGTGCACGAGCGGCACGCCTGGGACCCCGACACCGGCCGGCACCGGCGCGACGGGTGGGAGGCGTCGGTGAGCGGGTCGGTGCGGGTCGACGCCGGCGCAGCCGACTCCGTGGCCGAGGTCGCCGCCGGCGCCGGTGCGGAGATCGGCGGAGTGGCGTGGGAGCTCGACGACCCCGCGTCCGCGCGGCGCGCCGTACGCCGGGCCGCCGTCGACGCCGCCCGGGAGGCCGCCGAGGACCTTGCCGACGCCGTCGGCCGGCCGCTGGGCGCGCTGGTGGAGCTGGCCGACGCGGGGTTGTCGTCGGCGACGGCCGGAGGGCCCGAGCTCATGATGGCCAAGGGCCGCGGCGCGATGGGCGGGGAGCCCGAGCTGCACCTCGATCCGCAGGACGTGACGGTGCACGCCGTCGTCGAGGCCACCTACGCCCTGGACTGACCGGCCGGGCGTGCCATGATCGGCCCGGCCGGCGCGGCCCCCGACCGGGGACCCCCGCCGGCCCCGACCCGCGACGCACCCCGCGGGCCCGGCGCCGGCGCGGCACCTCCCGCCGCCACCCCGCCGCGGCCCGGGGCGCGCCCGCGTGGAGACGCCATGACCGCCACCGCACCCCACCCACCGTCGCCCTGGCCGGGCTCCCGGTACGAGACCGAGCACCGCTGGCAGCTCGACGGCGCCCGCACGCTCGACGACGTCGTCGCCCGGCTCACCGCGCTCGCGGCCGAGCTGCGGGCCGCACACGCAGCCGGGTGGGTCCCGGAGCAGCCGCTGCGCGACGGCCACCTGCTCGCCACGCGGCCCTCCCGCCGGGCGCGTGCCCGCGACGGCGTCGCCGTCCCGCCCGGGGACGGGCAGGCGCCGCCGCTGCCGGTCTGGCGGGTGCGGGTGGTCGACGAGCCGCCTGCACCGGGCGACGACGTCCTCGACCTCGACGCCGTGCCGCGGACGCCCGTGGTCGCGTGGGACCGCTCCGGTCCGCGGCAGGTGTCGGGCCCCGGGCTCGCCGCCGGGGTGCTCGGCGAGCTCGGCCGGCAGGTGACGGCGGCCGACGCGGGGGAGCGCCGGTGGGCGGTGGTGCCGGCGCGCGTGGGGCCGGGCCACGACCTGGTCGCCGACGCCGCCGCGCTGCGCGTGCACGCGGTCGAGGACGGCGCGCTCGTGCGCACGACGGAGGCGCTGACCTTCCGGCACGCCGCCGACAGGGCCGCCACGCTGGCCGACGCCGCCGCGGCCTACGAGCGGCTGGCGCGGGTGGCCGCGGCGATAGCCGCCGCCGGTGGCCGGCTGGCCGACTCCGACGACGGGCTGCTGACCGTCCGGTACGGCCGATGAGTGCGGTGGACCTGCACGCCGACGTCCTGGGGCGGGCCGACGGACCGACGGTGCTGGTGCTGGCCGGTGGCGCGGCGGCCCACCCGTCCTACCTCGGGGACCTGGCCGGGCTGGGAGAGCAGTACCGGCTGGTCGTGCCGCACCTGCGCGGGGTCGGCCGGTCGAGCGCCGCGCCGCTCGCCTCGCGGTGGGAGCAGGTGGACGACGTCGACCGGCTGCGGGCCTCGTCCGGTCTGGACCGCTACGCGGTCGTGGCGCACTCGGCCGGCACCCGCCTCGCGGTGGCGTACGCGGCCCGCTTCCCGGAGCGCCTCTCGGCGCTGGTGCTGGTGACGCCGCCCGCCGAGTACCTGGTGGACGTGCCGTCCGACGTCCCGGACCTGCTGGCCGCCCGGGTGGGGGAACCGGCCGTGGCGTCGGCACTGGCGGCGCTCGACGAAGGCCCCGGCCTCACCGACGACGACTTCACCGCCTGGCGCCTGCGCACCGCGCCGCTCGGCTACGCCCGGTGGGACGCCAGGACGCGCGCGCACGCGGAGGGGGTGCGGTACTCGCTCGCCGCGGCGCGGGCGTTCATGGCCGGGGACGCCCCGGACGGCCTCCGCGACCGGCTGGCCGCGGTGACCGCACCGGTCCTCGTCGTCGCGGGCGCGCAGGACACGGCCGCCGGCTGTGCGCCGGTGCTCGCGGTGGCCGACGCCTTCCCCCGCGGGGAGGCCGCGGTCGTCGACGGCTGCGGCCACTTCCCGTGGGTGGAGCAGCCGGCCGCCTTCCGTGCCGTCGTGGGGTCGTTCCTCGACCGGGCTCTCAGCTGACGCGCGCGCCGCCGGGGACGGGTGTCAGAACGGTGGCCGCTCGGGTGCCGTCGGCGGTGGCGGGTCGGGCGCGGGTGGTGGGGGTGGTCGCATGCCCGGTGGGCGGGTGGTGCGGGTGATGCCCGACGGCGTGGTCACCGTGAGCACGCCGTCGGGCGCCATCTGGAAGCTCCAGCCTCGGGCGAAGGTCTTGAGGCGGTGGTGGCTGCGGCACAGGCAGCAGAGGTTGGCGCAGTCGGTCTTCCCGCCGTGTGCGTGGGGGATGACGTGGTCGGCGTCGGCCCAGCCGACTCGTTGGCCGCAGGTGGGGAAGCGGCAGGTGCGGTCGCGGGTGCGGACGAACCGCTGCTGCGGCCGGGTGGGCGTGTAGCGGTCGGTGGGCTCGGGTCGGTCGAGCACCGGGCAGTCGCAATCGTCGTCGGCGTCGGCGTGGTCGGGGCAGCCACGCGTGGCCAGGCGGCGGGCCTGGTCCAGGGGAGTGGTGGCGCGCAGGGTGCCGTCGTCGTCGGTGACCGCCACGGTGACCGACCCGCCGGCGGGGACGCGGATGCCGAGGGCGTCGAGCTGGCGCAGCAGTTCGCGCAGGTGGGCGGCGGTGATGGGCTGCCCGTCGACCTCACCGGGCTCGCTGCTGTGCCCGAGCAGGGCGGAGAGGGTGGCGATGATCTGCAGGTGCGCGGTGACCGCCGGCCGGCCCGGCTCGCCGGCGCGCAGGAAGACCGCGGCGTAGAGCTCGGTGCGCAGCTGGCTGATCGGGCGGGGGTCGCCGGCGTCCTTGGCCAGCCGCGCCAAGGAGTCGAGCACGGCCATGCAGGCGGCGGCGACCTCGGCGGGCAGCTCGGCGATCATCAGCGCCATGCCGTCCTGCGCGGAGGGGACGATCCGGACGTCGGCGGTCCGCTGCGCGTCGTCCTTCTTGCGCTCGGCGGCGTCGGGGTCCACTTCCAGCAGCGCCTCGACCGCGCGCTTGCGCAGCGTCCGCACGGTCCAGTCGGTGGCGTGCGGGAGTAGCCGGGCCTCGACCCGCCGCGCCAGCGCGGGGACGGTCCACTGCAGCACGTCGACCAGCACCATCGCCCGGCGCTCGTCCAGCTCACCCGCAGCCAGCGCCGCCCAGGTGGCCGGCAGCGACTCCCGGTAGGTCCACGCCCGCTTCGCCAGCGTCGAGGCGGTGGGCCGGCCGACGTTGAGCACGACCGCCAGCTCGGCGGTGAAGAACTCCGACACCCCCGGCAGCTCCGGGTCCGGCGCCCACGACCCCGACCGGGCACCCGGGGTGCCGGGCGACGGGTCGAGGTCGGCGGGGCGGGTCTCGGCCAGCCGGAGCACCAGCTCGGCCTCGTAGGCGGCGTCCATCGCCTTGCGCGCCTGCACCCGCGCCAGCTCCGCAGCGGCCTGGGCGTCGGACAGCACCCCGACCGGCAGGCGCTCGATCGCCACCGGCTGCTCGATCAGCCAGCCGGCGAGGGCGCGTTCGATCGGCGACACGTGCTCCGCACTCGCCGACATGAGGCGAACCTACGGCGGGGGTACGACAGAAACGGCAGGTCAGCGGCCGGATCGGCTCACATCCGCGTCGGGTCCACGGCCACCTCCACGGTCACGACGTCGCCGTCGTCCTTGCCGCGGCGGACCCGCGCGGGGACGGCCAGCAGCCACCCGGCGCGGCGGTCGCGCCAGACGCTCGTGGCCCACGTGCTCCCGTCGACGGTGGCCGTCACCGGCACGCGGCCGAAGGGGCCAGCCGAGTCGGGCGCGTGCTCGGCGGGCACCGGCGCGAAGACCCAGCCGCCGGAGCCGGGCGAGCGGACGAGCGTCGTCTCGAAGGGCACGCACACACCCTGCCGCGGGGCACCGACAGCTCAGCCGGCGAGCAGCAGCCCGGCGACGGCGAGCGGCACGCAGACGAAGAGGAAGACGCCCATGGGCTGGAGCGCGCCGCCGAGGTCGGCCTGGTCGCGCTCGGGCGCCCGCCCCAGGAAGGCGCGCACGTCGGAGGTGCCGGCCCGAGCGACCAGCGAACCGCCGACCAGCGCGAGCAGCCCGGCGACGACGACCAGCGCGACCGCCAGCTTCGCCCGGTAGCCGCCGCCGGCGAGCAGGACCCAGATCCCGGCGGCCGCTGCGCCGACCGCAGCTCCTCCGACGAGCATCACCAGCGCCTGGCGGAGACCGCGGACCACGTGCACGGGCGGAACGCTATCGGCACGGAAGGTCAGCAGCGGCGTCCTGAGTCGACCTGCCAGGTCGAGTCCGGTCCCTGGACGGCGTGCAGGGTGACGTCGCCGGCGCTCAGCTCGACGCCGGTCGCGTCCTCGTCCACCACCCGCCAGCCCGTAGAAGGCACGTCCCCGGGGCCGGCGTACGCCTCCGCCGCGGCCACCGGGGAGGCGGCGCCACCCCGGTCCGACGCGAGGGACACGGCGAACTGGTCGCAGCCGCCCAGGTCGCAGGCAGCGGTCAGCGGCAGGAGCCACAGGACGGCGAGCACCGGCAGCGTGCGCACGATCGGAGCATGACGGATCGGCGCTCACTCCGGGGCGCGGTGCCGCCCGCCCGAGGGTGGGGGAGGAGGCGTCGCGCGGGCCCGCTCCTCCTCGCGCTGCAGCCACCGCCAGCGGGCGGTGTCGGACGGCTCCGCCGGGAGGCCGGCCGCCTCGCGGGCGGCGCGGGCGGCGTCGGTGACGGCGATCTCGCCGGTGCGCGGACCGCGCGCGTCGACCCGCGCCTCGGCCCGGGCCGCCAGGCGCCGTGCGCGCCGGGTGGGCCGCTCGGGCGCCTGCTCGTCCACGCGACCTCCCCCCGCCGGCCGCACCGGCCGCCGTGCGCATCGTCGCACGTCTCTCGGCAGGACCTGCCGTCCGACCAGCACCGATCCCGTGGCATCTCGCCGTGGGCGGGAGGGGACCGTGGGGCGACTGCGCCGTCCGTGACGAGCGGGACGACGCGGGGAAAGCGCCCGCGGTACCGCCCGGGACCGCTGTCCGCGCTGTGTCAGCGTCCACGCCGTGCCCGCCTCCCGCCCCCGGACCGCCCGGTGACCGGCCTCGCGCCGGTGCTGGTGCCGGTCCTGGCGGCGCTGGCCGGGGCGGGCGTCGGCCACCTCGTCGACCGCGCCGCCGCGCGCTTCCCGTGGCCGCGCCCGGCGACCGTCGGCGCCGTGCTCGGCGGCCGCGGCGGCGCTGCCCCGCGCGGGCTGCTCGAGGCGGCGACGGCGGCCCTGTTCCTCCTCGCCGCCCTCCGCTTCGGCCCGACGGCGGAGCTCCCGGCCTGGCTGTGGTTCGTCGCCGCGGGCGTCCTGCTCAGCGTGATCGACCTGCGCGAGCAGCTGCTGCCGAACCGGGTGCTGCTGCCCGCCGTCGCCGGCGCACTGGTCCTGCTCACCGTCGCCGCCGCCGCGGGGGACCGCTGGGACGACCTGCTGCGCGCGGTCCTCGCGGGCGCCGCCGCTCTCGGCGTCGCCCTCGCCATGGCGATGGCCGCGCCGGGACTCGGCATGGGCGACGTCAAGCTCGCCGGCCTGCTCGGGCTGCTGCTCGGCTGGCTCGGGTGGCCCGTCGTCCTGGTCGGCTTCCTCCTCGGCTTCCTCGCCCAGGCCGTCCTCGGGCTGGCGCTCATGGCGGCCGGCCGCGCCGGGCGGCGCACCGAGCTGCCCTTCGGGCCGGCCCTCGCGGCCGGCGCCCTTGCCGCCGCGGTGCTCGCCGGCACCTGGCAGGGCCTGCTGTGACCGCCGAGCGGCGCCCGTGCCCCCGGACGGGTGCTGCGCGCCACCCGTCCCGGTGGCTCCGCGCACGTTCCGTGACCGGAGGAGACCTGGGGTGGCCCCCGCGGCGCGGGCCCGCCCCCGCAACGGGCGAACGCCCGGCTGACCTGCGGAGACGCACCTGAACCGCCGGACCTGACCGGGCCTGTGGAGCGCTCGGCCTCACCCCCCGGGGGGAGACGCCGCGCCACCTGCTTCACCCGCCCGGTCGACCGGCCGAACACCACTGCGACGCCGCGACACCGGTTCACACCGACCCGGACCGCCGACGGCCGACCCTCTAGGAGAGCACCCCGTGACCAGCATCTTCGCCGCCCTGCAGACCCTGTCCTTCGTCGTCTCTGACCGCCTCGCGGCGGTCAAGGAGAACGAGAAGGGCGCCACGATGGTCGAGTACGCGCTGCTCGTCGCCGCCATCGCCGCGGTGGTCGCCACCGCCGTCGCCGCCTTCACCGACGACCTCACGGGCCTCTTCGAGAACATCGTCAAGTGACCCTCGCGGCGCAGCCGCTGCTCTGACGGGTCGTGCGAGGCGGTGCGGTGCCCTCCCGGCACCGCGCCGCCTCCACCCCTCTCGCGCCACCCCCGCCGGCCCGCCCGGCATCCCTGCCCTGACCACCCCGAGAGGACGTGCACCGGCCATGCGCTCCCGGTCGAGCCGCCGTCCCCGCACCCTGCGCACCCGTCTGCTGGGGGAGCGGGGTGCCGCCGTGGTCGAGTTCGCCCTCGTCGCCCCGGTCCTGATCCTGCTGCTCATCGGCATCGTCGAGTGCAGCAAGATGTTCCAGGCGCAGAGCACCCTGTCCGCCGCCGCCCGCGAGGGTGTCCGGGTCATGGCGCTCACCAACAACGCCGGCAACGCGCGCACCGCCGCCGTGAACGCCGCGACCTCGCTCGGCGTCCCGGCCGGCGCGGTGACCTTCACGTTCTCCCGCGGCACCTCCTGCTCCGGCGCGACGCCGACCGACACGGTCACCGCCCGGATCACCTACCGCCAGACCTTCGTCTCCGGCTTCCTCGGCCGCACCGGCGTCGACCTCTCCGGCACGGCGAGGATGCGATGCGGCGGCTAATCACCTGGCCGTTCCGCCGCCTCGCCCCGCGCCGCCTCGCCGAGGAGCGCGGGGCCACGGCCGTCATGACGGCGATGCTGCTCGTCCCGCTGCTCGCCTGCGGCGCCATCGCCGTCGACGTCGCCTCGTACTACTCCGACCGCGCGCAGCTGCTCAACGCCGCCGACGCGGCGGCCATCGCCATCGCCTCGGACTGCGCCCGCGGTGCCTGCGGGAACACCACGACCACGGCGACGGCACTGCAGACCGCCAACGCCTCCGTCGCCGACTCCTTCGACGCGACCCTCCGGACGCCGGCCGTCACCGTCGGCACCCGCCGGGTCGACGTCACGACGTCGGCCGACGCCGCGCACTGGTTCGCCCCGCTGCTCGGCCGCGACGCCAGCCGGGTCACCGCCACCAGCCGGGCCACCTGGGCGCCGACCTCGGGCGGGACCGCCCGGTTCCCACTGGTCATCAGCTGGTGCGAGTACGTCGGCCAGATGCAGCGCGACCGCAACGGCAACGCCACCATCCGCGTCAACGCGACCACCGACCTCGGGTCCCCCGAGACCTGCATCGGTCCGGACGGCGTCACCCCGGTCCGCGTCGGCTACGCGGTGACCAACGGCGACGGCGGCAACTCCTCCTGCGGCACGACGTCGAGCATCGGCGGCACCATCAGCCAGTACACCGGCATGTACACGACCTCGTACCGGCTGCCGATCAGCTGCACCAACGCCTACCTGGCCAGCCTGATCGGCACCACGGTGATCGTCCCCATCTGGGACCGGGTGAGCGGCCCCGAGGGCAGCGCGCAGATGCGCGTCTACGCCTACGCCGCCTTCTACCTCGAGGGCTACGACTACATCAACCGGCCCGACGACCCGGCGCTGGTCGGCCGCTTCTCGCGCGCCGCCCTCCCGTCGTCGGCCCCCGTCGCGGCCGCCGTCTCCCGGACGGCGCCGGACCTCACCACCTTCGACGCCGGCTACCGCGGCGCGTACTCCGTCTTCCTCGAACCCCAGGGATAGGACCCATGCGACGACGACTGCTGGCCGGCTTCACGGCCCTCGCGATCGCGCTGTTCGGCGTGATCGTGCTCGTCCGGTGGGTGCAGGCCGCCGACGAGCGCGCCCGCGCCGACGAGGAGCTCGTCTCCGTCCTCGTCGTCGACGAGCGGGTGCCCGCCGGCTCGGACGCGATCACCGTCGGCGGCGCGGTCCGCACCGAGGAGGTGCCCACCCGCCTGGTGGCGCCCGACGCCATGACCGACATCGGCGCCGCCTCCGGCAAGGTCACCACCACCGACCTGCTGCCCGGCGAGCAGCTGCTCACCGACCGCTTCGTCGACCCGGCCGCGCTCGCGCCCGAGGGCACGGTCCTCGCCCCGGCCGGCACCGTCGAGGTGACCGTCGCGCTCGACGCCCAGCGCGCCGCCGGTGGCGCGCTGCAGGCGGGGGACAAGGTCGGCGTCCAGCTCACCAGCCAGCTCCCCGACGTCGACGGGCTCACCGCCTACACCGTCTTCAAGGTCTTCCACCAGGTGCTCGTCACCCGCGTCGAGGTGCCCGCCGACGCCGCCACCGGCTTCCTGGTCACCCTCGCCGTCTCGCCCGCCGAGGCCGAGCTGATCGTCATCGGCTCGACCGCGCAGGCCCTCTACCTCTCCCTCGAGACGCCCGCCGCGGGCGCCCCGGGGACCACCACCAGCACCAGCACCACCTCCGGAGGCGACAAGTGACCCAGGTCCTCACCGTCGGCGTCGGCGCCGACCTCGTCCAGCGCTTCGCCCACGCCAGCAACGGCGCGCTGCTGAACCTCGGCGTCGAGTCGCTCGACGCCGAGGGCGGCCTGCTCGCCCGGATCGCCGAGGCCGGCAGCCCGCAGGTGGTCGTGCTCGGTCCCGCCGTGCCGCTCGAGCGGGCGTTCCTGCTCGCCGGCCACGTCGACGTCGCCGCCCCGACCACCAGCGTCGTCGTCGTGGCCCCGGCCGACCCCGACCTGTGGATGGCGGCCATGCGCGCCGGCGTCCGCGACGTCCTCGCCGCCGACGCCGGCCCGGGCGACGTCGCGGCGGTCCTGGGCCGCGCCGGTGACCTCGCGCGCGCCCGGTGGGAGGCCACCCAGGCCGGCAGCGGCTCGCGCCCCGACCACCGCGTCATCGTCGTCGCCTCGCCCAAGGGCGGCGTCGGCAAGACCACCGTGTCGACCAACCTCGCCGTCGGCCTGGCCAGGGCCGGCGTCGGCCCGACCGTCATCGTCGACCTCGACGTGCAGTTCGGCGACGTCGCCAGCGCCCTGGCCCTCGCGCCCGAGTACTCGCTGCCCGACACCGTGCACGGCGCGGCCAGCAACGACCCGCTGGTCCTCAAGACCTTCCTCACCCGGCACCCCAGCGGCCTCTACGTGGTCGCCGGCAGCGAGTCCCCGGCCGCCGGCGACGCGGTGACCGCCGAGCAGGTCGGCCGGCTCATCGAGACGCTGAGCCACGAGTTCCGCTACGTCGTCGTCGACACCGCGCCGGGCCTGTCCGACCACACGCTCATGGCGCTGGAGAAGGCCACCGACCTGGTGCTCATGAGCAGCATGGACGTGCCGGGCGTGCGCGGGCTGCGCAAGGAGCTCGACGTCCTGCAGGAGCTCGGCCTCGTCCCGGCCGGCCGGCACCTGGTGATCAACATGGCCGACTCCGCGGGCGCGCTGTCGATGGCCGACGTCGAGACGACCGTGGGCGCGCCGCTCGACGTCGTCCTGCCGCGCACCACCGCCGTCCCGCTGTCGACCAACACCGGCGCGCCGCTGCTGGAGTCCGGCAGCCGTGACGCCGTCGCCCGCGGCCTGCAGACCCTGCTCGGCCGGATGCTGCCCGACGCCGGACCGCGGAAGGCCGGCCTCTTCGGCCGCCTGCGGGCGGGCTCGCGGTGAACCTCAACGACCGGGTGGCCCTCGCGCGCGGGGAGGCGGCCCTCGGCGCCGATCCCGTGCGGGTGGCCCGCAGCACGCCCGAGGTGATCGAGCACGGCTCGCTCGCCACCCGGGCCGCGGCGGCGCACCCCGTGCCCGAGCCCGGAGCGCTGCCGGGCCCGCGGCCGGCCGCCGACGCCGCGGTGGCCGGCGGCGACGCCCTCGGCCGGCTGAAGGACCGCGCCCGCCGGTCGCTGTTCGAGCGGCTGGGCGCCAAGCTCAGCGACGGCAACCTGCCCGAGGACCAGCTGTTCGCGATGGTCCGCGCCGAGCTGCAGCGGGTGGTCGCCAACGAGCAGACCCCGCTGTCGGCCGAGGACCGCCGCCGGCTCATCTCCGAGCTCACCGACGAGGTGCTCGGGCACGGCCCGCTGCAGCCCTACCTGGACGACCCCGCCGTCAGCGAGGTCATGGTCAACGGCCCGGACTCGGTCTACGTCGAGCGCAACGGCCGGATCAGCCGGACGACGGCGTCCTTCGCCGACGAGCAGCACCTGCGCCAGGTCATCGAGCGGATCGTGTCCCGGGTCGGCCGCCGCATCGACGAGTCCTCCCCGCTGGTCGACGCCCGCCTCGCCGACGGCTCCCGCGTCAACGCCGTCATCCCGCCGCTGGCCTTCAGCGGCTCGACGCTGACCATCCGCAAGTTCAGCCGCGACCCGTTCCAGGTGGCCGACCTCATCTCCTTCGGCACCCTGTCGCCGGACATGGCCGAGCTGCTGCGCGCCTGCGTCGAGGCCCGGCTGAACATCGTCGTCTCCGGCGGCACCGGCACCGGCAAGACGACGCTGCTCAACGTCCTGTCGTCCTTCATCCCGGAGAACGAGCGGATCATCACCATCGAGGACGCCGTCGAGCTGCAGCTGCAGCAGGAGCACGTCGTCCGGCTGGAGTCCCGCCCGGCCAACATCGAGGGCAAGGGCGAGATCACCATCCGCGACCTGGTGCGCAACTCGCTGCGCATGCGCCCGGACCGCATCGTCGTCGGCGAGGTCCGCGGCGGCGAGAGCCTCGACATGCTCCAGGCGATGAACACCGGCCACGACGGCTCGCTGTCGACGGTGCACGCCAACACCCCGCGCGACGCCATCGCGCGGCTGGAGACCCTCGTGCTGATGGCCGGCATGGACCTGCCGCTGCGGGCCGTGCGCGAGCAGGTGGCCTCCGCCGTCGACGTCATCGTGCAGATCAGCCGGCTGCGCGACGGCACCCGCCGGGTCACCCACGTCACCGAGGTGCAGGGCCTGGAGGGCGACACCGTCACCCTGCAGGACGCCTTCCTCTTCGACTACTCCGCCGGCACCGACCTCAACGGCCGGTTCCTCGGCCGCGCGGTGCCCACCGGCGTGCGCCCGCGGTTCACCGAGAAGTTCGCCGAGCTCGGCATCAGCCTGTCCTCCCGGGTCTTCGGCGTCTCGCCGCAGCGGCCCGCCTTCGGGGGCCGTGGCTGATGACGCCGATGCTGTGGGTCGCCGTCGGCGCGGTGGCCCTCGGGCTGGCGACCGGCGTGCTGGTGCTCGCCGTGCCGCGGCCGCCGCGGGTGGGCCTGGAGCGGCTCGCCCCCGGCGCGCGGCCGCAGCAGGCCACCCGGCTGGGCGGCGCCGCCGACGACACCGCGGCGCTGGCCGACCGGGTGCTGCGGCGGCTCGGCCGCGCCGAGCAGCTCGAGCTCGCGCTGGAGCGCGCCGGGATCTCCCGGCCGCCGGCCGAGGTGGCGCTGGTCGTCACCGGGGCGACCGCCGGCGCGGCGCTCGCCGGGGGCGTCCTGGGCGGGGTGGTCCTCGGCGTGCTGCTCGCGGTGCTCCCGCCCGTCGCCGCCGTCGTCTGGGTCAACGGCCGGCGCGACCGGCGGCAGGCCGCCTTCGCCGACCAGCTCGACGACGCCCTGCACCTCATGGCCAGCAGCCTGCGGGCCGGGCACAGCGTGCTGCGCGCGCTCGACGCCGTCTCCCGCGACGCCCCGGAGCCGACGTCGATCGAGTTCTCCCGCGTGGTCAACGAGACCCGCGTGGGCCGCGACGTCAACCGGGCACTGGAGGAGGTGGCCGAGCGCACCGCCAGCCGCGACTTCGCGTGGGTCGTGCAGGCCATCGCGATCCACCGCGAGGTCGGCGGCAACCTGGCCGAGGTCCTCGACCGGGTCAGCACCACCATCCGCGAGCGCAACGCCCTGCGCCGGCACGCCCGGTCGCTGTCGGCCGAGGGCCGCATGTCCGGCCTGGTGCTCATGCTCATGCCGGTCGGCGTCTTCTGCTTCCTGTCCCTGATCTCGCCGACCTACTTCGACCAGATCACCGGCACCTCGGCCGGCGTGGTCATGCTCGTCGTCGCCGCGGTGCTGATGCTGCTCGGCGGGCTGTGGCTGCGGGCCGTCGTCAAGGTGAGGTTCTGATGCCCGGGATCGTCCTCGCCGGAGTGCTCGCGATCGTCCTGCCGCTCGGCCTGTCGGTGCACGTGGCGCTGTCCCGCTCGGGGCGGGTGCTGTCGATCGCGCGGCGCAACCTCACCCGGGGGCTGTTCTCCACCACCTACGAGGTCGGCTCGCTGGAGGCGCGGCGCACCGGCTGGGGCGCGGTGCTGCGGGCCCTCACCCCCGACCCGGCGGCGCGCCGGGTCCGCCGGCTGCTCGACCTCGCCGGCCGGCCCGAGGGCTGGACGATGACCCGCCTGCTGTGGGCCAAGCTCGCGCTGGGCGCCGCCGCCGTGCTCGTCGCGGCGGTCGCGTTCACCGAGAACCCGGGGCTGCTGGTCGGCGTGCTGTGCGTCGCCGGCGTCGCCGTGGCCTACCACGTGCCGGAGATCCTGCTGCACGGCCGCGGCCAGGAGCGCCAGGCGGCCATCGCCCTGGAGCTGCCCGACGTCCTCGACCAGATGACCATCGCCGTCGAGGCGGGGCTGGGCTTCGAGGGCGCGCTGGCCCGCGCCGCGGCCACCGGCACCGGCCCGCTGGCCGGCGAGCTGGTGCGCACGCTGCAGGACGTCACCGTCGGCCGCCCCCGGCGCGAGGCCTACGAGGCGCTGGTCAAGCGCACGCAGGTCGAGGACCTGCGCCGCTTCGTCAGCGCCATCAACCAGGCCGACGCCTACGGCATCGCCGTCGTCGACGTGCTGCGCGTGCAGGCCGACGAGATGCGGCTCAAGCGCCGCCAGCGCGCGGAGGAGCAGGCCGCGAAGGTGCCGGTGAAGGTCACCTTCCCGCTGATCGCCTGCATCCTGCCGGCGCTGCTGGTCATCGTCGTCGGCCCGATGATCGCCGGCCTCGGCGAGGTCATGTAGCTGCCCGGCCCCGGCGCTCCCAGGCCGGGACGCAGGCGGCCGCGCACCCCGGTGGGGGTGCGCGGCCTCCTGCGTGAGCGGGACCGCCCGGGTGCGGGACCGGTCAGCCCGTCAGCGCGGCTGGCCGGGGTTGGTCGGGTCGCCCTGCGACGGCGGGTTGATCTTCGGGCCGGTGGTCGCCTCGGACACCTTGGAGCCCCCGCTCGCGTGCGCCGGGTCGTCGGCGGCCGCGGCCGCCGGGTCACCGCCGGAGGGCTGCGCGCCCTCGTGCAGGGACGCCAGCCGGTTCTCCATGGCGGTGACGACCTGCAGGCGCCGGGCGTGGGAACGCTCGTAGTCCAGCAGTGTCTGCAGGCCGGTCGCGTCCAGCGTGCGGATCCGGGAGATCAGTCCCCCCACCGGCAGGTGGTCGTAGTCGGGCAGCGGCAGCTGGTCGTGCTCGGTCATGGGGCAGCGCCTACCCGTCCCCTCCCGTTCCGACACGGTGTGTGGGGGTGGGGCCGGTGGGTAGGCGGCGGACAGTGCGCGTCCCGCCGAGGACGCCGTCCCACCGATCCGCACCGAGGAAGTGGTCCCACCCATGGACGTGTCGTTCCTGGCACCCGTCTTCGACGCCGCCGGCCCCTACGCCACGGTGACCGCCGACGTCACGCACAACACCGAGAGCGCCGACACCGAGCTGGAGCTCAAGGTCCGCGCGGTCGCCGAGAAGCTGACCGAGCAGGGTGCGCCGGAGGCCGTCGTCGAGGCGGTGCGCGGCCGGCTGCTCGAGGGCAACGACGGCGGCGAGGCCGGCACCGTCCGCGGCCGCGCGGTCGTGGTGGCCGCCGACGGCACCGTCGTCTTCGACTCCCAGCTCGCCGACGTGCCGCGGCAGGAGCTCGCGCAGTGGTCGCCGACGCCGGACCTGCTGCCGGTGCTGCGCGCGCTGCCCGGCCGGATCCCGCACGTCGTCGTCCTCACCGACCGCACCGGCGCCGACCTCACCGTCGCGAGCCTCCCCGGGCACGCCGAGGAGGAGGAGACGGTGAAGGGCGACACCTTCCAGATCCGCAAGTTCCAGGGCGGCGGCTGGGCCCACCACCGGTACCAGCACAATGCCGAGAACAAGTGGGTGCACAACGCCGAGGACGTCGCCCAGCACGTGTCCTCGGTGGTCCGCCGGTTGCACCCACGCTTCGTGCTGCTCGCCGGTGACATGCGGGCCCGCCAGATCCTCACCGACCGCGCCAGCGACCTGTGGTCGGACCTCATCGTGTCCATCGACGAGGGCGGGCGGGCCGCCGGCGCCGACCGCGAGCCGGTGGAGCGCAAGGCCGCCGAGCTGGTCGCCGAGCACGAGGCTCGGGACGAGGCCGACGCCGTCGAGAAGATCAGCTCGGCCGGTGCCCACGGCCTCGCGGTGACCGGCACGGCGAACGTCGTGGAGGCGCTCCGCAAGGCCCAGGTGGAGACGCTCGTGCTCGCCGAGCCGGCCGACGACGAGGAGCTGCTCGTGGGCGGCTCGCCGCTGGAGCTCGGCGTCGCGCAGGCCGACATGGACGCCCTCGGCGTGCAGGAGGCGCGCTCGGTGCCGGCCACGAACGCGCTGCTCGCGGCCGCCGTCGCCAGCACCGCCGGCGTCGTCGTGGTCCCGCGCGCGGCCATGCCCGGCGACATCCCGGTGGCGGCGATCCTGCGCTACACCGACGACTCGACCCCCACCCCCCAGTAACGGAGGCAGCAGCCATGACCGACCCCCACCAGGAGGGCACGCCCGCCGGCACCAGCCCGGCCGACGTCGACCACCGCGCGGCCATCGCCGAGGCGCTCGGCAAGGAGGTGTGGCCCGCCGACCGCGACGCGCTCGTGGCCAAGGCGCAGGAGTCCAACGCCCCCGACCGCGTGCTCGGCGACCTGCGCCGCCTGCCGGAGGGCCAGACGTTCGAGAACGTGCAGGACGTCGCCCGGGCGCTGGGCATCGGCACCGAGCAGCAGCGGTTCTGACCCGGTGACCACCAACAAGGAGCCCAGCCCCGAGGCCCTCGCCAACGTCACCGAGCACAACATCGAGACGCGCGCGGACCTGCTGCCGGAGGAGGCGGCGGTGCGCGGCACGGGCATGGAGGAGGTCGCCGCCGAAGTGATCCTCGCCGAGTCCGAGGAGCGCACCGTGCACCCCGACCCCGACGACGCCCAGGGCGCGCACCGGCAGTCGGCGGAGACGGCGGACCTGCCCTGAGCGGAGGGGGCGGCGAGCCGCACGAGCACCCGGTCCAGCTGCGCTGGTCGGACACCGACGTGTTCGGCCACGTCAACCACGCCCGAGTGCTCGGGCTGCTCGAGGACGCCCGCCTGGCGATGGCCGACCCGTCGCCGGGCGCGGGGATCATCCTCGCCCGGCTGGAGATCGACTACCTGCGGCAGGTCCACTACCGGGTGGCCGAGCACCTGACGGTCACCAGCACGGTGACCCGGCTCGGCCGCAGCTCGATCGGCATGCGCCAGGACCTCACCCAGGACGGCGAGGTGGCCCTGCGCGCGGAGATGGTGCTGGTCACCTTCGACTACGCGGCCGACCGCTCGGCGCCCATGACCGAGGCGCAGCGGGCGTACTGGGCCCGCTGGCAGGTGGGCTGACCCCGCTCCGGCGGGGTCAGCCGGCCGGGGGAGCGGTGCTGTCCCGGACCACCAGGCGGGTGGCCAGCTCGATGCGCGGGGTCTCCACCGGCTCGCCGCGCACCATCCGCAGGACGGTGCGCGCCGCCAGCGTGCCCATCTGCGCGAGCGGCTGGTGCACCGTGGTCAGCGGCGGCGAGGACCACTGCGCCTGCGGCAGGTCGTCGAAGCCGACGACGCTGAGGTCCTCGGGCACCCGCAGGCCCCGGCGGCGCGCGGCCTCGTAGACGCCGAGCGCCATCTGGTCGTTGGCGGCGAACACCGCCGTCGGCCGGTCGGGCAGCGCCAGCAGGCGCTCGCCGCTCTCCGACCCAGAGCGGTAGCCGAAGTCGCCCTCGACGACGAGGTCGGGGTCGACGGCGACGTCGACCGCGCCCAGGCCGGCGCGGTACCCGTCCATCCGCGCGCGGCTGGACCACAGCGGGGCCGGCCCCCCGACGAAGCCGATGCGCCGGTGCCCGAGGCCGGTCAGGTGGTCGGTGGCGCTCAGGCCGCCGGCCCAGTCGGTCGCGCCGACGGTCGGGACGTCGAGGGAGGGCACGCCCGCCGGGTCGATCACCACGGCCGGCACCTGCAGGTCGCGCAGTTCCGACCCGAGCGCCGGGTCGAGCTCGCTGGTCACCAGGATGACGCCGTCGCTGGCGCGGGCGGCGAGGTTCTCCAGCCACGCGCGGGTGGCGCTGACGCGGCGGTGGATGGCCGAGACGACGGTGCCGACGCCCTCGGCGTGCGCGGCGTCCTCGACGCCGCGGATGATCTCCAGCGCCCAGGGGCTGTCGAGGTCGTTGAACACCAGGTCGACCAGGCGGGCGCGCTCCCGCGGACGGCCGCCGCGGCGCTGGTAGCCGTGCTCGCGCAGCAGCGCCTCGACCCGCTCGCGGGTGTGCGGGGCGACGTCGGAGCGCCCGTTGAGCACCCGGGACACCGTGGGCAGGGAGACGCCCGCCTCCGCCGCGATCGCCGCGATGGTGACGGCTCGGCCCTGACTCTCGGACACGCGTGCCTCCTGCCTCGGTGCTGGTCAGCCTAGGGCTGCCGCCTCCGGCACCGGCCGGACCCGGGGTCGGCCTTGACCCGTCCGGGTCGGGTTCGTAACGTGGCTCACGTTCCGGAACATTCCGAAAAGCAGAGTCGCTCCTCCCGGAAGGTCCTCCCCGCATGCGTTCCTCTCGCAACCGCACCCTCGCCCGCGGCGCCGTCGGGCTCGGGCTCGCGCCCCTCCTGCTGGCCGCCGCGGTGCTCCCCGCGTCGGCCGCGCCCGGCCCGCAGGGCCCGCAGGGCCCGCCGCCGCACGCCAACGAGGACCAGTCGTACGGCCAGGCCAAGAAGAACGGCCTGCGCACCGTCGCGCCCGACGACCTGGTCATCGGCACCGCGGCCGCCGGTGGCGGGCACCACGTCACGGCCGGCTACCCCGACCCGTTCACGTACGACCGGCAGTACCGGCGGATCCTCAACGCCGAGTTCAGCTCCGTCTCGCCCGAGAACCAGATGAAGTGGGAGTTCCTCGAGCCCGAGCGCGGCCAGTACAACTGGGGCCCGGCCGACGCGATCGTCGAGAACGCCGAGCGCAACGGCCAGGCCGTCCGCGGGCACACCCTGCTCTGGCACAGCCAGAACCCGGCGTGGCTCACCGAGGGCGTGGCCAGCGGCGAGATCGACGACACCGAGCTCCGGCAGATCCTCGAGGACCACATCCGGACCGTCGTCGGCCGCTACGCGGGCCGCATCGACCAGTGGGACGTGGCCAACGAGATCTTCACCGACGAGGCGACGCCGCGGCTGCGCCCGGAGAACTTCTGGATCCAGGAGCTCGGGCCGGGCATCATCGCCGACGCGTTCCGCTGGGCGCACGAGGCAGACCCGCAGGCGACGCTGTTCCTCAACGACTACGCCGTCGAGCACATCGGGCCCAAGAGCGACGCCTACTACGCCCTCGCGCAGGACCTGCTCGCCCAGGGCGTGCCGCTGCACGGCTTCGCCGTCCAGGCGCACCTGAGCTTCGAGTACTCGTTCCCGGCCTCCCTGCAGGAGAACTTGCAGCGCTTCGACGACCTGGGCCTGGAGACGGCGGTCACCGAGCTCGACGTCCGCATGCCGGTCGCCGAGGGCGGCCCGACCGAGGCCCAGCTGGAGCAGCAGGCCGACTGGTACCAGCAGGCGCTGGAGGCCTGCCTCGGCGTGGAGGAGTGCAACTCCTTCACCATCTGGGGCTTCACCGACAAGTACTCGTGGGTGCCCTACTTCTTCGAGGGCACCGGTGCCGCGAACGTCATGTTCGAGGACTACGAGCGCAAGCCCGCGTACTGGGCGCTGCACGAGACCCTCGCCGCGGCGCAGGACTGAGCGGGGGAGCGCGATGACCTCGAGGCGGACCCGCCTGCGCCTTCTCGCCGTTCCGCTCGCCGTCGGGGCGCTGCTGTCCGGCGCCGCCCCGGCGCTGGCCGGCGGCACCGGGGCGGGCCCCGGCCAGGGCGGCCCGGCCACCGCCGACGTCGTCACCACCACGCGGCTGGGCGGGCAGGTCGCCGCCCTGACCTTCGACGACGGACCGAACCCGCACGACACCCCGCGACTGCTCGAGGTGCTGGCCGAGAACGACGTCAAGGCGGTGTTCTGCCTCTGGGGTGACGTGGTGCGGCAGAACCCCGACCTGGTGCGGCAGATCGTGGCGGCGGGGCACACCCTCTGCAACCACACGATGCACCACGAGGACCTCGCCACCTGGACGCCGGAGGCCGTCCGGGCCGACCTCGAGGCCACCTCGGCGCTCATCCGTGAGGTGGTGCCCGGCGCGCCCATCCCGTACTTCCGCGCCCCGTACGGGTCGTGGGGGCAGAGCGCTCAGGTGGCCGCGGACCTGGGCATGCAGCCGCTGGGCTGGACGGTGACCATCGAGGACTGGGAGACCCAGGACGCCGACGTGCTCACCGAGCGGCTGGAGTCGCGGATCCGGGCCAACCCGGGCGCCGTCGTCCTGCTGCACGACGGGCCGGTGATGGACCGCAGCGGCACCGTCGAGGCGGTGGCGCGCGTCATCCCGGAGCTGCGGGCCGAGGGCTGGCGGTTCCACAAGCCCGACCGCCGGGGCTGAGCGACGGGCTGCCCGGCCGCACCCCGGCCGGGCAACCCGCCGTTCCGCGGCGTCGCGGCTGGGTAGGTCCGTCCCATGCCGAAGACGACGAAGAGCGGGAAGCCGAAGCAGGACGAGATCCCCAGCACCCTGCAGCGCTCCGACGAGAAGGCGCAGCGCACCTTCGCCAAGGCGCACGACTCCGCCGCGGAGAGCTACGACGGCGACGAGCAGCGCGCCAACCGGGTGGCGTGGGCGGCGGTCAAGCACACCCACGAGAAGGTCGGCGACCACTGGGAGCCGAAGGACCACAACGGCCCGTCCGACGCGCAGGCCGAGGGCGGCGCCGACACCGACCGGGAGACCAAGGGCGGCGTCGACGCCAACGCCACCAAGGAGCACCTCATGGACGTGGCGAAGCGGCTCGACGTGCACGGCCGGTCGTCCATGACCAAGGACGAGCTCGTCGACGCCATCCAGAAGGCGAGCGACCGCGAGACCCGCAAGGCGCGGGAGGGCTAGCTAGCCGGCGGGGAGCGTCCAGAGCTCCCGCTGCGGGGAGCCGAGGAACGCGGTGCCGGTGGGCGTGAGCTCCACGCCCTCCTCCAGCGCCAGGCGCACGCACTGGCCGCCCCACTCGCGCACCGGCACGCGCACGGCCAGCTCGAGGGCGAAGACGGTGGCCGGGCGCAGCACCCGCTCGCCGTCGCCGGGGACGCCGTCCTGCCGGTCCCAACGGCCGATCGCCGGGCCCGCGCCGTGCCCGTGCACGCCGACGGGGTGGGAGTAGACCTCCGCGTCGAGGCCCTCGGCGGCCGCGGCGGCGCGGGCGGCGGCGAGCACCTCGTCGCCGGTGCGCCCGGCCGCCAGGGCCTCGGCGGTGAGCGCGCGCACCCGGGTGCCGGCGGTCCAGGCCGCCTGCAGCCCCGGCGGCGGCGCCGTCTCGCCCTCCCGCAGCAGGTAGGCGCTGCGCTGCAGGTCGGTGGCCAGGCCCAGGCTCGCCAGGCCGGCGTCGCAGGTGACCAGGTCGCCGGGCCGCAGCACCGTGTCCTGGGGCAGCGCCGGCAGCGCGGTCCCGCCCTCGTCGGCCAGCGGGACACCGGCCCGCTGCACGGTCACGCCGGGGTGGAACCACGGCGGCACGCCGAGGTCGGCCAGCCGCTGGTGCACCGCCCACGCCAGGTCCGCGGCCGTCGTCGTGCCCGGGACGACGACATCGGGGGAGAGGGCGTGCGCGAGCACCCGGTCGGTGAGCCGGTTGAGCGCGTCGAGGGCGGCGACCTCCTCCGGCAGCCGCGTCTCCAGCCAGCCGACGACGAGGTCCTCCGCCGACACCACCCGGTCCGCCCACGGGCCGAGCGCCTCGGTGAGCGCGCGGTGCTCGGCCACCGACAGCCCGTCGGCCGCCGCGCAGCGGGCGGAGACGTCGACGCCGATCCGGCGCGGCGCGGCCTGCTCGACGATCCGCCGGACCGCGGACCACTGCCCGCCGTCGCCGGGCGCCCAGCCGGCCAGGAACTGGCCCACCGGGTAGCGGGAGACCGCGACGGGCGTGACGCCGTCGTCGCTGCGGTGCAGGACGAGGACGGTGCGCCGGCGCGCCGAGAGCCAGCTGGCCGGCAGCAGGGTGGCGAGCACCGGGTCCTCGTTGTTCTCCCGGCCGGTGACGATCCACAGGTCGATGCCGGCGCGGTCCATGAGCCCGGGCAGGAGGTCGAGCAGGCGCTGGGTCAGCCACCGGTCGCGGACGTCGGCCTGCTGCCGCAGGGGCAGCGGGACCGTCCGTGTCGGGTCCGGGACGACCAGCGTCATGTAGGACAGGGAAGCAGAGAAACGCCGTCCCCACCGGGTGGGACGAGAGGTCAGCCGGCGTCGGAGGGCAGCGCCGGGCCGGGGACCGTCGGCGGGTCGACCCGCTCGTCGCGCGGCGCGGGGCGGGGCCGCGGCGGCGCCGGCCACCCCACCCGGTCGCGGCCGCCCTGCTTGGCGGCGTACATGGCGGCGTCCGCCCGGTCCACCAGCCACCACAGCTCCGCGGCGGCGTCGTCGCCGTCGGCGGGGCGGGTGAGGGCGACGCCGATAGAGGCGGTGACGGCGTGCCCGTCCCCGGTGCGGGCGGCGGACACCGCGTGCCGCAGCCGCTCGGCGAGCCGGCCCGCCTCCCCGGGGTCGCCCACCAACCCGAGGACGACCATCTCCTCGCCGCCGAGCCGGGCCAGCACGTCGCTGGGGCGCACGCTGTGGCCGAGGGCGTCGGCCACCGCGCGCAGCACCGCGTCGCCGGCGGCGTGCCCGTGGACGTCGTTGACCTGCTTGAAGTGGTCGAGGTCGATCACCAGCGCGGCCACCCGCAGGCCCTCCCGGCGGGCGTGGCGCCACAGCCGCGGCGCCTGCTCGACCAGGTGGCGGCGGTTGGCCAGCCCCGTCAGCGGGTCGCGCTGGGAGAGCTCCTCGGTGGCCACGAGCAGCCGCTGCACGCGGCGGCGCAGCAGGAACACACCGGTGGCGACGACGTCGAGCATCCCGGCGTGCACCACGACCTGGACGGCGAGGTCGACCCGGTCGGGATAGCTGCCGGCCATGGCGACCAGCACCGACACCGGCGTGACCGCCAGCGAGACGGCGAACATCCAGCCGTCGAGGAACCAGGCGGCGGTGAGCGCGACGAACAGCAGCATCATCGGCGTCGCGTGCCGCACCGGGTCCTCGATGCACAGCGCGACCACGGCGTAGATGACCTCGCCGAGCAGCACCAGGCCGAAGGTCGACCAGCGGTCCACCCGGCGCCGCACCGCGAGCACGAGGGCGGCGAGCAGCAGCGTGGCCATGGTGAGGCCGTAGACCCAGCGCACGGTGCCCTCGCGGACGACGCCGTCGAGCGCGAGGTTCAGCAGGCCCATGCCGCCGCCGACCACCAGCAGCACCGCGAGCGCGAGGGCGGTGACCCGGTGGTCGGAGCCGGCGGACCCACCGGCGGCCGGCTGCGCGTCACCGGTGACGGAGCGTCGGTCGGAGGTCACGGCGTGAGGATGCCGCACGTCAGGGCCTCAGGGGGAGGTCGCGAGCGCGGTCCGCGACACGCCCGGCGGTGCCAGGCTCCCCGGCATGTCGCACCCCGACCCCGCACTCGTCGACCTCCGGCTGCTCGCCGACCACCCGCTGGCCGAGGCCGGCACCGCCGCCCTGCGGATGGTGGCCCCCGGGAAGGTCACCGCCGGCCGGTTCGGGCTGGTCGAGTACCGGCTCGGCCCGCACTCGCCCGGCGCCGCGCCGCACTACCACCAGACCTTCTCGGAGTCCTTCTACGTGCTCTCCGGCCGGCTGACCCTGCACGCCGACGGGGAGTGGCGCACCTGCGGTCCGGGCGACTTCGCGCTCGCCCACGAGCGCGGCGTGCACGGCTTCCGCAACGACTCCGACGAGCCGGCGTCCTTCCTCATCCTGTTCACCCCGGGCATCGCCCGCGAGGAGTTCTTCGCCGAGATGGCCGAGATGCGCCGTAGCGGCCGACGGCCCTCGCCGGAGGAGATGACGGCGTTCTACGCGCGGCACGACCAGGTGATGGTGGAGGGTTGAGCGCGAGGACCGGCTGGGCACGGCTCCTCGCGACACCCCGACACGAGGAGGTGCGCCGCGATGGCGCAGGGACCGTGGTTCTACTGCCTCAAGCACCACGCCGTGGAGACCCGTGACGGCTGCGCCGAGCGGCACCGCCTCGGCCCCTACGCGACGCGCGAGGAGGCCGAGCACGCGCTGCAGTCGGTGGCCGACCGCAACGAGCGCCTCGACGCCGAGGACCGCGAGTGGCGGGAGGGCGACTGAGTGACCTCCGCGGCTGCCGACCGGCCGGTCGACGACCTGCTCGTCGGGGTGCTCGGGGGCGCCGGTCCCCTCGGGCGCGGGCTGGCGCTGCGGCTGGCCGCCGCCGGGCAGCGCGTGTTGCTCGGCGACGCTGACGCCGACCGCGCCCGCGCCGTCGCCGCCGAGGTGGCGGGCCTCGCGTCCGCGGCCGGCGGCGGGGAGGGGTCGGTGCGCGGCGGGGCCGACGCCGACGTCGCCGGCGCGGCCGACCTCGTCGTCGTGGCGGTGCCCTTCGCCGAGCACGCCGGCGCCCTCCGCAGCCTGGCCGAGGCGCTGGCGGGCAAGGTCGTCGTCGACGCGGTGGTCCCGGTGGGCACCGACGACCTCGGCACCTACCTCGTCGACGTCGAGGAGGGCAGCGCCGCCCAGCAGGCCGCCGCGCTGCTGCCCGACTCCGCCGTCGTCGGGGCGTTCCACACCGTGCCGGTCGCGGCCCTCGCCGACCTCGCCCGGCCCACCGTGGACGCCGACGTGCTCGTGGCCGGCGACGACGCCGCGGCGACCGCCACCGCCCAGGCGCTCGCGGGGCGCCTGCCGGGGATGCGCGGGGTGTACGCCGGGCCGCTGCGCAACGCCCGCCACCTGGAGGCGATGGCCGTGGTGCTGGGCTCGGTCGACGAGCGGTACGGCGCGGCGGCGGGGCTGCGCGTCACCGACGTCTGAGGGCCCGCTCCAGCAGCGCGGGCGCCACCTCGGCGGGTGCCGGCATGGCGGCCATCTCGGCGGCCACCTCGCGCGCGGCGGCGGCCAGGGCCGGGTCGCCGGCCAGCCGCCGCAGGTGCGTGCCGGTCACCTCGCCGGGGTCGGCGGCCAGGCCGGCGCCGCGGGCGGCGAGCAGGTCGGCGTTCGTGCGGCGGTCGCCGGCGCCGCGGACCACCAGCTGCGGCACCCCGGCGGCCAGCGCGGTGAGCAGGGTCCCGGCACCGCCGTGGTGGACGACGCCCGCCGCGGCGGGGAGAACCTGGGGGAACGGCAACCAGCCCGTCGTGGTGACCTCGGGCGGCAGCGGGCGCCGGGTCGCCTCCCGGTCGGGGCGGACGAGGACGACGTCGAGGCCGGTGCCGGCGGCCGCGGCGGCGACGTCGGCCATCAGCCGGTCGCGGCCCGGCGTCGCCACGGTGCTCCGGCTGACCAGCACCCGCGGCCGCGGCCCGGGCTCGGCGAACCGCCCGTCGGAGGGCCGCTCGGGCGCCCACGGGACGAAGCGCATCGGCCGGCCCGCGCGCTCGCCCACCAGGCTCGGCGGCGCGGTGGTGACCACCTCCACCGGTGGCGGCACCCCGCCCAGCCGGCGGGCGCGGGCATGCACGCCGAGGGCCGCCTCGCGCAGGACGCCGGCGTCGAAGAGGTTGCCCTCGACCAGCACCGCGGGGACGCCGAGGCGGGCGGCGGCCTCGGCGCCGGCCGGGGCGAGCGGCTCGTGCACGACGAGGTGCGGCCGCAGGCGGGCGGCCAGCGAGACGACGCCGCGGGCGGTGCGGGCGCCGAGCCGGCCGAACAGCAGCCCGACGGCGTCGGTGCCGCCCCGGCCGGCCAGCTCCCGCCGGGCGAGCAGCGGGTGACGCAGCATCAGCGAGCCGAACAGCGGCCCGAGCCGCAGGCCGGGTGCGACGTCGGCCGGCGACAGCTCCGGCGGGCAGACGGCCAGGCCGTCGCCCGCGGTGGCCAGCACGACCTCGGCGCCGGCGTCGCGCATCGCCAGCGCGAGCGGGACCAGCGGCAGGACGTGGCCGGTCAGGGGCGAGGCGACGACCAGGACGCGCACGCGGTCAGGCTGGCCGCCGTGACCGGGCCGCACAAGGCGTTCCCCCGCGCTGCTGCGCACGCGACCATGGGGTCGTGCTGGTGCTGGCGGGCGCGGTGGCGGTGCTGCACGGCGCCGTGGTCCTGTTCATGCTCACCGGGTCGCTGCTGGCCCTCCGGTGGCCGCGGCTGGTGGCGCTCCACGCCCCGGTGGCGCTGGCCGTGCTCGCCGTCAACCTGGCCGGGGTGCCGTGCCCGCTGACCACGCTGGAGCTCGCGCTGCGGGCCGCCGGCGGGGCGGCGCCCTACGACGGCGGCTTCCTCGGGGAGTTCGTGTTCGGACCGGTCGGGCTCGACGTGCGCTCGGCCGCCGTCCAGGTGGGGATGTACGCCGTCGCGTTCGGCCTCAACGCACTCGGCTACGGCCTGCTGCTACGGCGCTCACGCCTCCAGCGCCGACCGCTGCACCGGTGACGTGCGGTTGCGGTGCATTCCCGGCCCGGGCCGCGCCACAACCGCACATCACCGCGGCACGGAGCTACTCGAAGGAGTGCTCCGGGCCGGGGAAGACGCCGCCGCGGACCTCGTCGGCGTACTCGCGGGCCGCGCGCAGCAGCTCCCCGCGCAGGTCGGCGTACCGCTTGACGAACTTCGGCACCCGCCCGCCGTTCAGCCCGGCCATGTCCGGCCACACGAGCACCTGCGCGTCGCAGTCCGGGCCCGCGCCGATGCCGATGGTCGGGATGGACAGCTCGGCGGTGACCCGGCGGGCGACGTCGGCGGGCACCATCTCCAGGACGACGGCGAACGCGCCGGCCTCCTGGACCGCGAGGGCGTCCTCGAGCAGCTGGTCGGCACCGGCGCCGCGGCCCTGCACCCGGAAGCCGCCGAGGGCGTGCTCGCTCTGCGGCGTGAAGCCGACGTGCGCCATCACCGGGACGCCGTTCTCCGTCAGCAGCCGGATCTGCGGCGCGACCCGCACCCCGCCCTCGAGCTTGACCGCCTGCGCGCCGCCCTCCTTCATCATCCGCACCGACGTCTCGAACGCCTGCTGCGGGCCGGACTCGTAGCTGCCGAAGGGCAGGTCGGCCACGACCAGCACCCGCTGCGTCGAGCGGGTGACCGCCTTGGTCAGGAGCAGCAGGTCCTCGACGGTCACCGGGACGGTCGAGGAGTGCCCGAGGACGACGTTGCCCGCGGAGTCGCCGACGAGCAGCACCGGGATGCCGGCCTCCTCGAACACCTGCGCGCTGTAGGTGTCGTAAGCGGTGAGCATCGCCCACTTCTCGCCGCGCGCCTTGGCCTGCTGCAGGTGGTGGATGCGCACCCGGGCGGACGACGTCCCGCCGTACAGCACCGACTCCGTCACGCCTGGGCTCCTTCGCGGACGCTGGGCAGGCTCTCCCGCCAGCGGTTGGTGATCGGGAGGCGCCGGTCGCGGCCGAACGCCTTGAGGCTGATCTTGGTGCCGGGCGCGGACTGCCGGCGCTTGAACTCCGCGATGTCGACCAGACGCAGCACCCGCGCCACGACCTCCGGGTCGTGGCCGCGCTCGAGCAGGGCGGCCATGCCGAGGTCGCGGTCGACGTAGTCGCCGATGACGGCGTCGAGCTCCTCGTAGGAGGGCAGCGAGTCGCTGTCCTTCTGCCCGGGCGCGAGCTCGGCCGACGGCGGCTTGTCGATGGAGTTCTGCGGGATCGGCTCGGTCTCGCCGCGCTCGCGGGCGTACGCGTTGCGCCAGCGGGCCAGCTCCCACACCAGCGTCTTGGGGACGTCCTTGATCGGGGCGAACCCGCCGGCGGCGTCGCCGTAGAGCGTCGAGTAGCCGACGGCGACCTCGCTCTTGTTGCTGGTGGCCAGTAGCAGGTGCCCGTGCTGGTTGGACAGGCCCATGAGCAGCGTGCCGCGGATGCGGGCCTGCAGGTTCTCCGCCGCGGTCCCGGAGAGCTCCACCTGCGACTCGAAGGCGTCGACCATCGGCGCGATCGGCACGGTGGAGAAGTGCAGGCCCAGCCGCCGGGCGCTGTCCTCGGCGTCGGACAGCGAGTGCTCGCTCGACCACCGCGACGGCAACGCGACGCCGTGCACCCTGTCGGCGCCGAGGGCGTCGACGGAGAGCGCGGCCACCAGGGCGGAGTCGATGCCGCCGGAGAGCCCGAACACCACCGACGGGAAGCCGTTCTTGTCGATGAAGTCGCGCAGGCCGAGGACCAGCGCCCGCCAGACCTCCTCGGGGTCGGACAGCGGCTCGGCGACGTGCCCGGCCCGCGGCTCGAACGCCGGCACCGGCTCCTCGGACAGCACGGTGCGGGTGACGGTCATCGGCCCGATGCGGCCCTCGCGGCGCTGCGTCACCCGGCCCCGGTCGAGGGTGAGGTCGACGCAGAGCAGGTGCTCGACGAACTGCGGCGCGCGGGCGAGCAGCTCGCCGTCGGCGGAGACGGCCAGCGAGTCGCCGTCGAAGACCAGCTCGTCCTGCCCGCCGACCTGGTTGCAGTAGAGGACCGGCGCGTTCGCCTCGGCCGCGCGGCGGCGCACCAGCGGCAGCCGCAGGTCGTCCTTGGCCCGCTCGTAGGGGGAGGCGTTGGGGGAGACGACGAGGTCGACGCCGGCCTGCCCGGCCACGCCGCACGGGCCGCCCTCGACCCAGAGGTCCTCGCAGATGGTCAGCGCGACGTCGACGCCGCGGAAGCGCACCACCTGCAGCTCGGATCCGGGCACGAAGTAGCGCGCCTCGTCGAAGACGCCGTAGTTGGGCAGGTGCCGCTTCGCGTAGCGGCCGACCACCCGGCCGCCGTGCAGCAGGGCGGCGGCGTTGCGGGGCTGGATGCGGCGCGGGTTGGCGTCGCCGGGGCGCTCCTCGTCGAGGGTCTCCTCGTCGCTGGGCGCGGTGTCGACCGTGGCCGAGCCCTCGGTGTGCGCCAGGTACCCGACGACGACGGCGACCTCGCCGAGCCCCTCGCGGTCCAGGGTGGCGGCGAGGTCGGTCAGCGCGCGCTCGCTGGCCTCGGCGAACGACTCGCGGAGCACCAGGTCCTCGGCCGGGTAGCCGGTGAGCGTCATCTCGGGGAACACCACGAGGTGCGCGCCGTCGTCGGCCGCCCTGCGGGACCACTCCACGACCAGCGCGGCGTTGCCCTCGAGGTCGCCGACGCGGGTGTCGACCTGGGCCATCGCGACTCTCAGCTGCACCGTCACGGCACCATCCAACAACCGGCACCCGGGACCGGCCAGACCGGGGACGGGGACCCGGACCCCGCCCGCCGACCGAGCCCGGCGCCCGCTCAGCCGTCGACGAGCGCGGCCAGCTGCTCGGCGTGGTCGCGCTGGTGGCCCGGGAGGAAGGCCAGCAGGTCGGCGAGGGCGACCGGGCCGTCGACCTCGTGCACGCCGACGGCGCCGAGCCGGTCGGGCCGCACGGCCGCGACCGCCCGTCGCAGCTCCGCCTGGGCGGCGGCCAGCTCGGTCAGCAGCACCGCGGTCGGGGTGGCGCGGTAGCCCGCGACGCGCGCGGGCTCGTCGGGGACGAAGTCGGGCAGCGCCGGGCTGTCCTCCGTGCCGATCCGCCGGATGCGGGCGGTGAAGACCCGGGCGCTGTCGCGCAGGTGGCCGGCGACCTCGTGCGGCGTCCAGTCCAGCTCGGTCGCGTAGGCGGGGAAGTGCCCGAGACCGACCAGGCGGTCGCGCGCCTCCGGGGACAGCTGCAGGGGACGCCCGCCGGCCCGCCCGAGGAGGGCGGACACCCGGTCCTGCTGCGCGGCCAACGCGGTCGCGGCGGTGGTCACGGGATCGGCCGGGCGGGCGTGCGTCGTCGTCACGGTGGACAGGCTCGCCGACCGCGGGCCGGGACCACCAGCGTCCCGGCGGCCGCCGTCCGCCGGATTCCTGCCAGCCGAGGTCAGTCGCCCAGCACCACGCGCTGGGCCTCCGGCGGCCACCACGCGACGATCTTCGGCCACAGCCGCGCTCCCAGGCGCCGGTACAGGCGCTGCGCAGCGGTGTTGTCCACACGCACCTCCCACCGGACGACGAGGTCCTCGGCGGTGGCGAGCCGGGCCAGCTCGGTCATGAGGAACCGGCCGACGCCGGCGTCGCGGTGCCCGTCGCGGACGAAGAGGTCGTCGAGGGCGAGGACGTCGGTACCGAGCCACAGGTGCAGCCGGTGGACGGCGGAGACGTAGCCGACCGGCTCGCCGGCGCGCTCGGCGAGCAGCACCAGCACGTCGGGCCGGTCGAGCATCGCCGCCCAGGTGCCGGCCGTGCTCCGGACGTCGGACACGTCGCCCTCGTGGGCGGCGATCTCGCGGACGAGGGCCAGCACGACGCCGGCGTCACCGGGCCCGGCGCGGCGGGCGGTCAGGGGCGGGTCGACGGTCACGGGTACTCCTGGTCGGTACGGCGGGGCGCGGACGTGTCCCCGGCGGGGCGGCCGTGTGCGAGCGGCCCGGACCGGGCAGGCTGTGTGCGGCGACGTCACACCCTGGAAACGAGCGGACCCGATCATGGCCAGCATGGACCGACAGCAGGAGTTCGTCCTGCGCACCCTCGAGGAACGCGACATCCGCTTCGTGCGGCTGTGGTTCACCGACGTCTCGGGCTACCTCAAGGCCGTGGCGGTCGCGCCGGCCGAGATCGAGGCCGCCTTCGCCGAGGGCATCGGCTTCGACGGCTCGGCGATCGAGGGCTTCGCGCGCGTCTACGAGTCGGACATGCTCGCCAAGCCCGACCCAGGCACCTTCCAGGTGATGCCGGCGACCAAGGGCGGCGCCAGCGACACCGCGCGGATGTTCTGCGACATCACGCTGCCCGACGGGTCGCCGTCGTGGGCCGACCCGCGGCACGTGCTGCGGCGGGCGCTGTCGAAGGCCGCCGACATGGGCTTCACCTTCTACACCCACCCCGAGGTCGAGTTCTTCCTGCTCGAGGACCTGCCCACCGACGGCAGCGCCCCGAGGCCCGCCGACAACGGCGGCTACTTCGACCTGTCCACGCACAACGTGGCGCACGACTTCCGGCGCGAGGCGGTCTTCGCGCTGGAGGCGATGGGCATCTCGGTGGAGTTCAGCCACCACGAGGTCGCGCCGGGCCAGCAGGAGATCGACCTGCGCTACGCCGACGCGCTGTCGATGGCCGACAACGTGATGACGCTGCGGCACGTCGTCCGGGAGGTGGCGCTCGCCCAGGGCGTGTACGCGACCTTCATGCCCAAGCCGTTCACCGACCTGGCCGGATCGGCGATGCACACCCACGTGTCGCTGTTCGAGGGCGACCGCAACGCCTTCCACGACCCGTCGGACCCGATCAAGCTCTCGGCCACCGGGCGCCAGTTCATCGCCGGGCTGCTCACCCACGCGCGCGAGTTCACCGCCGTCACCAACCAGACGGTCAACTCCTACCGGCGGCTGCTGGCCGGCACCGAGGCGCCGACGGCGGCCACCTGGGGCCGGGCCAACCGCTCGGCGCTGGTGCGGCTGCCGTCGTACAAGCCGTCGAAGGCGCAGTCGGCGCGGGTGGAGGTCCGCTCGCCGGACTCCGCGTGCAACCCGTACCTGACCTTCGCCGTCCTGCTCGCCGCCGGGCTGCGTGGGATCGAGAAGGGCTACGAGCTGCCGCCGGAGGCCGAGGACGACGTCTGGTCGCTCACCGACACCGAGCGCCGCGCCGCCGGCTACGAGGACCTGCCGGTGTCCCTCGGCGAGGCGCTGACGGCGATGCAGGGCAGCGAGCTGGTCGCGGAGACCCTCGGCGAGCACGTGTTCGAGTTCTTCCTCCGCAACAAGTGGGAGGAGTTCAACTCCTACCGCCAGAACGTGACGCCCTTCGAGCTCAAGCGCTACCTCCCCGGCCTGTAGCGGCCGACAGCGCTCCGCTCCTGGGGTGTTCTTCGTGCTCCTGCGGTGCTGCAGGACCGCAAGAGCACGTGAAGCGCCCCGAGAGTGCGGGCCGGTGAGGGCCAAGAGCGCGACAAAGGCCCTTCCGGCGGACCCGGCCGCGGGCACGTGCCGCCTCTCGCCCGCGGAAGGCCGCTCGGAGCCGCAACTGCCCGCGTTCCTCGTGGATTGCCGGTGCTGCAGGACCGGCATTTCACGAGGAACGCCCGCAACGGCGGAGGCGGCCGCGCCGGGCGGGCAGGGAGGCGGCTGACGGGCCGGGGGACAGCGGCGCACTAACCTCGGCGTCGTGCCGGAGACCGCCGCCCGCCTGCTCGTCGTCGTCCCGAGCGACACCGCGCCGCCCGCCCGGCTGGGGGAGTGGCTGCGCGCCGCCGGCCTCGAGCTCGACGAGCGGCACCTCGGGGCCGGTGACGCCCTGCCCGCGGACCTGTCGGGGCACGACGGCCTGCTCGTGATGGGCGGCCCGCAGTCGAGCGTCGACGACGCCGCCACCGAGCTCGAGCCCGTGCGGGACCTGCTGCGCCGCGCCATCGCCACCGATGCGCCGGCGCTGGGCGTCTGCCTCGGCGCGCAACTCATGGCGCAGGCCGGCGGCGGGCGGGTGCGGGTCGGCGTCGACGGCCCGGAGGTGGGCGCCGGGCTGGTCGCCAAGCGCGACGCCGCCGAGACCGACCCGCTGTTCGGCCCGGTGCCGCTGAGCCCCGACGTCGTCCAGTGGCACCACGACGAGATCTCCGAGCTGCCGCCCGGCGCCACCCTGCTCGCCGCCGGCGTGCGCTACCCGCACCAGGCCTTCCGCGTGGGCCGCGCCTGCTACGCGCTGCAGTTCCACGTCGAGACGACGCCGGAGATCGTCCGCTCATGGGCCGACGGCGACCCCGTGGGCGTGGCCGCCACCCCGTTCGACGCCGCGGAGATCGCCGAGCGCGCCGCCGCCGTGCACCCCGACGTCGAGGCGGTCTGGGCGCCGTTCGCCGCCCGCTTCGCCGACCTGGTCCGCGCGGCCCGCGGCGCCACCGTCTGACGTGACCGCCTCCCGGGAGGTGCCGCGCCGCGCGGTGGTGCGGCTGGCCCGCTTCGGCTTCGACGACGGCGAGAAGGCGGCGCTGCTCCTGTCGGACCCGGCGCTGGGCCTGTGGGACCTCGACCGCAACGAGCCCGCCGACCCCGAGGCCGGCCCGGTCGTCTCCGCGCTGGCCCGCGCCGGCGACCCCGACCTCGCCGTCCGGTCGCTGTCGCGGCTGGTCGAGGCCCTCGACGCCGCCGACGACAGCGGTGGCGCGGCCGCGGGCCTGCTCGCCCGGCTCCGCGGGTCCGGCGCCCTGCGCAGCCGGCTGCTCTCGCTGCTCGGCGCCAGCGCCGGCCTCGCCGACCACCTCGCCGCCCACCCCGCCGACTGGGCCGTCCTCGACGACGCCGACCACGGCCCCGTCCGCCCGGCCGCCTACGCGATCGAGCGGGACATGCTGGCCGCCGTCGGCGCCGACCCCGACGACCCGCCGTGGGGCGTGCGCCTCGGGAAGGCGGCGCCCGACGCCTCGCCGCAGCGGGTCGCGGCGCTGCGCGCGGCCTACCGCCGCGCCGTCCTCTCCCTCGCCGGGCGCGACCTGGGCGAGGGGCTGCCCGCCGAGGACGTCGCCGCCGAGCTCGCCGACATCGCCGCCGCCGTGCTCACCGCCGGCCTCGCGCTCGCCGTCGCCGAGCAGCCCGCCAGCGCCGCGGCCTGCCGGCTGGCGGTCATCGCGCTCGGCAAGACCGGCGGGCGGGAGCTCAACTACGTCAGCGACGTCGACGTCGTGTTCGTCGCCGAGCCGGTCGACCCCAGCGACCCCGAGGCCCCCGCCGTGCAGAGCGCCACCCGGGTGGCCGCCGCGCTCATGCGCATCTGCCACGAGGCGGCCTGGGAGGTCGACGCCGCGCTGCGCCCCGAGGGCAAGGCCGGGGCCCTGGTGCGGACGCTGGCCAACCACGTCGCCTACTACCGGCAGTGGGCGAGCACCTGGGAGTTCCAGGCGCTGCTCAAGATGCGCCCGGTCGCGGGCGACCCCGACCTCGGCCGCGCCTACGTCGACGAGCTGTTCCCGATGGTCTGGCAGGCCGGCGAGCGCCCCGGGTTCGTCGCCGACGTGCAGGCGATGCGCCGGCGGGTGGAGGACAACATCCCGCCCGCGCAGGCCGACCGGGAGATCAAGCTCGGCCGGGGCGGCCTGCGCGACGTCGAGTTCGCCGTCCAGCTGCTGCAGATGGTGCACGGCCGGGTCGACGTGCGCCTGCGGGTCGGCGGCACGCTGCCCGCCCTGCACGCGCTGCGCGCCGGCGGCTACGTGGGCCGCGACGACGCCGACACGCTCATCGCCTCCTACCGGTTCCTGCGCACCGTCGAGCACCGGCTGCAGCTGCTGAAGCTGCGGCGCACCCACCTGCTGCCCACCGACGAGCAGCAGCTGCGCTGGCTGGCCCGCTCGCTCGGCTACAAGCCCGACGCCCGCGGCACCGCCGTCGACGTGCTGCGCGCGGAGATGGCGCTGCACACCCGCGAGGTGCGGCGGCTGCACGAGAAGCTCTTCTACCGGCCGCTGCTGTCGGCGGTGGCCAAGGTGCCCGCCGAGGCCGCGCAGCTGGGCAGCGGGGCCGCCGGCGATTGGCTGCGCGCGCTGGGCTTCGCCGACCCCCAGGGGGCGCTGCGGCACATGGCCGCGCTCACCGGCGGGCTGTCGCGGTCGGCGTCGATGCAGCGCTACCTCCTCCCCGTGGTGCTGCAGACCCTCGCCGACTGCGCCGACCCTGACGCCGGGCTGCTCGCCTACCGGCAGGTGAGCGAGGCGCTGGGCGACGACCAGTGGTACCTGCGGCTGCTGCGCGACGAGGGGTCGGTGGCCGAGCGGCTGGCCCGGCTGCTCGGGTCCAGCCAGTACGTGGCCGCGCTGCTCACCCGCACGCCCGAGGCGATGCGGATCCTCGCCGACGACGACGAGCTCGAGCCGCGCGGCGTCGAGACGCTGGCCCGCGCCTGGCGGCAGGCGGCCGGGCGCGCGCCCGACCCGCAGGCCGGCATCCGGGTGCTGCGCGGCCTGCGCCGCCAGGAGCTGCTGCGCATCGCCTCGGCCGACCTGCTGGGGCGCCTCGACGTCGTCCGGGTGGGGGAGGCGCTCACCGCGGTCGCCGTCGCCACGCTGCAGGTGGGCCTCGACACCGCCGTCCGCGCCTGGGCGCGCGAGACCGGCACCGACCCCGCCGACGTGCCCATGGAGCTCGCCGTCATCGGCATGGGCCGGCTCGGCGGCGGCGAGATGGGCTACGGGTCCGACGCCGACGTGCTCTTCGTGCACCGGGCGCGGCCGGGCGCCGCGGAGCCGCGGGCGACGCAGGCGGCCAACGCCGTCGCGCACACGCTGCGCCGGCTGCTCGGCGAGCCCGCGCCCGACCCCGCCTTCGAGGTCGACGCCGACCTGCGCCCCGAGGGCCGCCAGGGCGCGCTGGTGCGCAGCCTCGACGCGTTCCGCGAGTACTACGAGCGCTGGGTGTCGGTGTGGGAGGTGCAGGCGCTGCTGCGCGCCACCCCCGTCGCCGGCAGCGCCGAGCTGGGGGAGGCGTTCGTCGAGCTGGTCGACCCGCTGCGCTACCCGGCCGAGGGGCTCACCGACGCGCAGGTCGCCGAGATCCGCCGGATCAAGGCCCGCGTGGAACGCGAGCGGCTGCCCCGCGGCGCCGACCCGGCCACGCACACCAAGCTCGGCCGCGGCGGGCTGGCCGACGTCGAGTGGACGGTGCAGCTGCTGCAGCTGCAGCACGCGGCCCGGGTGCCGGAGCTGCGGCAGGCCTCCACGGTCGGCGCGCTGGCCGGGCTGGTCGCGCACGACCTGCTGAGCGGAGAGCAGGCCGACGCCCTGCGCGAGGCGTGGGAGCTGGCCAGCCGGGCGCGCAACGCCGTCTTCCTGGTGCGCGGGCGGCCCAGCGACCAGCTGCCCCGCCCCGGGCTGGAGCTGGCCGGCGTCGCGCGGGCCAGCGGCGCCGGTCCCGACGTCGACCCCGGGCAGTTCCTCGACGACTACCGGCGCACCACCCGGCACGCGCGGACCGTCGTCGAGCAGGTCTTCTACGGGCAGGCGCCCGGCGCCTGACACGCCGGGCGCCCCTGGCGCGCCGTGCGCGGGCGCTGGCAGCCTGTCCCCGGCCCGCAGTGCAGCCGGCATCCGGTCCGGCGCGGGGGAGTGGCTGCGGACGTTCCCCGTGGAGTCCTCGTGTCCCCGACGCTCTCCCGCCAGGTCCTGGCGGAGTTCCTCGGCACCGCGCTGCTCGTCGTCGTCGCGGTCGGGTCGGCCGTGGCCGGCCTCGACGTGCTCGGCCCGACGGGTGTGGCGCTCGCCTTCGGGTTCGTGCTGCTCGCCCTCGCTTACGCCATCGGCCCCGTCTCCGGGTGCCACGTCAACCCCGCCGTCACCCTCGGCGTGCTGCTCTCCCGCGGCATGACCGCCGCCGAGGCGGTCGCCTACTGGATCGCCCAGGTGGCCGGCGCCGTGGCCGGCGCCGCGCTGCTGTGGCTGCTCACCGGCGACGTCGGCGGGGTGACCGACCAGACCGGGGCGCTGGGCGCCAACGACTGGGGCGACACCGTCACGGCCGGCGGCGCGTTCGTCGTCGAGGCGGTGCTCACCTTCGTCCTCGTCCTGGTCGTCCTGCTGGTCACCGCCCGGTCGGCGGCCCCTGGTTTCGCCGGGCTGGCCATCGGCCTGACGCTCACCGCGGTGCACCTGGTGGCGATCCCGCTCACCGGCACGTCGGTCAACCCCGCGCGGTCGATCGGCCCGGCGCTGTTCGCCGGCGGCGACCCGCTCGCGCACGTGTGGTTGTTCGTGCTCGCGCCGCTGGTCGGCGCCGTGGTGGCGGTGGCCGCCGCGCGCGTCCTGTCCGGGCCGGCTCCCGTCCTCGCCGATGGGACAGCCGCCGGGTCCGCCGACGGGACCGCCGCGCCGGCGGCCGCTGACGCCACCGGCGCGGACGTGCCGTCCGCTGCCGGGCAGCGCACCCCCGGGCGGGAGGACGCCGGGCGCCGGCCCGTCTGACCCGCCGGGTGTGCCGCCCGGCCGGGCGGGGCACGCTGGGGACGTGAGTTCAGCCCTGCCCGCCGACCCGCCCGACGACGCCGACCTGCCCGACGACGCCGCTGCCGGCGCCACCATCACGCCCTACCGCGACGGACCGCTGATCGTGCGCGGCGACTTCCGGCTGGTCGACCAGGACGGCGCCGAGATCGACCCGGGGCGCAAGACCGTGGCGCTGTGCCGGTGCGGGAAGTCGGGCATCAAGCCGTTCTGCGACGGCACGCACAAGCGCTCGGGCTTCTCCGCGCCCAGCGCACCGAGCCGGCCGCGGCCCGCGGCGGCGATCCTGCGGGAGCGCCACCGGCAGGACCCGGCCGGGGCGCACGGCCAGGACCCGGCCTGAGGGCGGCGGCGCGGACCGGCCCCGTGCCCGGTCCGCGCCGCCCGCGCTCAGTGGGCCTGGATGGAGCGCGCCATCCGGACCTGCTCCTCGAGCACGTCGTTGATCCGCGCCTGCACCGCGTCGAGGCGGCCGATCACGTCGCTGGTGGCGTGGATGCCGGCGGTGACCTGCTCGCTGCTGGCCTGGATGCCGGCGATCTGGTCCGACACCTGCTGGGTGGCCGCGGCGGTCTCGCGGGCCAGGTCCTTGACCTCGCTGGCCACCACGGCGAAGCCGCGGCCGAGCTCGCCGGCGCGGGCGGCCTCGATGGTGGCGTTCAGCGCCAGCAGGTTCGTCTGGTCGGCGATGCCGGAGATGATCCGGATGACCTCGCCGATCGAGGTCGACGCCTCGGTGAGGGTGGCCACCTCCGTGGTCATCGTGGACGCCTGGGCGACGGCGCTGGTGGCCACCTCGCCGGCGGCCGCGGCGGCCTCGCGCAGCCGGTCGACGCTCTCGAGCAGCTCCTGCGAGCGGCGGGCGTCGGCCTCCGAGCGGCGCAGCGTGTCCAGCCGCTGGCTGACCAGCTGCTGCACGTTGCGCAGCGCGTCGAGCCGCGACTCCGACAGCTCGATGGTCTCGGTGACGAAGAAGTCCATGGTGCCGATGACCCGGCCGCCCACGGTGATGGGGAAGCAGACGCCGGACTTCACGCCGGCGCGCTGCGCGGCCGGCCGGCGCACGCAGTCGGTGACCTCGGCGAGGTCGCGCACGAACACCAGCTCGCGCCGCTTCCACGCCCGCCCCGACAGGCCCACACCCTCGGCGAAGCTGGCGGCGAGGGTGACCTTGCGGAACTCCTCGCCGGCCGAGCCGGACTCCGTCGAGAAGCGCAGCACGCCCTCGGCCTCGTCGAGCGCCCAGAACGAGCCGTACGCCCAGCCGAAGGCGGTGCGCACCGTGTCCAGCGCGCTGCGCAGCGCGCTCTGCTCGTCCCGGGCCGCGCCGATCTCGGTGACCACGGTGGTGACGGCGACCCGGTCGTCGAGGGTCTCCTTGAGCGCGGAGGTGGCGAGGGCGGCCTTCCGGGCGTGCGACAGCAGCCGGGCGATGGCCCGCCACTTCTCCCTGCGGACGCCGAAGAAGGGCAGCGGCGTGGCGCTGTGGAACTCCAGGACCGCGGTGACCACGCCGTCGTCGACGGCGGGGGAGAAGGTGCCCTCCCGCGCGCCGGCCGCCCAGGCCGTCTCCCACCGGATGCACTGCCCGCGCCCGGCGGGGGCCTCGGTCATGTGCACCGGCTTGCGCTCGCGCAGCGCGCGGCCGCCCATGCCGGCGGCCTCGGTCAGCCGGCCGTCGCGCGGCCAGGCGGCGGACATGGCCCGGGTGAGCGGCCCGCCCTCCCAGGCCAGGACGAACGCGCCCGTGCCGTCGGGCAGCCAGACGGCGCCGTAGCCGAGGTCGCAGGTCTCCACGATGGTGCGGACGACGGCGACGTGGGCGTCGAGGACCGTGGAGACGCCGTCGTCGAGGGCCTCGACCACCTTCTCCAGCGTCTCGACGTCACGCGGCATCGGCTGGGCCGCGGGCTGGCCGGCCGTGGCCGGGTCGGTGCGCCGCCACATGGGGTCCTCCGGGGATCAGGGGACCGGGGGAGCGGGTCCCCACCGGTCCGTGCGCCCAGAGGATCGGCAGCACGCAACCGATGTGCAGCCGGGTGACCTCCCCGGTACGGAACTCAGGCGGCCAGCACCGTCTCCCCGCGCAGGGCCGACCGGCCGGCCTCCCAGGCGCCGAGCAGGTGGCCGGCCGCCAGCCCGTCGAGGGCCAGCGAGCACGCCGCGCCGAACAGCACGTCGGCGGTGAGCGACGGGTCCTCGGCGACCAGCGAGCCGCACATGTCGACCGAGGCGATCTGCTCGTGGACGGCGTCGGCCTCGACGTGCTCGTCGTAGAAGACGGTCGTGTGCTCGTCGTGGCCGAGGCGGCGCAGGCCGGAGGAGTAGCGGCGGCTGGGCTCCGAGGAGGTCATCTCCACGCAGGCGAGGTGGCCGAGCGCCGCGCCCCGCCAGCGCCGGTGCAGGCCGAACAGCGACATGGTGTTGACCGCCGTGAAGGCCACCGCGGGCGCGACGTCCCACAGGGCGCCGTAGCCGGCGTCGAGGCCGAGGTCGCGCATCATCCCGGCGAACAGCTCGCTGTGCATGCGCTCGGGCGACCCGCCGCCGTACTCGTCGGCCTGGATCTCCACCATCGCGGCCTTGGCCCGGCCGCCGAGGCGCGGGATGGCGAAGGTGTGCGGGTCGCCCTCCTTGAGGTGGTAGACCGACCGCAGGGTGAGGTACTCGCGCCACTGCTCCTCGGTGCCGCTGCGCGCCATGTACCGCGACAGCGAGGGGCCGTCGTCGGCGGCGATCAGCGCGGCCAGCTGCTCGTCGACCGGGTCGCCGGTCGCGGTGACCGGGCCGGTCAGCGCACGCAGCGCCGCCAGGTGCGCGCGCTCGAGGCGGGCGCGCAGGCCCAGCAGGTCGGGGTCCCACTCGAGGGCGTCGTCGACGTCGTCGAAGCCGCGGTAGTGCAGCTCGTAGCAGACCGCCAGCGCCAGCTGCAGGTCGTCGTCGTGCAGCGGGTCGGCCGACTCCTCCGCAGTGCGGCGGGCGAGCTCGACGGTGGCGGCGGAGACCTCACCGGCGAGCAGGTCGTCGCGCAGGGCGGCGGTCAGGGGGCCCCGGGGCTGGGGAAGGCGCATGTCCCCGCCCATGCCCAGCTCGCGCGGCTTCGATGCACCGCGCGCGATGGGATGCCGCACAGGAGGAGCGGCGTCACCCGGACGGGTCCGCGCGAGGTTGGTTGCGTCAACCGATCCTCAACGGGGTAGAGGGCGCTCAAGTTCCCGAACTGGAGGTGCTCGATGACGAGCCTGTCGAAGCCGGCGGAGGCGCCCGGCGCGATCCGCAGCCTCATCCCGGCGCGGATCGACCGGTTGCCCTGGTCGCCGTTCCACACCCGGATGGTGGCCGCGCTGGGGACCGCCTGGATCCTCGACGGGCTGGAGATCACCGTCGCCGGCGCCGTCGTCGACCGCCTCACCGAGCCCGAGACCCTCGGGCTGTCGGGTACCGAGGTCGGCCTCATCGCGACCGTCTACCTGCTCGGCGAGGTCGTCGGCGCCCTCTGGTTCGGCCGGCTGTCGGACAAGCTCGGCCGCCGCAAGCTGTTCATGATCACCCTCGCCGTCTACCTCGTCGGGAGCGGGCTGACCGCGCTCACGCTCGGCAACGGGCCCGGCTGGGTGGCCTTCCTCTACGTCACCCGGTTCATCGCCGGCATGGGCATCGGCGGCGAGTACGCCGCGATCCACTCCGCCATCGACGAGCTCATCCCGGCGAAGTACCGCGGGCGGGTCGACATCATGGTGAGCGGCACCTACTGGGCCGGCGCCGTCCTCGGCACGCTCGGCACCTTCATCCTGCTCAACGCCCTGGAGCCCAGCACCGGCTGGCGCATCGCCTTCCTCATCGGCCCGGTCCTGGGCCTGGTGATCCTGCTGGTCCGGCGGCACCTGCCGGAGAGCCCCCGCTGGCAGGTCATGCACGGCCGGGAGGCCGAGGCCGAGGAGACCATCGCCTACATCGAGCACGAGGTGGAGCACGGCGGCCGGTCGCTGCCGGCGGTCGACGAGAGCCGCGCCATCGAGCTCAAGCCGACGCCGGACATCGGCTACGCCGCGCTCACCCGCGTGCTGTTCCGCGAGTACCCGGCCCGCGCCGTCTACGGCGCGACGCTGATGGTCAGCCAGTCGTTCCTCTACAACGCGATCTTCTTCACCTACGTCCTGGTGCTCGGCACGTACTACGACGTCGACTCCGGGGACGCGCCGCTGTTCCTCATCGCCTTCGCGGTGGGCAACCTGGCCGGGCCGTTCGTGCTCGGGCACCTGTTCGACACCGTCGGCCGCAAGAAGATGATCGCCGGCACGTACGTGCTCTCCGGCATCCTGCTGGCGGTCACGGCGGGGCTGTTCCAGGCCGGCGCGCTCAACGCCTACACCCAGACGATCGCCTGGTCGGTCATCTTCTTCTTCGCCTCGGCCGGCGCGAGCTCGGCCTACCTGACGGTCAGCGAGATCTTCCCGATGGAGGTCCGGGCCAAGGCGATAGCGGTCTTCTTCGCCATCGCGCAGTGCTTCGGCGCGCTCGGCCCGGTCGTCTACGGCTCGCTGATCGGCGACGGCTCCCAGCCGATCCGGCTGTTCTGGGGCTACATGCTGGGCGCCGCGGTGATGGTGGTCGGCGGCGTGGTGGCCGCGGTGCTCGGCATCGACGCGGAGGGCAAGTCGCTGGAGGACGTCGCCACGCCGTTCGCCGCCCGCCGTCCCGCCACCCGCGCGGAGGGCGCGGCCCGGCCGCGGGGCTGACCGCGCGGCAGGATCGCGGCGTGCCCTTCGACCCGCCCGTCGCGGTCCTCCGCACCTCCGGCGCCGACGGCTGGACGCTCGCCGAGCCGCTCACCTACCTCGGCCGGCGCGACCGGTTCGTCGTCCCGGCCGGCTTCGCCACCGACCTGGCGAGCGTGCCGCGGCCGGTGCTCTGGCTGGTGCCGGAGTCCGGCCGCTACACGCTCGCCGCGGTGCTGCACGACTGGCTGTGCACCGTGGGCATCCGCACCCGCGCGGTCGCCTCCCGCGAGGCGGACGGGCTGTTCCGGCGGGCGATGCGGGAGGCCGGGGTCCCGGTGCTCCTGCGCTGGCTCATGTGGACCGCCGTGCGCTGGGGCGCCCTGGCCGACGCCGAGCGGCGGCCCGGGTGGCTGCTGTCGGCGCCCGGGGTGCTGGTGATCTCGGTGCTCGCCGCGCCACTGGTGCTGCCGCCATCGCTGCTCGCGGTCCCGGGGCTGGCCGTCTACGCCGGACTGGAGCGGCTGGTGTCCGGCGACGACGGCGTGCGGCCGTGGACTCGGCGGCGGAACGGATCCGGCACCCCCTGGTGACGATGGGCGTACCGGTCCGTCACACTCCCGTCACCGGACGCGGGTGGAATGGCCGGCGTCCCTCCTCCAGAGACCCTGGGAGTCCTCCGCATGAGCCCCTCCGTCCTGCGCCGCGGCACCGTCGCCGCGGCCGTGACGACGGCGATGACCGGCCTGGTCGTCACCGCCGCCCTCGCACCGGCAGCCGCCGCCCCGAACGGGCCGAAGCCGGTCGAGATCCAGCTGCTGGCCCTCAACGACTTCCACGGCGCCCTCGAGCCGCCCACCGGCTCCGGCGGCACCGTCCGGACCGGCACCAACCCCGACGGCACCGCGCAGACCGTCCCGGCGGGTGGGGTCGAGTACCTCGCCACCCAGCTGCGACAGCTCGCCGAGGCGCAGCGCAAGCAGAACACGATCACCGTGGCCGCCGGCGACCTGATCGGCGCCTCGCCGCTCCTGTCGGCCGCCTTCCACGACGAGCCGACCATCGAGGCGCTGGGCCTCGCCGGCCTGGACTACGCCAGCGTCGGCAACCACGAGTTCGACGAGGGCGCGGACGAGCTGCTGCGCATCCAGAACGGCGGCTGCCACCCCGTCGACGGATGCGCCGACGGCACCCCCTACGAGGGCGCGGACTTCCAGTACCTGTCGGCCAACGCCTTCGTCACGGAGACCGGGCAGCCGCTGCTGGCCCCGTATGCGGTCCACAACGTGCAGGGCGTCAAGGTCGGCTTCATCGGCATGACGCTCGAGGGCACCGGCGACATCGTCAGCCCGGCCGCGGTGGCCGGCCTGGACTTCGCCGACGAGGTCGAGACCGCGAACCGCTACGCGGCCGAACTGCAGGCCCAGGGGGTCGAGAGCATCGTCGTCCTGTTGCACGAGGGCGGCACGCAGACCGGGACCAACGCGTGGGACGTCGACGGCTGCAACGGCCTGAGCGGGCCGATCGTCGACATCGCCAACGGCATGTCCGACGCCATCGACGTGGTCGTCAGCGGCCACACCCACCAGGCCTACAACTGCACCGTCGACGACAAGGTCGTCAGCAGCGCGGGCAACAACGGCCGCCTGGTCACCGACATCGACCTCACCGTCGACAAGCGGACCGGTGACGTCATCGACTCCGCGACCCGGGTCGACAACGTCGTCGTCGAGCGCGGCGTCCCGGCCGACGCGGCGCAGACCGCCCTGATCGCCCGGTACCGGGAGGCGCTCGGCCCGATCGCGAGCGAGGTCGTCGGCTCGACCACCGGTCCTGTCCTGCGGGCGCAGGAGCGGCTGTACCCCTACGGGACGGGGTCCAACGGCCAGCCCGTCTACATCAACGGTGAGTCGCCGCTGGGCAACCTGATCGCCGACGCCCAGCTCGCCGCGACCGATGACGAGACCGGTGCCGTGGCCGCGTTCATGAACCCCGGCGGCGTGCGCGCCGACCTCAACGCGACGGCCACGGGGCAGGACCCGGTCACCTACGAGGAGGCGTTCGCCGTCCAGCCGTTCGCCAACAACCTCGTGACCCTGGACCTGACCGGCGCGCAGGTGCAGTGCCTGCTCGAGCAGCAGTTCCAGGCCCGCCAGGGCGCGCAGAACCAGCCGCTGTACGCGTCGGCGGGCGTGAGCTACCAGGTGTCGCTCAGCGGGACCTCGGCCGCGCTCGGTGCGGACCCGTGCACGGGCACCCGCGTCGTGGACTCCTCCGTGCGGCTCGGCGGCCAGCCGGTGGACCCCGCGGCCACGTACCGGATCACCGTGAACAACTTCCTCGCCGATGGCGGGGACGGCTTCACGGTGCTGCGCTCGGGCACCAACCGCGTCACGGGGGTCATCGACCTGGACGCCTTCACCGCCTACCTGGGTGCGAACAGCCCGGTGGCCGCTCCCACGGACGACCGGATCACCACGGTCGCCTGACCCCGCACCACCCCGTCGCCGGCGGCGGTCCTCTCCGGAGGGCCGCCGCCGGCGCGCGTCCAGGGCCGTCCTACGTCCGGGTCCGGACCGGCACCGGGTCGGACCCGCCGTTGCCGGGGCCGCAACGCCGCAGCCGCCGCACGGTGAGCAGCCCGCCGCGCAGCAGGCCGTGCACGCGCAGCGCCTGCAGGCCGTAGGTGGAGCAGGTCGGGGTGAACCGGCAGCACGGCGGGCGGGCCGGGCTGACCCGCTCCCGGTAGGCGACGACGAGCCGCGCCGGCCAGCGCGCCGCCCACGGCGTGCCGGCCGGGGCCGGGGTGACCAGGGCCGCGGGCAGCGCCAGCCACAGCAGCGAGAACAGGCCGATGGCGTCGCAGCCGTTCTCGCAGCCGTCGCACCCGTCGCAGCCGTCGGACCCGTTCTTCCTGCGTCGCGAGCGGCGGTTCCGGCGGCGGCACCCGGGGAGGCTGGTCACGGGGCGGCATCGTGCAGGGCGGCCGCCGTCCGCGGAAGGGCCGCGCGCGCGGGTCGGGACGGCAACGGTTCGTCACCGGCGCCCCACGGGTGCACCGCCGTCCCACCGGTGGTCGGGTGCCGCCTGCCGGCTGCCGACTCCTCTCCCACGACCCGAGGCCCGTGGGCCCGTCCGAGGGAGCACCCGATGTCGTCGTCGTCCCAGCCCAGCCGCCGGCTCACCGAGCTGCGCGCCGGCATGTCCGTGCTCACGAGCGCGGCCGCCGACCTGCAGGTGGGCGCCCAGCCCGAGGTGCGGGTGCTGTCCGACGGCCGGCTGTGGCTGGCCGAGCTCGGCGTCGCCGTCACCGCCGCCGACGTCTACCAGGCCGCCCGCGGGCTGGTCGCCGCGCAGCTGCACGCCATCGCGCAGGTCTCCGGCCAGCCGGTCGAGGACCACGCGCTCGCGTGGCTGGTGACCCTGCAGACCAACGAGGTCATGGTCGGCCTCGAGGACGCCCCCGTCCTGGAGGACGACGCCGCCTGACCCCGGCGGTCAGCCGGCCGCGGAGACCGTCGGCCGGAGCACCCGCCCGAGCACGAGGGTGACGACGCCGGCCAGCACCACGCCGAGCAGGCCCACCCGCAGGCTCGTCGCGTCGGCGACCGCGCCCACCAGCGGCGGCGAGGCGAGGAAGCCGATCCGCAGCAGCCAGTTGACCACCGTCAGGCCGACGCCGTGCCGCAGGCCGGGCAGCTCGTCGGCGGCGGCGTAGACGGCCGGCACGAGGGTGGCCACGCCGAGCCCGGCCAGCGCGAACCCGACGAGCGTCGTCGTCAGCGACGGCAGCGCGAGGGCCAGCCCCATGCCGAGGGCGATCAGCGCGCCGCCGCCGCGGGCCACCCGGCGCTGGCCGAAGCGGTCCACCACCCGGTCGCCGGTCAGCCGGCCGACGGTCATCGCCACCGACAGCGCAACGAAGCCCAGGCCCGCCGTGGCCACCCCGGTGCCCACCTCGCCGCGCAGGTACAGCGCGGCCCACGACGAGCCGGCGTCCTCCACGAACGCCCCGCAGGTGGCCAGCACGCCGAGCGCCGCCATCGCGCCGAGGGACGCCCGCATCCCCGCCCGTCCGGCCGCCGGGGCGCCGTCGTCGTCGACGGGCTCCTCGTGGTCGGGCCCGGGCAGCATGCGGCGGTACGCCACCAGGGCGACGACGGCGAACACCGCCGCCACCACGCCGAGGTGCACGGCGAGCGGCACCCGCAGGCCCGCCGCGGCTGAGCCGAGCAGCCCGCCGGCCACCGCGCCGACGCTCCAGAGCCCGTGGAAGGCGTTGAGGATCGACCGGTCGTAGGCCCGCTGCACCCGCAGCCCGTGCGCGTTCTGCGCGACGTCGACGACGGCGTCCAGCGCGCCGGCGACGAACAGCGCGGCGGCCAGCAGCCACCACGACGGTGACACCGCCGCGCCCCAAATGGCTCCCGCCAGCGCGACGAGCCCCCACGAGGCCACCCGCGCCGACCCGAAGCGGCGCATGAGCGCGGCCGAGGCCAGTGCGCTGACCAGGGCACCGAGGGGGAGTGCGGCGATCGCGGCACCGAGGGCTGCGTTGCTCAGGTCGAGGCGGTCCTTCACCTCGGGCAGCCGCGGCACGAGGTTGGCGTAGAGCACCGCGTTGACGAAGAAGCAGGTGGCGACGGCGGCGCGGGCGGCGCGCAGGTGCGCGGGGACCGCGAGGGTGTCCGACACGGGTGTCCTGTCCGGGAGGGTCAGCGCGCGAAGCGGGCGAAGGCCGCGCGGATTTGGTCGGGTGTCATGGGGTCGGTCGACAGGGCGCTGTGCAGCACCAGGCCCTCGACCATCGCGTCGATCTCCCGGGCGGTGACCGGGTCGAAGTGGAGCTCCAGGCTCCGGCGGCTGCGCTGCATCCAGTCCTGGGTGACCGCGCGCAGCGCCGGCCGCCGGGCGGCCGCGGCGTAGAGCTCGACCATGAGCACGAAGTCGCGGTGGGAGACGAGCAGGTCGTCGGTGAGGTGGGCGACCAGCACCTCGAGCGCGGCGCCCGCGCCGTCCGCGGCCCGCATGCGTTCCTCGAAGCGGGGCGCCACCTCGTCGACGTGCCGGGTGAAGGCCGCGGTGTGCAGCTCGTCGAGGGAGGCGAAGTGGTAGGTCAGCGACCCGAGCGGCACGTCGGCGGCGCGGGCGATGGCCCGGTGCGTGGCGCCGACGACGCCCACCTCGGCGATGACGTCGACGGTGGTGGCCACCAGCCGGTCGCGCCGTCCGGGGTCGTGCCGCCGCGCCCGCCGCACGGGCGCCCGGGTCACGACCGCTCCAGCGTGCGGACCACCCGTGCGGGGTTGCCGACGGCGACCACCCCGGCCGGCAGGTCGCGGGTGACCACCGACCCCGCGCCGACGACGGTGTCCGCGCCGATCGTGACGCCGGGCAGCACGACGACGCCGCCGCCGAGCCAGACGTTGTCGCCGATGGTGATCGGCTCCGCGGCCTCCCACTTCTCCCGCCGCGGCCCCGGCTCCACCGGGTGGGTGGGGGTGAGCAGCTGGACGTTCGGCCCGATCTGGACGTCGTCGCCGATGGTGATGGCCGCGACGTCGAGGGCGACCAGCCCGAAGTTGGCGAAGCAGCGGGCGCCGACGCGGATCGAGGTGCCGTAGTCGACGTGCAGCGGCGGGCGGATCTCGGTGTCCTCGCCGACGGCGCCGAGCAGCTGCTCGAGCAGCCGGCGGCGCAGCGGGCGCTGCCGGGCGGTGGTGGCGTTGTAGGCCGCCGCGAGGTCCTGGGCCGCCGCGCTCGCCTCGGCCAGCTCGGGGTCGTCGGCGATGTAGAGCTCGCCGGCGAGCATGCGCTCGCGCATGGTCCGGGAGTCGTCGGGAGCGGCCATGCGGACGACCGTACACATGCTAGGAACGTCCGTACACACCGCCGCGCCGGTCAGCCGAGCGCCCGCGCCACCGCCTCCTCGGCCCGGCGCCGCGCCGAGCCGTCGCCCTCGACCAGCGCCGAGACGGTCGAGCCGTCGACCAGCGCCACGAGCGTGGCGACGTCGGCCCCGGTCCGGCCGCACCGGTCGAGGAGGTCGGCCAGTGCGGCGTCGATCGCGTGCCGCGCCGCGCGCAGGACCGGCCGCAGCGCGGGGTGCCGCCCGCAGGCGAGGAACCGCTCGTAGAGGGCCAGCAGCTCGTCGTCGCGGGTGCGGCCGGCCCCGTGGACGACGTCGACGACCAGGCGCGCGGTGGCCGCCGCGGAGCGGGCCCGGCGGGGCACCGCGGCGACCAGGTCCTCGGCCGCCGCCCGCTCCTGCGCGGCGAGCGCCTCCACCGCCGCGGCCCGCAGGTCGTCGATGCTCGCGAAGTAGTAGGTGGTGGCGGCCAGCGGGACGCCCGACGCCGCGACGACGGCCCGGTGGGTGAGGGCGTCCGGCCCCGCCTCGGCCAGCAGGCGCGCGGCCGCCTCGACGATGGCCGCCCGGCGGGCCTCGCCCTTGCCGGTCAGGCGGGTCATCAGTGGGCCGCCGACGGCGCGAGCTGGAGCATCAGCACGCCGCCGAGGATCAGCAGGATCGCGACGATGCGCATCGTGGTGACCGGGTCGCCCAGGACGGCCATGCCGACGACCGCCGTGCCGCCGGCACCGATCCCGGTCCAGACGGCGTAGGCGGTGCCGACCGGCAGCGTGCGCAGCGCGGACGACAGCAGCACGAAGCTCGCGGCGGCGCAGACGACGAACGCCACCGACCACCACAGGCGCGTGAAGTTCTCGGACTGCTTGAGCGAGACGGCGAAGGCGGTCTCGAACAGTCCGGCGGTGACGAGCAGGGCCCAGGCCACGATGTGCTCCCCAGAAGTGGTACGGCGGTACCACTTGGACGGTACACGAGTACCGGACCAGGTCAAGATCGTGAGTTGCCGCACAGGTGGGATGGCCCGGGCGCGCGGCGGCATTGACCTCCTCGTGCACGACCTCTGGGGACTCACGCGCCGCCGCGCGCTCGACTACGGCCGGGTGACGACCGCCGCCTGTCGCCGCGGCGCCTGACACCGGTCCCGACGTCCTCCTCCCCTCGAAAGGCACACCTCCGTGCTCGCACGTCTCCGCCGCGTCCCCTTCGCGGCGCAGGTCCTCCTCGCGCTCGTCGTCGGCGTGGCCCTCGGCCTGGTCGCCCGCGAGATGGGCCCCGTCGCCGACGGGACCCCGAACTGGCTCACCAGCACCCTGCAGACCATCGGCGGCACCTTCGTCACGCTGCTCAAGGCGCTGGTCCCGCCGCTGATCGTCACCGCGGTGATCGTCAGCATCGCCAACCTCCGGCAGGTCTCCAACGCCGCCCGGCTCGCCGCGCAGACCCTGCTGTGGTTCGGCATCACCGCGCTGATCGCCGTCAGCATCGGCATCGGCCTGGGCCTGCTCACCCAGCCCGGCCGCAACAGCTCCGTCGACGCGGCCGCCGCCACCGACCCCGGCACCACCGGCGGCTGGTGGGACTTCCTCACCGGCCTGGTGCCCGGCAACGTCCTGGGCCTGCAGGCCTCCGCGGGCGACGACGGCTCGGTCGGCCTGTCGTTCAACGTCCTGCAGCTGATCGTCATCTCGGTCGCGGTCGGTGTCGCCGTCCTCAAGGTCGGCGAGCCCGCCGAGCCGTTCCTGCGGCTGGTCCGCTCCGCGCTGGCGATCGTCCAGAAGGTGCTGTGGTGGGTCATCCTGCTGGCCCCGATCGGCACCGTCGGCCTCATCGGCAACGCCGTCGCCAGCTACGGCTGGGACTCCCTCGGCAGCCTCGGCGTCTTCGCCGGCTCCGTCTACGCCGGTCTCGCGCTGGTGCTGTTCGTCGTCTACCCGGTGCTGCTCCGGCTGCACGGCCTCTCGCCGCTGCGCTGGTTCGCCGGCGCCTGGCCGGCCATCCAGCTCGCCTTCGTCTCGCGCTCGTCGATCGGCACCCTGCCGGTGACCGAGCGGGTGACCGAGCAGAACCTGGGCGTCCCGCGGTCCTACGCCTCCTTCGCCGTGCCGCTGGGCGCGACGACGAAGATGGACGGCTGCGCGGCGATCTACCCGGCGCTCGCGGCGATCTTCGTGGCGCAGTTCTTCGGCGTGGACCTGTCGATCACCGACTACCTGCTGATCGCGCTGGTCTCCGTCGTCGGCTCGGCCGCCACGGCCGGCGTCACCGGCGCGGTGGTCATGCTGACCCTGACGCTGTCCACCCTGGGCCTGCCGCTCGCCGGCGTCGGCCTGCTGCTGGCGATCGACCCGATCCTCGACATGGGCCGCACCGCGGTGAACGTCGCCGGCCAGGCGCTGGTGCCGACCATCGTGGCCAAGCGCGAGGGCATCCTCGACGTCGAGCGGTTCCGCACCGGCGGCACCTTCAGCGAGGCCGCCCCGGCGGTCGAGCCGACCGGCGGGGTCGACGCCGACCTGCGCCAGCCCGCCACCGCCTGACCGGCACGGCCTGACCGGCACCGCCTGACCGGCACGGCCTGACCGGCACCGCCTGACCCTGCACCGCCCGACGGGCCGGTGACCTCCCCGGAGGTCACCGGCCCGTCGTCGTCCCCGGGGAGCCCTCATCCGCCGTCGGCGGCCAGTGCCCGGATCCGCCACCGCGCCACGTGCCGGTCGCCCGGCTGGAGCCGGACGACGCCCTCGCCGGTGCGGAACGCGTCCGGCGGGCACGTCATGGGCTCGACCGCGAGCCCCGCCCGGTGCAGCCCGGGCTCCGGGCGGTCGGCCGTGTGCAGCTGCACCCACGGCAGCGCCCGCGGGTCCCACTCGAGCGCGACCCCGCTGCCGTCGGCGGTCCGGACCTCCGCGCGCGCGGTCCCGTCGTCGTCCGGCGTGACGGCCGTGACGGCGTGGTCGACGGCGACGCCCGCGAGGGGTGCGCGGCCGGCGCGGAAGTCGAGCGGGGTGCCGTCGACCGGGCGGCGGCCGGTCGGCAGGAGGCGCTCCGCGTCGACCTCGAGGTACTCGGCGGCACGCAGGTGCAGGGTCCAGTCGTCGACCCGTCCGGGGCCGGCCACGAGGTACGGGTGCACCGAGCAGCCGTAGGGCGCCGCGGTGGTGCCGGTGTTCTCGGCCTCCACCGCCCACGACAGCCCGTCCTCGTGCACCCGGTAGGTGACGACGACGTCGAGCTGGTGCGGGTAACCGGGCTGCGGGACCACGCGGGCGCCGAGCGCCACGGCGTCCGGGGAGGCGTCGCGCACGTCCCACCGGGTCCAGCACAGCAGGCCGTGCAGCGCCGTCCGCCGGTCGGGCTCGGTCAGGGGGAGCTGCTCGTCCCGGCCGGCCCAGCGGTAGCGGCCGTCGCCCACGCGGTTGGGCCACGGCACCAGCACCGAGCCGCGGAAGACCGGCCGGGCGACGTCGGCCCCGAAGCCCGCGACCAGGTCGCGCCCGCCCGTCCGCAGCCGGCGCAGGCCGCCCCCGACCTCGGTCACCACGGCGCTGACCGGGCCCGCGCGCAGCGTGACCTGCCGCCCGGTCGGCGGAGTTGTCGAGACCACGGCTGGGAACGTTAACAGACTGTGACCCGCGTCCCATGTAGCGACCGGGACGCCCGTGAAGACGGGGACAAATCGGCGGCGCGGACCCCTTGACGGCCGGACATGTTTGCGTTCACAGTGTCCCGCGTCACGCCCAGCAGCGTCGCCGGGCCCGCAGGACGAGCCGCCTGAGAGCGCGTCCCCGGGACCAGTCAGCGGTGGTCGCTCCGGGGAGCACCACGAGACCGGACCCGACGGGCCGGCAGGAACTCACAGGAGGCAGACGTTGATCAGGAACAAGCTCCTCGCCGCCGTCACGGCGTCGGTCGCGGTCCTCGGGCTGGCCGCCTGCGGCGGCTCGGCGGAGGGCAGCGGCGGCGGTGGCGGTGGTGGCGGGGACGACACCATCACGATGGGCTTCGCCCAGGTCGGCGCCGAGAGCGGCTGGCGCACCGCCAACACCCAGTCCATCCAGGAGTCGGCCGAGGCCGCCGGCATCGAGCTGCAGTTCTCCGACGCGCAGGGCGAGCAGGAGAACCAGATCTCCGCGATCCGCTCCTTCATCCAGCAGCGGGTCGACGTCATCGCCTTCAGCCCGGTGGTGGAGACCGGCTGGGACGCGGTCCTCCTCGAGGCCAAGCGCGCCGACATCCCGGTGATCCTCACCGACCGCTCGGTCGAGACGGAGCAGGAGGACCTCTTCGTCACCTTCCTCGGCTCGGACTTCATCGAGGAGGGCCGCAAGGCCGGCGAGTGGGCCGTGGAGAACTGGGCCTCGACCGGGGCGCAGTGGAACATCGCCGAGCTGCAGGGCACCACCGGTGCCGCCCCGGCGATCGACCGCCAGGAGGGCTTCGCCGAGGCCATCGCCGACAGCCCGAACCTGACGATCGTGGCCTCCCAGTCCGGTGACTTCACCCGCACCGGCGGCCGCGAGGTCATGGAGGCGATGCTCAACTCCAACCCCGACATCAACGCCGTCTACGCGCACAACGACGACATGGCCCTCGGCGCCATCGAGGCCATCGAGGCGGCCGGCAAGGTCCCGGGCCAGGACATCCAGATCATCTCCGTCGACGCGGTCCGCGACGGCATGCAGGCCCTCGCCGACGGCAAGATCAACTTCATCGTCGAGTGCAACCCGCTGCTCGGTGAGCAGCTGATGGAGCTCGCCCAGCAGGTGCTCGACGGCGAGGAGGTCCCCGAGCGGGTCGTCACCGAGGAGACGACCTTCACCCAGGAGCAGGCCGCGGAGGTCCTCCCGGACCGGAAGTACTGATCCCGTCCGGGGAGCCGGTCCCGGCTCCCGCGCCCCCGCCCGCCCGGGCGTCCACCCCCGGGCGGGCGGCGGGTACCACCTCCCGAGAGGACTCCCGTGTCCCCAGCTCCCGCCGAGGTGCCGGCCGCCCCGGTCCCGCCCCCGCTCCCCGAGCCGGTCGTCGCGATGACCGGCATCACGATCCAGTTCCCGGGCGTCAAGGCCCTCGACGACGTCTCGCTGCGGCTGTTCCCCGGCGAGGTCCACGCGCTGATGGGCGAGAACGGCGCCGGCAAGTCGACCCTGATCAAGGCGCTCACCGGCGTCTACCCCTACGACGCCGGCACGGTGACCCTCGGCGGGGTGGAGCAGCGGTTCGCGACCCCCGCCGACGCCCAGGCGGCCGGGATCAGCACCGTCTACCAGGAGGTCAACCTCTGCCCGAACCTCACGGTCACCGAGAACATCGTCCTCGGCCGTGAGCCCCGCCGCCGCGGGTCGATCGACAAGCGGGCGTCCCGCGAGCGGGCCCGCCGGGTGCTGCGCGAGCTGCACCTCGACATCGACCCGCGGTCGGTCCTCGGGTCGCACCCGATCGCCGTCCAGCAGCTCGTGGCGATCGCCCGCGCCGTCGACACCGACGCCCGGGTGCTCGTCCTCGACGAGCCGACGTCGAGCCTCGACGCCGGCGAGGTCGCCGAGCTGTTCCGGGTGGTGCGGTCGCTGCGCGAGCGCGGCGTGGCGATCCTGTTCGTCTCCCACTTCCTGGAGCAGGTCTACGAGATCAGCGACCGGATGACCGTCCTGCGCAACGGCCGGCTGGTGGGGGAGCACCGCACCGCCGACCTCCCGCGCACCGACCTGGTCCGGGCGATGATCGGCCGCGAGCTCGCCACCCTGGAGGACCTCGAGCACGCCGCGCCCCGGCCGGTCGAGGACGGCGCGGTGCCGCGGCTGGCGGCGTCGGGCCTGGGGCGCCGGGGCGCGATCGAGCCCGCCGACGTGCGGGTGCACGCCGGGCGGGTCGTCGGGCTGGCCGGCCTGCTCGGGTCGGGCCGCACCGAGCTCACCCGGCTGCTGTTCGGCGCCGACCGGGCCAGCACCGGGCGGGTGGAGGTCGACGGCCGGCCGGTGCGCCTGCGGTCACCGCGCAGCGCCATCGCCCAGGGCATCGCCTTCCTCTCCGAGGACCGGAAGGGCGAGGGCGTCGTCGGGGACCTCACCGTCCGGGACAACCTCCTGCTCGCCCTGCAGGCCCGGCGCGGCTGGTTGCGGCCGATCCCGCGGCGGGCCGGCGACGAGATGGTGGCCCGCTACATCCGCGCCCTCGACGTCCGGCCGGCCGACCCGGAGGCGCTGCTGCGCAACCTCTCCGGCGGCAACCAGCAGAAGGTCCTGCTCGCCCGCTGGCTGCTCACCGAGCCGCGGCTGCTGCTGCTCGACGAGCCCACCCGCGGCATCGACATCGGCGCCAAGGCCCAGATCCAGGAGCTGGTCGCCCAGCTCGCCGCCGAGGGGATGTCCGTGGTCTTCGTGTCCGCGGAGCTCGAGGAGGTGCTGCGGATCTGCGACTCCGTCGTCGTCCTGCGCGACCGCCAGGTGGTCGCCGACCTCGACGCCTCCGACACCTCGCTCGACGGCGTCGTCGACCTCATCGCCCGGGGGAACGCCCGTGACTGACCGATCCGCCGCCGCGCCGGGCCGTCCCGTCGACGGCCTGCTCGTCCGCGCCCGCCGGTCCCCGGTCCTGTGGGCCGTCGCCGCGCTCGCGGTCCTGCTGCTGTTCAACCTCGTGGCCAACCCGGGCTTCTTCAGCCTGCGCATCCAGGACGGCCACCTCTTCGGCAACCTCGTCAACGTCGTCAAGAACGTCGCGCCGGTGCTGCTGATCGCCGTCGGGATGACGCTGGTCATCGCCACCCGGGGCATCGACCTGTCGGTGGGCGCGGTCCTGGCCATCTCCGGGTCGGTCGCCTTCACGGTCGTCGAGGGGGCCGCCGACCCCACCTCCGGCGGCACCGCCGCGCTGGCCATCGGGCTCGCGGTCGCCGCCGGGCTGGTCCTCGGGGCGTGGAACGGGTTCCTCGTCTCCGTGGTCGGGATCCAGCCGATCATCGCGACGCTGGTGCTCATGACCGCCGGCCGCGGCATCGCCATGCTGGTCACCGACGGCAACATCGTCACCGCGGAGAACCCGGTCTTCGACTGGCTCGGCGGCGGCTTCGTGCTCGGCCTGCCGGTCCAGGTGGTCATCACGGCGCTGGTCCTGCTGGCCGTCGGGCTGTTCACCCGGCGCACCGCGCTCGGCGTGCTCATCGAGGCCGTCGGGGTCAACCCGGCCGCCGCACGCCTCGCGGGCGTCCGCGCGCGCAGCATCACCTTCACCGTCTACGTCTTCGTCGCCCTGGTCGCGGCCGTGGCCGGCCTGATGGTCACCGCCAACGTCAGCGCGGCCGACGCCAACCGGGCCGGGTTGTTCATCGAGCTCGACGCGATCCTCGCCGTCGTCATCGGCGGGACGTCGCTGGCCGGCGGGCGGTACTCCCTGACCGGCACGGTCGTGGGCGCGCTGATCCTGCAGACGCTGACGACCACGGTGCTGACCATGGGCCTGCCGGACGAGTACATCCGGCTGTTCAAGGCCGTCGTGATCATCATGGTGTTCCTGCTGCAGGCGCCCCGGGTGCGCGCGGCCCTCCGCCGCCGCCGGGGTCCCGCCGCCACTGCCGGTGGTGCCGCGGGGACTCCCGCGGACGCCGGTCCCGTCCCGCCGGACCCCGTCCGGCCGTCCGTCCCGGAGCCGGCCGCCGGCACCGGGTCCGTCCCCGGCCGCCCGGCCGAGCAGGGGGTCCTCCGATGACCGTCTCCGACACGCGGCTCCCCGAGGCCCCCGGCTCCCCGCCGGACCCGCCGGCCAGCCCGGGGTGGCAGGAGGCGGCGCGCCGCTGGCTGCGCAGCACCTCGACCGGGTCGAGCACCGTCTCGGTGCTCATGACCGCGGTCCTGCTGGTGGTGCTCTTCGGCGCGGGCTCGATCCGCTACGAGAACTTCGGCTACCCGCAGGTGGCGCTCAACCTGCTGGTCGACAACGCCTACCTGATCGTCCTCGCGGTCGGCATGACGTTCGTGATCCTGACCGGCGGCATCGACCTCTCCTCGGGGGCGGTGGTCGCGCTCGGCACGGTGATGGCGGCGAGCCTGCTGCAGGCCGGCTGGCCGGCGCCGCTGGTGATCGTCGCCGTGCTGACCACCGGGTCGCTGCTCGGGTGGCTGATGGGGCTGGCCATCCACGGCCTGCAGCTGCAGCCGTTCATCGTGACCCTGGCCGGGATGTTCCTGGCCCGCGGCATCTGCTTCGCCATCAGCGGGCCCTCCATCCCGATCCAGGACGACCTGTTCACCGCCGTCGCGATCAACGTGGTCGAGCTGCCGGGCGGGACGTTCCTGTCCTACGGCGCGGTCCTCGCCCTGGTCGTGGTCGCGGTGGCGGCCTACGTGCTGCACCGGACCCGCTTCGGGCGGACCGTCTACGCCATCGGCGGCAGCGAGTCCTCCGCCGCGCTGATGGGGCTCGCCGTCGGCCGGACCAAGGTCGGCGTCTACGTGATCAGCGGCTTCTGCTCGGCGCTCGGCGGCCTGCTGTTCAGCGTCTACATCCTCTCCGGCTGGAGCCTGCACGGGATCGGCCTGGAGCTCGACGCGATCGCGGCGGTGGTCATCGGCGGGACGCTCCTGGTGGGCGGGCGCGGCCTGGTGGTCGGGTCGCTGCTGGGGGTCCTGGTCCTCGGCACGATCAAGGCGCTCATCGACTTCGACGGTGGCCTGAACTCCTGGTGGACGAAGATCACCATCGGGGTCCTGCTGCTGGTCTTCGTCGTCCTGCAGCGGCTGACCGCCCGGCGCGCCGGGTCGGCGTCGTGACCGCCCTGGGCAGCCCGGCCCGGGGCGGCGCCACGGGCCGCGGGACGCACCGCGGCCTGACAGGATCGACGGCGATGGGCGCGCGACCGAGGACCCAGGCGGCCGGCAGCCGTCCCGCGGTCATGACCGACGTCGCCCGGCTGGCCGGCGTCTCGGCGCAGACGGTGTCCCGCGTCCTCAACGACCACCCGCACGTGGCCGAGGAGACCCGCACCCGGGTGCTCGCGGCCATGGACAAGTTGGGCTACCGCCGCAACCTCACCGCCCGGGCCCTGGTCACCCGCCGCACCGACACCATCGGCGTCGTCGCCTTCGACACCGGCCTCTACGGCCCGGCGAGCACCCTCTTCAGCCTCGAGCAGGCGGCCCGCGAGCGCGGCTACCACGTGCACGTCGCCACGGTGCCCGACCTCTCGGAGGAGGGGTTCACCGAGGCGGTCGAGCGGCTGCGCGAGCACTCGGTGTCCGGCGTCGTCGTGCTCGCGCCCCAGCGCGCGGCGGTCCGGGTGATGGCCGGGCTGCCGGCCGACCTCCCGGCGGTCGCCGTCGAGGGCGGGGCCGCCCCGGGCATCACGTCCGTGGTCATCGACCAGGCCGGCGGCGCGGTGCAGGCCACCCGGCACCTGGTCGACCTCGGGCACCGCCGGATCGGGCACGTCACCGGGCGCGAGGACTGGATCGAGTCCGCCGCGCGGCTGCACGGCTGGCAGCAGACGATGGCCGCCGCCGGTCTGCCCGCCGACGTCGTGCTCCCCGGCGACTGGGGTGCGCGGTCGGGCTACGAGGCCGGCGTCGCGCTGCTGGCGGCGGGCGTCCCGGTCACCGGGGTCTTCGTCGCGAACGACCACATGGCGCTGGGGATGATCCGGGCGCTGGCCGAGGGCGGCGTCCGGATCCCCGAGGACGTCAGCGTGGTCGGCTTCGACGACATCGCCGAGGCCGAGTACCTGCGGCCGCCGCTGACCACCGTCCGGCAGGACTTCGCCGAGGTGGGCCGGCGGTGCGTGGACCTGCTGCTGCAGCGGATCGAGGACCCGGGCTGGTCCTCGGCCGACGACGCCGTCGTCGTCCCCGCGGCCCTCGTCGTCCGCGCGTCGACCGCACGCCCGCCCGGCGCCTGAGACCCGCCGTCCCCCGCGCCCCCCACCGGGGCGCTCCTCCCGTCGCGTCCGCGACGGGCCCCAGCACACCCGTTGACCCCGGGCGCGGCCTCCGCGACCCCGTCCCGACGGCAGCCGACCGGCGGCCGCAGAGCAGGAGGACCGATGTCGGAGAACGCCGGCGCAGTGATCACCGGCGGTCGCACGGCCCTGGGCATCGAACTGGGGTCGACACGGATCAAGGCGGTGCTGATCGGGCCGGACCACGTCCCGCTCGGGGTCGGCTGCTCCGACTGGGAGAACCAGTTCGTCGACCGGCTGTGGACGTACTCACTGGACGACGTCTGGACCGGGGTGCAGCAGAGCTTCGCGGCCCTGGCCGAGGACGTGCGGCAGCGCCACGGGGTCGACCTGTCGACGGTCGGGGTCCTGGGCGTGTCGGCGATGATGCACGGCTACCTGGCGTTCGACGCCACGGGTGACCTGCTCACCCCGTTCCGCACGTGGCGCAACACGAACACCGGACGGTCGGCGGAGCGCCTCAGCGCGGAGTTCGGCGTCAACGTCCCGCACCGGTGGAGCGTCGCGCACCTCTACCAGGCGATCCTGGACGGCGAGGAGCACGTCGGGCGCCTGGACTCCCTGACCACCCTGGCCGGCTACGTGCACCGGAGGCTCACCGGCGAGAGGGTCCTCGGCATCGGCGACGCCAGCGGCATGTTCCCGATCGACGACGGCACCCGCGGTTACGACGCCGGCATGCTGACCCGGTTCGACCAGCTGGCCGCCGAGGCCGGGGTCGACCTGACCCTCGCCGACCTGCTGCCCCGGATCGAGGTCGCGGGCCGCCGGGCCGGTGAGCTCACCGAGGCCGGCGCGGCGCTGCTCGACCCGACCGGGCGGCTGCGCCCCGGCATCCCGCTGTGCCCTCCGGAGGGTGACGCCGGCACCGGGATGGTCGCCACCAACGCGGTCGCCCCGCGCACCGGCAACGTCTCCGCCGGCACCAGCGTCTTCGCCATGGTCGTGCTGGAGCACGAGCTCGCCGGGGTGCACCGCGAGCTGGACCTGGTCACCACCCCGGCCGGCGACCCGGTGGCGATGGTGCACTGCAACAACGGGGCCAGCGAGCTGGAGGCCTGGGTCGGGCTGTTCACCGAGTTCGCCCGGGCCCTGGGAGCCCCGGCGGACCCGTCGGCGGTCTTCGAGGTCCTGTTCACCGCGGCCCTCGACGGCGCCCGCGACGGCGGCGGGATGCTGGCCTACAACTACCTGGCCGGGGAGCCGATCACCGGGCTCGGGGAGGGCCGGCCGCTGTTCCTGCGGTCGCCGGACAGCCGGCTCGACCTCGGCACCTTCGTCCGGACCCACCTCTACTCGTCCCTGGCCACGCTCCGGATCGGCATGGACGTCCTGCAACGGGCCGAGGGCGTCCGGCTCGACCGGATGTTCGCGCACGGCGGCCTGTTCAAGACCGAGGGGGTCGCCCAGCGCTTCCTGGCCGCCGCCATCGACACCCCGGTCTCCGTCGGCGACGTCGCCGGCGAGGGAGGCGCCTGGGGCATGGCCGTCCTGGCCGCCTTCGCCGGCAGCGGCCCTCCGGACCGGAGCCTGGCGGACCACCTGGAGACCACGGTCTTCCCCGGCGCGGACGTGCGGACGGCGCAGCCGGACCCGGCCGACGTCGCCGGCTTCGACGCCTTCGTGCAGCGCTACATCGCCGCGCTCCCGGTCGAGCGCGCCGCCGTCGACCACGTCAGCCCCGCCCAGCGAGGAGAACCCCGATGACCGCCACCCTGACCGAGCGCGGCACCCACCGGGCGCAGCGCGACTCCGTGGCCCGCCTGCACGGCGAGCTGACCCGCAACGGCCTGGTCACCTGGACCTCGGGCAACGTGTCCGAGCGCGTGCCCGGCGAGGACCTCTTCGTCATCAAGGGCAGCGGCGTCCCCTACGACGGCCTGTCCTGGGAGGGCATCACCGTCTGCGACCTCGACGGCGGCGTGGTCGACGGCGTGCGCCGGCCCTCGAGCGACACCGACGCGCACGCCTACGTCTACCGGCACATGCCGGAGGTGCACGGGCAGGTACACACCCACAGCCCGTACGCCACCGCCTGGGCGGCGCGCGCCGAGGAGATCCCCTGCGTGCTGACGGCGATGGCCGACGAGTTCGGCGGCGCCATCCCCGTCGGCCCGTTCGCGCTCATCGGCGACGACTCGATCGGGCGGGGGGTCGTCACCACCCTGCGCGGGTCCCGCTCGCCGGCGGTCCTGATGCGCAACCACGGCGTCTTCACCGTCGGCGCCTCCGCGCGGGACGCGGTCAAGGCCGCCGTCATGACCGAGGACGTCGCCCGCACCGTGCACCTGTCCCGCCAACTCGGTGAGCCGCTCCCGATCAGCCCCGGGCACGTCGACGCGCTGTACGCGCGCTACCAGAACGTCTACGGACAGTGAGGAGGAACGCCGTCGTGGTCGCAGACCCGTTCGCCGCGCACGAGGTGTGGTTCCTGACCGGCAGCCAGGGGCTGTACGGCGAGGACACGCTGCTGCAGGTCGCCGAGCAGTCGCAGCGGGTGGCCAAGGCGCTCGACGAGGCCGCCGAGGTGCCGGTGCGGGTCGTGTGGAAGCCGGTGCTCACCGACGCCGGCGCCATCCGCCGCACGATGGGGGAGGCCAACGAGGACCCGTCCTGCGTCGGCGTGGTCACCTGGATGCACACGTTCAGCCCGGCGAAGATGTGGATCTCCGGCCTCGACGCGCTGCGCAAGCCGCTGCTGCACCTGCACACCCAGGCCGACGCCGCCCTGCCGTGGGCGACGATCGACATGGACTTCATGAACCTCAACCAGGCCGCCCACGGCGACCGCGAGTACGGGTTCGTGCTCACCCGGCTGCGCATGCCGCGGACGACGGTCGCCGGTCACGTGGGGAACCCGCGGGTGCGGGCGAGGGTCGGCTCGTGGGCCCGCGCGGCGGCCGCGGCCACCGCCGTGCGGTCGCTGAAGCTGGCCCGCTTCGGCGACAACATGCGTGACGTCGCCGTCACCGAGGGGGACAAGGTCGAGGCCGAGATCCGCTTCGGCGTCTCGGTGAACACGTGGGGCGTGAACGACCTGGTCGCCGTGGTCGAGGCGGTGGAGGAGAAGGCGGTCGACGTCCTCGTCGAGGAGTACGGCGACCTCTACGCCTTCGCCGACGACTGCCGACCGGGCGGCGACCGGCACGACGCCGTGCGCTACCAGGCCCGCGTCGAGGCGGCGCTGCGGACCTTCCTCGACGACGGCGGCTTCGGCGCCTTCACCACGAACTTCGAGGACCTCGGCGGCCTGCGCCAGCTCCCGGGCCTCGCCGTCCAGCGGCTCATGGCCGACGGCTACGGGTTCGGCGGGGAGGGGGACTGGAAGACCGCCGTCCTGCTCCGGACGCTCAAGGTCGCCGCGGCCGGGCTGCCCGGCGGGACGTCGTTCATGGAGGACTACACCTACGACCTCACCGGGACGCCGCGGATCCTGGGCGCGCACATGCTCGAGGTGTGTCCCACGATCGCCGGCGGCCGGCCGCGGGTGGAGGTGCACCCGCTGTCGATCGGCGGCCGCGAGGACCCGGCGCGGCTGGTGTTCACCGCCGCACCCGGCGAGGGCGTCGTCGTCGGGTGGTGCGACCTGGGCGACCGATTCCGGTGGGTGGCCAACGAGATCGACGTCGTCGACCCCGGTGAGGCGCTGCCGAACCTGCCGGTGGCGCACGCCGTCTGGCGGCCGCGGCCGGACTTCGAGACGGCCACGGAGGGCTGGCTGACCGCAGGCGGGCCGCACCACACGGTGCTGTCGACGGCGCTGGGCGCCGGCGAGCTCACCGACCTCGCTGAGGTCTTCGGCACCGAGCTGGTGCTCATCGACGACGCGACAACCCGCCGCTCGCTGGCCAAGGAGCTGCGGTGGAGCGCGGCCTACCACCGCCTCGCCGGGGGGCTCTGACCGCGGCCGGCCGGTGACCCCCGCGGGTCACCGGCCGGCGCGCTGCCCGGCGAAGTCGGCGGGCCGGAACTCGCCCTCCGACAGCTTGTGCTCGATCTGCTCCAGGCTGCGGCCGGTCAGCTCGGGCATGCGCAGGTAGAGGAAGACGAAGGCGGCCACGTTGAAGCCGGCGTAGAGCCAGAAGGTCTGGCCGGTGCCGATCGTGTCGATGATGGTCAGCAGCGTCAGCGTGATGAGCAGGTTGGTGCCCCACAGCGACGCCGACTGCGCCGCCGCGCCCGCCTCGCGGGTGGCCAGCGGGTAGATCTCGGAGCCGGTGAGCCAGCCCATGAGCTGGATGCCGCCCGCGGTGAAGGCCATGAAGGCGATCAGCGTGGCGATGATCCAGGGCACCTGCGCCTCGCCGTCGTTGCCGGTGACGAAGAAGGTGCCCAGGACGATGAGCGCCAGCGCCGCGCCGGGCAGCGTGAGCAGGGTGAGGCGTCGCCGGCCGACGCGGTCGATGATCGCCAGCCCGATCAGCTGGGTGACCAGGTAGGTGGCGCCGAGGGCGACGGAGACCCGCAGCGCGGCGGTGTCGGAGAAGCCGTTGTCGGTGAGGATCGTCGGGGAGTAGTAGACGATCATCTCGATGCCCGACAGCTGGGTGAAGATCGCGAGCCCGCAGCCCACGACGAGCGCCGGCCGCACCCAGGGCTCCCGCAGGCCGCGCCAGCCGCTGGTCCTCGCCGTCCGCTCGGCCTCCACCAGCTCGTCGATGTCCGACAGCTCGCCGGACACGTCGGTGCCCGCCGGGCGGACGCGCTCGAGCGCCTGCCGCGCGTCGTCGTCCCGCCCGTGCTTGACCAGCCAGCGCGGGCTGTCGGGCAGGCGCAGCATCAGGCCGAGCATGATCGCGCTGGGCACCACGGCCGCGCCGATCGCGATGCGCCAGTCGACGGCCTCCGTGGCACCCACGATCGTGGCGACGAGGATGCCGACGCCGATGGCGATCTGGAAGAACAGCACCAGCCGGCCGCGGTAGCGGCTGGGCGCCAGCTCGGCGACGTAGACCGGGGCGGTCTGGGTGGCGCCGCCGACGGCGAAGCCGAGGACCACCCTCGCGATCGACAGCGTGAGCGGGTCCGGCGCCAGCGAGGCACCGAGCGAGCCGAGGACGAAGACGCCGGCGACGATCAGCAGGGTCCCGCGCCGGCCTCGCCGCTCGGACAGGCGGCTGCACACCAGCGCGCCGATGACGGCACCGGCGAGGATCGAGGCGGCGATGACCTGCTCCCAGCCGCTGCCGATGCCGAACTCGTCGCTGATCTGCAGCAGCGCGCCGGAGATGATGCCGGTGTCGTAGCCGTAGAGCAGGCCGGAGATCGCCGACACCAGGGCCACGACGACGACGGCGCCGGTGAGGCCCCCGCCGTCGTCCGCTCCTGGCCGGCTCCCGACGGTGCCGGATGCGGACGTGCGGGCGCCGTGGCCCTCGGACGTGGCCATGCGGTCCTCTCCCCTGGACGGTGGAGCGCGGTGCCCCGTCCCTGAGGCATCGACCGGGACGCTACGGGGCCGTTGGCGACGCCGCCTGCCGGAGGAGCTACGCGGTGCCCTGCTCGGCGATGAGGTCGGCGACCTCCTCGGGCCGCTCGGAGCAGTCGTCGTCGGAGGGCGGCTGGTCCTGGGCCAGGCCCTCGACGCCGGCGTCCTCGACCGGCCCGAAGCCCTGCGCGTCGATGTGCCGCGGCACCCGGTTCTGCGCGTTGATGACGTGGGACCGCGACAGCCAGCCGAGGCCGTCCTCGACGTCGTAGTCCAGCCCGCCGCCGGGTGCCCGCTGCACGTGACCGGGGGAGGGGAGCAGCCCGACCAGCTGCACGGCCTGGTCGACGGTCAGCGTGGACGGCGGGGTGTCGAAGTAGTACCAGCTGGCCGAGCAGATGCCGTACAGCTGCGGGCCCAGCTGCGCGTAGTTGACGTAGAGCTCGAGCATCCGCCGGTCGTCCACGACCAGCGCCATCTCCGCCGAGAGCCCGGCCTCCAGCGCCTTCCGCCAGACGCTCATGCTCTGGTTGAGGAAGATGTTCTTGGCCACCTGCTGCGGGATGGTCGACCCCGAGGGGTCCTCCTCGCCGCGCAGCCGGGCCTCGGCGCGGCCGGAGAGCTCGTCCCAGGTGAAGGCGCCGTCGCGGTAGGGGAGCTGCTGGTCCTCGTGCGCGATGACGGCGGCGAGGAAGTTGCGCGACACGTGCTCGACCGGCACCGACTGCTGGATCGCGCCGAGGTCGTTGGCCGCCATGAACGCCGTCGTCGGCGGGTCCACCCAGCGCAGCGACACCATGACCAGCGCCTGCACGACGAAGACGACGCCGAGCACGAGCCCGATCCGGCGCAGGACGCGCCGGCGGCGCGGCCGGCGCGGCTGCGGTCCCTCGTCGCGGCGCCGGCCCCAGCCCCGCCGCGGCGGCGGACCGGGCGGCGGGGGCGGGGGTGCCCCGCCGCCGGGTGGCCGCGCGCCGCGGCCCGGCGGGGTACCGGGCGCCGACGGGGGAGGAGGAGACCAGGGCTCGCCGTACGGCCCGGACCCGTCGTACGGGCCGGACCCCTCGTACGGCCCGGGGCCCTCGTACGGCCAGGGGTCGCCGTACGGGCCGGACCCGGCTGCTCCGGCGACCGGCCGCGGCGTCCGTCGGGTGCGGACGCGGTCGGTCCGGCGCGGCTCGGGCGGGGGCTCGCCGGAGGAGCGGCGGCGGGGCGCGAAGGGCATGCGTGCTGTCCTCCCGTGGACCGACGGACCGGTCCTCCAGGGTACGGGCGGCACCCGTGCTCGAGCCGCCGTCGCGGGCGGTGGGTCGCCCGCGCGGCGCCCGGTGGCAGGGCCCCTCGGCCCTGTCCGCCGGGCGGTTCGCCGAGCACGCTGTGGCGCGTCCCGGCCATCCGCGATCCAGGGAGGCAGCCGTGTACTTCGGAGTCGTGCACACCATCCGCGACGGCGAGCGGTGGGAGCAGATGATGGCGAACGCCGACCTCGGCGCCCTGCCGGCGGGCGTCGAGCTCATGTCCACCTGCACCGCCGCCGACGACAGCCGGGCCCTGTGCCTGTGGCGGGTCCAGGACCGGGAGACGCTCGACGGCGTCCTCGACCAGTTGGTCGGGGACAACGCGGTCAACGACGTGTTCGAGGTCAGCGAGCGCTCGGTGATCGTCGCCGGCCACCCGGCCGCTGTCTGAGGCCCGGCGCCCGGCACGTCCGGACGCACCGCGGCCCCCACCGGCAGGCCGGTGGGGGCCGCGGCGCGTCCGGATGCTCAGCGGGTCGTGTCCCCGGGTCCGGGGGTCCGCGGCGGCACAGGGGTCGAGACGATGAACGAGCTGGTGGTCTGCCCGTAGAGCAGGAACCGGTCCAGGAGCCCCTCCAGCGAGGCGATCGTGGGCACGTGGACGCGCAGCAGCAGGCAGTCCTCCCCGGAGACGCGGTGGCACTCGCTCACCTCGGGGACCTGGCGGGCCAGCTGCTCGGCCCGGGGCAGGCTGCCCGGCGTCGGGCGGAGCCGCACCCAGACGCTCACCGGCAGGCCGAGGGCCGCGGGGTCGACGTCGAGCCGGTAGCCGCGGATGACGCCGGCCTGCTCGAGGCGGGCGACGCGCTCGCGGACGGCCGGGGCGGACATCCCGACCCGCCGGGCGAGGGCGGCGGCGCTCAGGCGCGGGTCGGCCGTCAGCTCGTCCAGCAGGCGCCGGTTGACCTCGTCGAGGAGCTGGTTCCCGGACGGAAGGCCGTCCGGCAGCCGCGCTTTCCGGGTGGCACCCATGCGGCGCTCCTGACCTCAGGCCGTCCCTGGTGTTGCCGAGGGCCGCCTCCGACCCTGGCTGCGTGACATCCTCCTCCGCCGGGACCGGCGCGGGACCCGGTCCGGCCCCCGCGCGACGCGGGGCGACCGGCGCCGCCGCGCGGGTGCCCCCGCACGCGTACTTCGTCGTCAGCGCGGTCTTCCACTACCTCGGGCCGGCCTTCGCGGTGCTGCTGTTCGCCCGCGTCGACGTGCTGGGCGTCGCCTGGCTGCGCATCGCCTCCGCCGCGCTCGTGTTCGCCCTGTGGCGGCGGCCGTGGCGGACCTGGCGCCGGCTGGACGGGCGCACCCGCCGGCTGCTGGTCGCCTGGGGCGCGGTGCTGGCGGTGATGAACAGCTGCTTCTACCTGGCCGTCGACCGGCTGCCGCTCGGCACGGTGGCCGCCGTCGAGTTCCTGCCGGTGGTCGCGCTGGCCGCGCTGGCCGCCCGCACCCGGCGCAACCTGGCCGCCCTGCTGCTGGCCGTGGGCGGGGTGTACCTGCTCACCGACGTGCAGCTCGTCGCCGAGCCGGCCGGCCTCGCCCTCGCCGCGGCCAACGCCGTGCTCTTCGCCGCCTACGTCGTGCTGGGCCACCGCGTCGCGCGCGACGACCGGCTGCCGGGCGTCGACGGGCTGGCGCTGTCGATGCTGGTCGCAGCCGCCGTGGCGCTGCCTGTCGGGATCACCGGCGCCGTCCCGGCCCTGACCGACCCGGTCGCGCTGGCCGCCGGCATCGGCGTCGGGGTGTCGTCCTCGGTCGTCCCCTACGTCTGCGACCAGCTGGCGATGCGGCGGCTGCCCCGGGCCACCTACGCGCTGATGGTGTCGCTGCTGCCGGCGACGGCCACCGTCATCGGGATCGTCGTGCTGGCCCAGGTCCCGACCGCCCGGGAGACCGCCGGGGTCGCGCTGGTCGTGGCCGGGGTGGCCCTGCACCGCGAGCGGGCGGAGCGGGGACACGGGAAGGGCCGGTGACCTGCTGGCGCAGGTCACCGGCCCTTCCGTCCGCGGGACGACTCAGATGTCGTAGTACATCGCGAACTCGTGCGGGTGCGGGCGGAGGCGGATCGGGTCGATCTCGTTCTCCCGCTTGTACTCGATCCACGTCTCGATCAGGTCGGGCGTGAAGACGCCGCCGTCGATCAGGTAGTCGTGGTCGACCTCGAGCCGGTCGAGGACGGCGTCCAGCGACGCGGGCACCTTCTCGATGCCCAGGGCCTCCTCGGGCGGCAGCTCGTAGAGGTCCTTGTCCACCGGCGCCGGCGGCTCGATCTTGTTCTTGATGCCGTCGAGGCCGGCCATGAGCATCGCCGAGAAGGCGAGGTAGGGGTTGGCCGACGGGTCGGGCACGCGGAACTCGATGCGCTTGGCCTTCGGGTTGTCGCCCGAGATCGGGATGCGGCAGCAGGCCGAGCGGTTGCGCGCGGAGTACACGAGGTTGATCGGGGCCTCGTAGCCGGGCACCAGGCGGTGGTAGCTGTTGACCGTCGGGTTGGTGAAGGCCAGCAGCGACGGCGCGTGGGCCAGCAGTCCGCCGATGTAGTGGCGGGCGGTGTCGGACAGGCCCGCGTAACCGGTCTCGGCGTGGAAGAGCGGCTCGCCGTCCTTCCAGAGGCTCTGGTGGCAGTGCATGCCCGAGCCGTTGTCACCGAACAGCGGCTTGGGCATGAAGGTGACGGTCTTGCCCGCCTGCCAGGCCGTGTTCTTGATGACGTACTTGAACAGCATCAGGCTGTCGGCCGACCGCAGCAGCGTGTCGAACTTGTAGTTGATCTCCGCCTGGCCGGCGGTGCCCACCTCGTGGTGGCCGCGCTCGAGCTCGAGGCCCACGCCGGTCAGGTTGCGCATCATGTCGGCGCGCAGGTCGCTGTAGTGGTCGTAGGGCTCGACCGGGAAGTAGCCGCCCTTGGCGCGGGTCTTGTAGCCCAGGTTCGGGCCGACGCCGTTGACGCCGGTCGCCGAGCCCGAGTTCCACGAGCCCTCGACCGAGTCGATGTGGTAGTAGCCCTCGTTGATCCCGGTGTCGTGGCGGATCGAGTCGAAGATGTAGAACTCCGCCTCGGGGCCGAAGTAGGCGGTGTCGGCGATCCCGCTGCTGGCGAGGTAGGCCTCGGCCTTCTTCGCCACGTTGCGCGGGTCGCGGCTGTAGGCCTCGCGCGTGATCGGGTCGTGGATGAAGAAGTTCACGTTGAGCGTCTTGCTCTTGCGGAACGGGTCCACGTAGGCGCTGTTGGCGTCGGGCAGCAGCAGCATGTCCGACTCGTTGATGGCCTGGAAGCCGCGGATCGAGGACCCGTCGAAGCCGAGGCCGTCGGAGAAGGTGTCCTCGCCGAACGTCGATGCCGGGATGGTGAAGTGCTGCATGACGCCGGGCAGGTCGCAGAAACGCACGTCGACGAACTCGACGTCGTTGTCGCGGATGTAGCCGGCGACCTCGTCGGGACTGGTGAACATCGATCCTCCGGTATCGGGTGGACAGCCGTCCGCACGCTATGGCCGGGGAGTTGCCCGCCGGTGTCCCGTCTGTTTCGGGGCGGTAACAACGAGCCCGGCGTGTCGGGGAGGGCACTCCCCGCGGCGGGCGGGCCGACGGCGGTCGGGTCCTACGCTGAGAGCATGGTCAGGGACGCGCAGCCACCCTCTCAGGAGCGACGGCGGGGCGCCTCTCTGGGCCTCCCCGCCGAGGGGCCCGGGTCCCTGGCCGGCTTCGGCACCCGGGTGCTCGCCTTCCTCGTCGACGCGTTCCTCTCCGCCGTCGTCGCCGGGTTCTTCACCGCGCCGGACCTGCCGGGCAACTGGAGCCTGCTGTCCCTGGCCGTGGTGTACGTCGTCTTCCTCGTCGCGATCGGCCAGACGCCGGGCATGCGGCTGCTCGGGCTGCGCCTGGCCCACCCCCGGCCGGCGTCGCGGCTGGCCCCGTGGCGGGCGGTCGTGCGCACCGGGCTGCTGTTCCTGCTCGTGCCGGCGCTCGTCGTCGACGCCGACGGCCGCGGCCTGCACGACCGGCTCACCGACACCGCCGTCGTCCGCGACAGGTGATCGTCCGCCGCGAGCGGCCCGCCGACTCCGAGGCCGTCGCGGCCGTGCACCGGGCGGCCTTCCCGACCGACGTCGAGGCGCGGCTCACCGACGAGCTGCGCGAGGACGTGGGCTTCCTGCCACACCTGTCGCTGGTCGCCGTCGACGGCGACGACGTGGTGGGGCACGTGATCGCCACCCGCGGGTGGGTCGAGCCGCACGGCGCCCCGGCGCTCGGACTCGGCCCGCTCGGCGTGCGGCCGGAGGCGCAGGGCCGCGGCGTCGGGACGGTGCTCGTGCACGCGCTGGTCGCGGTGGCCGAGGCGGCGGGGGAGCGGCTGGTCGCGCTGCTCGGCGACCCGGCCTACTACGCCCGGATGGGCTTCGTGCCCGCCGCGGACCTCGGGGTGGCGGCGCCGGACCCCGCGTGGGGCGCGCACTTCCAGGCCCGCGTGCTCACCGACCCCTGGCCGCGCGGGACCTTCCGCTACGCCGCCCCCTTCGACCGCCTCTGACCTCCTCCACCGGACGCCGGCGGAGCGGTATCGGCGGCCCCGGCGGCGCTAGCGTCCCGCCATGGCGCAGGGGAGCGGCCGGGTCGGGCAGGCCGCAGCCGCCTTCGCCGCCAACGCGCGCAACCCCGCCCTGCGCCGGGCGCAGCTGAGCTTCCTCGGGGCCTGGACCGCCGAGTGGGCGTTCACCGTGGGGCTCGGGATCGTGGCCTACCGCGACGGCGGGGCGACGGCGGTCGGGCTGGTCGGGCTGCTGCGGATGGTGCCCTCCGCCGTCCTGACGCCGCTGCTCGCGCCGGTGGCCGACCGCGGCCGCCGGGAGCGGGTGCTGGTCCTGGTGTCGACCGTGCGCGGCGCGGCCACCGCGGGGGCCGCCGTCGTCGTCGGGACGGGCGGCCCGTCAGCGGTCGTCTACGCGCTGGCCGTGGTGTCCACGGTGGCGGCCACGCTGTACCGGCCGGCGCACTCCGCGCTGCTGCCGTCCCTGTGCCGCACCGGGCGCGAGCTGGCCGGCGCGAACGTGGTGCGCGGCCTGCTCGACTCGCTGGCCACCCTGCTCGGCCCGCTGCTGGCCGCGGTGCTGCTCGGCTGGGCCGGGGTGACGGTCGTGTTCGCCGTCTCGGCCGCCGCCTCCGGCTGGGCGGCGCTCCTGCTGGTGCGGCTGCGCTACGAGGCCCCACCGCGACCGCCGGCCCCGGCCGGGGTGCACCTCGTCGGTGAGGCGCTCGCGGGGATCCGGGCCGTCGCCGGCAACGGCGACCTGGCGCTCGTCGTCGGGCTGGCGGCGGCGCAGACCCTCACCCGCGGCGCGCTGACCGTGCTCACCGTGGTGGTCGCCATCGACCTGCTCGGCACCGGGGAGCCCGGCGCCGGGGCGCTCACCGCCGCCATCGGCGCCGGGGCGGTGCTCGGCTCGCTCGCCGCGTCGCTGCTGGTCGGCACGCGCGCGCTGGGCGCCTGGTTCGCTCTCGGCGTCACCCTGTGGGGCCTGCCGGTGACCCTGATCGGCGTGGTCCCCACGGAGACGACGGCGCTGCTGCTGCTCGCCTGCGTCGGGGTGGGCAACGCGCTCATCGACGTCGGCGGCTTCACCCTGCTCGGCCGGACCGCGCCGGACGACGTGCTGGCGCGGGTCTTCGGTGTCCTGGAGAGCCTGGTCGCGCTGGCCATGGGGACCGGCGCGATCGTCGCGGCGCTCGTGGCCGACCGGGCCGGGGTGCGCACCGCCCTGGTCACCATCGGCCTGGTCTGCCCGCTCGCGGCGGCGGCCGCGTGGCGCCGGCTGCGGCGGCTGGACCGCTCGATCGGCGTCCGCGACCGTGACATCGGCCTGCTGCGGTCCGTCGACGTGCTCGGCGTCCTGCCCCTGCCCGCCGTCGAGCAGCTGGCCCGCCACCTGGAGCCGGTGGCCGTCCCTGCCGGCGAGGTCGTCGTCGCGGAGGGCGACGTGGGCGACCGGTACTACGTCATCGAGTCGGGGACGGCCGCGGTCACCGGGGACGGGCGCACCCTGGCGATGCTCGGCCCGGGGCAGGGCTTCGGCGAGATCGCGCTGCTGCGCAGCACCCGTCGCACGGCCACCGTCCGCGCCCTCAGTGACCTGCGGCTGCAGACGCTGCGCCCGGAGCGCTTCGTCGCGGCCGTCCTCGGCTACCCGCCGAGCGCCCGGCAGGCGGGGACGGCGGTGGACTCGATGCTGCACCGGTACACACCGTCGGACACGACCGGCCGCGGGCCGGTGCCGCCACGAGCGAGGCCGGGCGCGGACCCGTCCGGCCCGCCGGCGGGCCGCTAGCGTGCCGCATGGCCTCCGCCCGGGCTCTGCTGCTGATCGCCGACATCGGTGGCTACACCGAGTACATGAGCACCCACCGGATGAGCCTCGCGCACGCCGAGGTCAACACCGCGCGGCTGCTGGACCGGGTGGTCGACGCCGCCCGGGGCTTCGACCTGGTCGAGATCGAGGGGGACGCCGCCTTCCTCTCGCGCCGCGCCGACGGCCCCGGCGGCGGCCCGCTGGACGCCACCACGCGCGCCGTCGTCGCCATGCACCGCGCGTTCCACGCGGAGCGACGCCACGTCGCGGCGGTGCTGTGCCCGTGCCGGGGCTGCGCCCAGGCGGAGGCGTTGACGCTGAAGTTCGTCGCGCACGTCGGGGAGGTGGCCACCCAGACGATCCGGCAGCGCCGCAAGCTCGTGGGCATCGACGTCATCCAGGTGCACCGGATGCTCAAGAACCCCGTCGACGTCCCGGAGTACGTGCTGCTGTCCGAGGAGCTCTACCGCAGCGGGGACGGCCTGCCGGACGACGCCCACGAGATCGCCCAGGACCTCGAGGGGATCGGCCCGGTGCGGTCGTGGTTCGTCGACGTCGGCGACCTCGCCGGCCCGCCGCCCGAGCTGCCGGCCCCGCCGCTGCGGGCGCGGCTGGGCCGGACGGCCGCCGTCGCGGGGGCCGGGCTGCCGTACATGCTGGGCCTCCGGCGGCGTCGTCCGGCCCTCGCGGTCTGACGGCCGCCGTCTGACGCGCCCCCGAGACGACGGGAGCCCCGCACCGTGCGGTGCAGGGCTCCCTGCCGGACCGGGGGTCAGCGGCGGCGGACCTGCCGCTGGCTGACGGTCATCTGCCGGCCGCCGGGCAGCGGCCCGCCGGGCACCGGCATGCGCGCGCCGCCGAGGGCGGCCAGCCGCCGGCCGAGGGTGTTGACCTCACCAGCGGACAGGTTGCGCGGCAGCTTCATCACGTGGGTGGAGAGCTTGCGCAGCGGGACCTGGCCCTCCTCGTCGCCCACGGTGATGTCGTAGATCGGGGTGTCGCCGACGACACGGGCGATCTTCTTCTTCTCCTGCGCGATGAGCCCGCGGACCCGGGTGGGGGAGCCCTCGCCGACGAGGATCACGCCGGGGCGGCCGAGCACCCGGTGCACGGAGTCCAGCTGCGCGGTGCCGGCGACGCCGGAGGAGACCCGCCAGTCGCCGCGCATGCCCTCGAGCACCCACGCGGCCGCGCCGGGCTGGCCCTCCACCTGGCGGTAGGCCGAGCCCTGCGCCCGCCGGCCGAAGACGATCATCGCGGCGAGCAGGCCCAGGACGATCGCGATCGGCAGGAACAGGAACGGCGCGCCGAACAGGATCGCCACCAGCTCGATCAGGCCGGCCACCACCACGAAGGCGATGAGCATGAACCAGGGGAGCTTCGGGTCGTTCTTCGCCGTCAGCGAGTAGGCCTGCTTGATCATGCGGGCCTGGTTGCCGAACCGCTTGAGCCGGCCGACCTTGGGCTGCCCGTCCTTGCCGAGCTTCGGGGCCTTGGGGGCCTTGCCGGCCTTGCCGGCCTTGGGGGCCTTGCCGGTCCCGGCCGCGCCGACGGCACTGGCCGCGGTGGCACCGCCCGTCGTCCGGCCGCGGGAGCCGGGACCGGTCGCGGCCTTGCCGCGTCCGGACGGCGCGGTGGAGTCTGTGGGCTTGCTGCGTGCCATGTCCCCAGGATAGGGGCGCGCGGGTGCGTCCCCGGTCGGGCGCGGGCGGGGGACCGCGGGATTCAGCCCCGAGGGGTCAGACCGCGGGCCTCCACGGCCTGCTGGTAGAGCCGGCCGGCCCGGTAGGAGCTGCGCACGAGCGGCCCGGCGAGCACGCCCGGGAAGCCGATCTCCTCCGCCTGCTGCTGGAAGCCGACGAACTCGTCGGGCTTGACCCAGCGGACGACGGGGTGGTGCCGGGGCGAGGGGCGCAGGTACTGCGTGATGGTCAGCAGGTCGCAGCCGGCCTCGTGCAGCGCGCGCATGGTCTCGACGACCTCGTGCGGCTCCTCGCCCATGCCGAGGATGAGGTTGGACTTGGTGACCAGGCCGGCCTCGCGCGCGGCGGTGATCACGGCGAGCGAGCGCTCGAACCGGAAGCCGGGGCGGATGCGCTTGAAGATCCGCGGCACCGTCTCGACGTTGTGCGCGAGCACCTCCGGACGGGAGGAGAACACCTCGGCCAGCTGCGCGGGGTCGGCGTTGAAGTCGGGGATGAGCAGCTCGACGCCGCAGCCGGGGACCGCGGCGTGGATCTGCCGCACCGTCTCGGCGTAGAGCCACGCGCCGCCGTCGGGCAGGTCGTCGCGGGCGACGCCGGTGACGGTGGCGTAGCGCAGCTGCATCGCGGCGACGCTCTCGGCCACGCGGCGGGGCTCGTCGGCGTCGAAGTCGGCGGGCTTGCCGGTGTCGATCTGGCAGAAGTCGCAGCGCCGGGTGCACTGGTCACCGCCGATGAGGAAGGTGGCCTCCCGGTCCTCCCAGCACTCGTAGATGTTGGGGCAGCCGGCCTCTTCGCAGACGGTGTGCAGGCCCTCGCGGCGGACCAGCGACTTGAGCTCGGTGTACTCCGGGCCGGTCTTGAGCCGGGTCTTGATCCACTCGGGCTTGCGCTCGATGGGCACCTGGCTGTTGCGCACCTCCAGGCGCAGCAGCTTGCGGCCGGCGGGACCGAGTGGGGACGAGTCGGAGGTGCTGGTCGTCGCCGTCTCGCTCATGATCCCCACGGTACCCCCGGACGCACACCGCCCCCGCGGCCTCGGAGGCGGCGGGGGCGGTGTGCGGAGCGGGTGCCGCGGCGGGTGCTGCGGCGGGTGCCGTCAGGCCATGCCCGGCCCGGCGGGACCGGCGGTCGGCCCCTCCTGCGCGTTGCCGCCGCCGGTGAACGGCTCGGGCGCGGTCTCGGTCGGGTCGGTGGCGCCGGCGTCGTCGTCGCCGGCCACGTTCTGGGCGTCGCGGATGCCCATGTCCGACTCGGGCGGGGCCGAGTCGCCCGCCTCCCACTGGGCGGAGGAGACGGTCTTGCCGGACTGGTCGTTGCTCGGTGCGCTGGGCACGGGGTCCTCTCGGTAGCTCGGCACGGGCCCGTCACCGGCCGGGGCCGGCGTCCACGGGTCCTGCTTCCTGCGGCGCAGGAAGGAGAACGTCGCCGCACCGACGGCGAGGGCCAGGAGCACCCACGGCCAGCGGCGCGACCCCGTGTCACTACCCACGGATCGCTTCGCCTGCGCGACCTTCTTCGCGGACTTCTTCTTCGTCTTCCTCGCGGCCTTCGCCGTGCCGCCGATAAGCTCGGCGCGCCGCTGGTCGAGCTCGCCCAGCGCGGTGCCCACCCCGGCGACGACGGTGTCGCGGGCGCTGCCCAGCGCGGGGACGACGGTGTCGCGGGCCGCGGCCACGCGGGGCGCCACCTCGGCGGCCAGCGCCGTGCGGGTGGCGGACTGCGCGGCCTCGAGCCGGGGCCCGAGGTCGGCGGCGGCCTTCGCGGCGGCGGCGCCCGCGGCGGCCAGCGCCGAGTTGACCGCCGGGCCGGCCGACTCGCGGGCGGCCACGACGCGCGGGGTGAGCGCGTCGACGGCGGCGTCGACCCGCTCGCGCGCCAGCTCCAGCGCGGGCGTCGCAGCGTCGCGGGCGGCCTCCACGCGGGGGGTCAGCGCGTCGACGAGCGCGTCGACGGCGGGGGTGGCGGCGGCGACGGCCGCGGCCACCTTCGGGGCGACGGCCTCACGGGCGGCGTCGAGGACGGGGCCGGTGGCCTCGCGGGCGGCCTCCACGCGGGGGCCCAGCTGCTCCGCGGCGGCCCGGCCGGCCTCGGACACGGCGGCGCCGAGGTGGCTCAGGCTCTCCTGCAGCTCGGCCCCGATGACCTGGCCGTGGGACTGGGAGCGGAACACGGATCGCACCTCCGGGTTGATCGACTCCGGCCATCCTGCACGCTCGGCCGGATCGGCACACCCCGGGGCGGTGCCGCTCAGGGGGCCGCGGTGAGCGGCGCCCGGTCGGCGGCGAGCCAGACCAGCAGGTCCTCGACCGGCATCGGCCGGGCGACGGCGTAGCCCTGCGCGACGTCGCAGCCCAGCGCCGCCAGCCGCCGGGCGGTGGCGCCGTCCTCGACGCCCTCGGCGACCAGCGTCAGCCCGAGGTCGTGGGCGAGGGCGACGGTGTGCCGCACGATCGCCGCGGCGCGCTCGTCGACGTCGACGTCGGAGGTGAGGCTGCGGTCGAGCTTGAGCTCGTCGGCCGGCAGCCGGCGCAGGTAGGCCAGCGAGCTGTAGCCGGTGCCGTAGTCGTCGATCGAGGTGCGCACCCCGAGGCGGCGCAGCTCGCCGAGCACGGTGCGGCCGCGCTCGGGGTCGGCCATGAGGGTGTCCTCGACGAGCTCGAGGGTGAGCGCGGTCGGCGGCAGCCCACGGCGGGCCAGCTTGGCGGCGACCTTGCCGGGCAGGTCGAGGTCGGCGACGTTGGCCGCCGACAGGTTCACCGACACCGGCACGTGGTGCTCGCCCCACCAGCGGGCGACCGCGTCGAGGGAGCGCTCGAGCACGGTGTCGGTGAGCGGGCGCATGAGCCCCGCCTGCTCGGCGGCCGGCAGCACTACGCCGGGGCCGACCAGGCCGCGCTCGGGGTGGTGCCAGCGCAGCAGGGCCTCGACGCCGACCACCCGGCCGTCGTCCATGGCCACCTGCGGCTGCAGGTGGACGTCGAGCTGGTCCTCGACCAGCGCGGTGCGCAGCTCCTCCATCGTGCGCAGCCGCTCGCCGGAGCCGCTGTGCGGGTCGGGCACGTAGACGTGCACGCCGGTGCGCTCGGTCTTCGCCGCGTACATGGCGACGTCGGCGCAGCGCAGCAGCTCCTGGACGTCGTCGGCGGGCACGGGGGCGGTGGAGACGCCGACGCTGACGCCGACGTGCAGCCGGATCCCGTCGACGACGAACGGCTGGCGCAGCAGGTCGTGCACGATGCCGGCCCGCTCGGCGGCGCCGTCGAGGTCGGTGGCGGGCAGCAGGACGGCGAACTCGTCGCCGCCGAGGCGGGCGAGCACGTCGCCGGGGCGCAGGGCCGGGGTCAGCCGCGGGCCGACCTGGCACAGCAGCTGGTCGCCGGCGCCGTGGCCGAGGCTGTCGTTGACCTCCTTGAAGCCGTCGAGGTCGAGCAGCAGCAGCGCGGCCGGGGAGGCGGTGGTGGCGCCGGCGACGACGGTGCGCGCGGTCTCCAGCAGCGCCCGGCGGTTGGGCAGGCCGGTCAGCTCGTCGGTGCGGGCCTCCTGGCGGGCGACGGCGAAGGAGCGGACCTCCCGGAAGGTGACCGCCGTCCGGCCGAGGACGGCGAGCACGCAGCCGACGGCCAGCCAGCCGGCGCTGGCGGGCAGGTGGTCGCCGTAGCCGGCGGCGAGCACGGTGAGCGCGGCCAGCGCCCCGGCCAGCGGCAGCGCGACCAGCCGCCAGGAGATCCGGACGCCGGCGCCCTCCTCGCGCGGCTCGGGGTCGCCGGTGGTGCGCTGCGCGGCGACGCCGGCGCAGAGCACGCCGGCCAGCCAGACCAGTTCCAGCGGCCCGCCGTCGGAGTAGCGGCCGGCGACGCTGAGCAGGAACAGCCCGACGTCGGCGACGCAGATGAGGGCGACCGACGCGCTGACCAGCAGCAGCGTACGGTCCAGGTGCACGCCGAGGATGGCGCCGACCCCGGCGAGCAGGGCCAGCAGCAGCACGTCGGCGGCAGGCCAGGCCAGCTGCAGGTAGGAGACCGTGCCGGCGCCGGTGAGGTAGGGACCGAGCAGGAAGCCGATGCCGACGGCGCCGGTGCCGAGGGCGCCGATGACGCCGTCGAGCCACATGCTCGGCAGGAACCGGCTCACGCGGGCGCGGATGAACACGAACAGCGCCACGTAGAGGAACGCGTAGGCCACCGTCACGCAGGTGTCGCCGACCACCGACGGCGTCGTCCCGGCCTGGCCGGTCTCGATGATGCGGGCGATGTTGCCGACGCTGGCCAGCAGTAGCGTGGTGCCGATGGCGCGCCAGCCGAGGGCCTCGCGCGGGGCGCGGGGGGCGGTCAGCCAGCAGGCGATGCCCGCGGCGACCCAGGCCACGTGGTAGAGCACGACGTCGTAGACGACGTCCCACACCGCTCCGCCCGGCCGCGGGCCGACGCCGGTGGAGAACGCGGCCACGCCGAGGGCCGCGACCACCAGCAGGAGGTCACGGGGATCGGTCCCGGCACGCCGGGGGGAGACCGCGTCAGGGCGCACGAGGACTCCATCGGCGGGTACCGCGCCGACATGCACCCGGGCACCGCCGGTCCGACCCCTCCGGGTGAGTCGCGGCGTCGCGCTAGGCTGGGGGAGTGACCGGCGGGCGCCTGCTTCTCCGGCCGTGCTGACCTGAAGCACCAGTCAGCACGGCGACCCCTCCTGCGTGAGGGGTTTTTTCATGTCCGCCGACGGATGACCCCGGGAGCACCGCGATGAGCCAGACGGCGAGCCAGCCCACCACCGAGCCTGCGGACGAGGGCGTCCCGCCGCACCGCTACACGCCCGCGCTGGCGCAGCGGATCGAGCTGGAGTGGCAGGACAGGTGGGAGCGCGAGGGCACCTTCCACACGCCCAACCCGACGGGCCGGCTGTCCGAGGGCTTCGACCGCGTCGCCGACCGGCCCAAGACCTTCATCATGGACATGTTCCCGTACCCCTCGGGCGCGGGCCTGCACGTCGGGCACCCCCTGGGCTACCTGGGCACCGACGTCACCAGCCGGTTCCGCCGCATGGACGGCGACAACGTGCTGCACCCGATGGGCTACGACGCCTTCGGCCTGCCCGCCGAGCAGTACGCCGTGCAGACCGGGCAGCACCCGCGGATCACCACCGAGGCCAACATCGCGGCGATCCGGGCGCAGCTGCGCCGGCTGGGCGTCGACCACGACGAGCGCCGCACCTTCGCCACGATCGACCCCGGCTACTACCGGTGGACGCAGTGGATCTTCCTGAAGATCTTCGGCGCCTGGTTCGACGAGGAGGCCGGCCGCGCCCGCCCGGTGGAGGAGCTGGTGGCCGAGCTGGACGCCGGCACCCGCTCGCCCGCCCCGGGCACCAACCCGTCGGGCCGGCCGTGGGCGGAGCTGTCCGACGTCGAGAAGCGGCAGGTCGTCGACGCGCACCGGCTGGCCTACCGGCACGAGGCGCCGGTGAACTGGTGCCCGGGCCTGGGCACGGTGCTGTCCAACGAGGAGGTCACGCCCGACGGGCGCTCCGAGCGCGGCAACTTCCCGGTGTTCCGGCGCCCGCTGACCCAGTGGATGATGCGGATCACCGCGTACGCCGAGCGGCTGCTGGCCGACCTGGACCGGCTGGACTGGTCGGACTCGGTCAAGCAGATGCAGCGCAACTGGATCGGCCGGTCGACCGGTGCGCGGATCCGCTTCGCCGTCGGGGCGGCGGGGCGGGCGGACGACTCAGCCGAGACGATCGAGGTGTTCACCACCCGTCCCGACACGCTGTTCGGGGCCACGTACATGGTGCTGGCGCCCGAGCACCCGCTGGTGGAGACGCTCACCGCGCGGGCGTGGCCCGACGGCACCGACCCGCGCTGGACCGGCGGCGCGGCCACCCCGGCCGAGGCGGTGCGCGAGTACCAGCGGCAGGCCTCGCGGCGCTCGGAGCTGGACCGGCAGAACGAGAGCCGGGAGAAGACTGGCGTCTGGCTGGGCGTCACCGCCGTCAACCCGGTGACCGGCCGCGCGCTGCCGGTCTTCATCGCCGACTACGTCCTGACCGGCTACGGCACCGGCGCGATCATGGCCGTGCCGGGCGAGGACACCCGGGACTGGGAGTTCGCCGAGGCCTTCGGCCTGCCCGTCGTCCGCACCGTGCAGCCGCCCGCCGACTTCGACGGCGGCGCGTACACCGGCAGCGGGCCGATGATCAACTCGTCGAACGAGCAGGTCTCGCTGGACGGGCTGACCGACAAGGCCGACGCCATCGCCCGGATGACCGCGTGGCTGGTGTCCGCCGGGCACGGCGAGGCGACGACCACCTACAAGCTGCGCGACTGGCTGTTCAGCCGGCAGCGCTACTGGGGCGAGCCGTTCCCGGTCGTCTACGACGCCGACGGCCTGCCGCGGGCGGTGCCGGAGTCGCTGCTGCCGGTGCTGCTGCCCGAGGTCGACGACTACTCGCCCAAGACCTTCGCCGACGACGACGCCGACTCCGCGCCCGAGCCCCCGCTGTCGCGGGTGGCCGAGTGGACGACGGTCGAGCTGGACCTGGGCGACGGCCTGAAGCCCTACCGCCGCGAGACCAACACGATGCCCAACTGGGCGGGCTCGTGCTGGTACTACCTGCGCTACATCGACCCGGGCGACGACACGCAGATGGTCGACCCGGAGCTGGAGCGCTACTGGATGGGCCCGCGGACGCCCGGCGACGTCGGCGGCGTGGACCTCTACGTCGGCGGCATGGAGCACGCGGTGCTGCACCTGCTGTACGCGCGGTTCTGGCACAAGGTGCTGCACGACCTGGGCTACGTCTCCAGCGAGGAGCCGTTCCGCCGGCTGGTCAACCAGGGCTACATCTCCGCCTACGCCTACACCGACGAGCGCGGCTTCTACGTGCCCGCGGCCGACGTCGTCGAGCAGGACGGGCGCTTCCTCTACGAGGGCAGGCCGGTCAACCGCGAGTACGGCAAGATCGGCAAGTCGCTGAAGAACATGGTCACGCCCGACGAGATGATCGGGGCCTACGGCGCCGACACCTTCCGGGTGTACGAGATGTCCACCGGCCCGCTGGAGCAGTCGCGGCCGTGGGACACCAAGGCGGTCGTCGGCTCGCAGCGGCTGCTGCAGCGGATCTGGCGGGTCGTCGTCGACGAGCAGACCGGCGCCGTCCGGGCCGCCGACGCCGCCCCCGGCGACGACGAGCTGCGGGCGCTGCACAGGGCGATCGCCGGCGTGCGCGACGGCATGGCCACGCTGCGGTTCAACGTCGCGATCGCCCGGGTCGCGGAGCTGACCAACGCGCTGACCGCGGCCTACGGCGCCGACTCGCCGGTGCCGCGGGAGGTGGCCGAGCCGCTGGTGCTGCTGGTGGCGCCGCTGGCGCCGCACCTGGCCGAGGAGCTGTGGGCCCGGCTGGGGCACGCCGACTCGGTGGCGTGGGCGCCGTTCCCGGTCGCCGACGAGCGCTGGCTGGCCGAGGACACCGTGCAGGTGGCCGTGCAGGTCAACGGGAAGGTGCGCGCGCAGGTCGACGTGCCGGCCGACGCCGACGCCGCAGCGCTCGAGGCGGCCGCGCGGGCCGACGAGCGGGTGGCCGCGCAGCTGGCGGACAAGACGGTGCGGCGCGTGATCGCCGTCCCGGGCCGGCTGGTCAACTTCGTCGTCGGCTGACCGTCCGTCCCGCCCGGGCTCCGGCCCGGGCGGGACGGGGCGGGCCGTCCCCGGCTCAGGCGGGGCGGACGCGGATCATCGCGTGTCGCTGGATGCCGGGTCGGGTGACCCGCTGCCAGAGCTTCGAGCTGGCGTAGGAGACCCTCCACTGCCAGCCGTAGCGCCGCGCCAGGGCGGCCCGCGCCTGCCGCCACTCGTGCGGCTCGAGCAGGACGGCGGTGGCCTCGACGGGCTCGCCGGTGGTGCGGCCGCGGACGTCGCACGGCGCCACGGTGACCCGGGCGGTGTGCCGCAGGCGCTTGACCTTGCCGGAGTCGGCGCGGGTGCAGACGACGAGCCGGTCGCCGTCGGGCGCGGCCCACACCGGGGTGGGGACGGCCTCGCCGGTGCGGCGGAACGTGATGAGGTTGACGTAGGTGCTGCTCTGCGGCAGGCCGGCCACGGCGGTCAGACGGCCGGGGCGAGGGTGAGCACGCGGCGCACCGCGTCCTCGACGGCGTCGACGACCTCGGCGACGGGGACGTCGCGGCCGAGCTCCGCGGTGAGCGACGTGACGCCGGCGTCGGCGATGCCGCACGGGACGATGGCGCCGAACGCGCCCAGGTCGGGGTCGCAGTTGAGCGCGAACCCGTGCATGGTCACGCCGCGCGCCACGCGCACGCCGATCGCGGCGATCTTGCGCTCGGGGCGGTGCCGGCTGTCCGGGCCGGGCGGGTCGGCGGCCATCCAGACGCCGCTGCGTCCCTCGACCCGCTGCGTGCTCACGCCGAGGCCGGCGCAGACCTCCATCAGCGCGTCCTCGAGGCGCCGCACGTGCGCGACGACGTCGACCGGGTCGGGCAGGGCGACGATCGGGTAGCCGACCAGCTGGCCGGGCCCGTGCCAGGTGATCTTGCCGCCGCGGTCGACGTCGACGACCGGGGTGCCGTCGAACGGGCGCTCGTGCGGCTCGGTGCGCCGGCCGGCGGTGTAGACCGACGGGTGCTCGAGCAGCAGCAGCGTGTCGGGGCCCTCCCCGGCCACGCGCGCGGCGTGGATCTCGCGCTGGCGTGCCCACGCCTCCTCGTAGGGGACGGTGCCGGCCCGGACGACGCGCAGTTCGGTCACGCCACCCAGCCTATGCCCGCGCTCACCGCAGCCGGCGCGGCTCGACCCGGGTCTCGACGGCACCGCCGTCGGGCCCCCGCTCCACCCGGTAGGCGGCCTTCCCCGGCCGGTCGGCCACGGCCTCCACCAGGTCGGTGCCCCGGTAGACCAGGCCGACGCCGTCGTCGGTGGCGTGCCCGGCCGGAAGCGTGCCGTCGGCCACCAGCCGGTGGTACAGCGGGCGGCGCTGCTCCTCGGAGTCGTGGTGGACGCCGTTGGACGTGGGGATGAGCCCCAGGCCGTTCGTCACCGGGCGCAGGTCGGGGCCGAAGGAGTCGGTGGTGCCGCCGACGTGCCAGCACAGCGACCCCGCCGACACCCCGCCCAGCACGACGCCCGCCTCCCACACCTCGCGGAACACCTCGTCGAGCCCGTGCGCCCGCCACACCGCGAGCAGGTTCGCGACGCTGCCCCCGCCCACCCAGACGACGTCCTGCGCCAGCAGGTGCGCCCGAACGTCGGCGACCGTGGGCATCGGGAAGAGGCTCAGGTGGCTGACCTGCACCCGGCTGCCCGCGAAGGCGCCGTACACGCCGGCCAGGCGCGCCGGGTCGTCGCCGGTGGCGGTGCCGAGCCAGCACAGCCGCGGCCGCTCCGGCGCCCCGGCGAGCTCGGCGGCGAGGTCGAAGACGGGACCGGGCGCCCAGTCGGAGGGACCGCGGCCGCGGGAGTCGAAGCCGATGCTCGTGGCCAGGACGGTCGGTGCGGTGGCGGCCATCAGGCGGCTCCGGCGGTGCCCGGCCGCAGCGCGCGCAGGACGGCGGCGGCGGTGCGGCGGCCGCTGGCCATGGCGCCCTGGATGGACGGGGTGTCGCGGTGGTCGCCGCACACGTACAGCCCGCCGCCGAGGTCGACCGGGCGGAGGTGACGCAACGGCGGCAGGGCGGCGGGCTGGGCGCCGGTCACCGTCACGGTGGTCAGGTGCGCCAGGTCGGCGGCGGCGACGTCGTGCAGCCGGGCCACCTCGTCGCGCACGTCGGCCTCGCGGGTGGGGGCGAGGCTGTTGCTCGCGACGAGGGCCCGCCCGTCGGGGGAGTAGGCGGGCTGCGCGTCGCTGAGTACGACGCTGTTGACCAGCCGCCCGCCCGGGGTGCCCAGGACGATGAGCGGCTCCGTCCAGGGCGAGGACGGCAGCACGTGGTAGTGCGTGGTGACCTGCCGCGGCGCGGACGCCTCGACCGCGGGGACCAGCCGGGTGGCGGTGCCGGGGTCGGTGGCCACGACGACGGCGTCGGCCCGCACCGGACCGGCGTCGCTGGTGACGCCGTCGCCGGTGGCCGCCTCCACTCGGACGCCGGTGTGCACCCGGTCGCTGCCGACCCGGCGGGCGAGCTGCTCACCGATCGCCTGGATGCCCGCCGCGGGCAGCCCGGTGGCGCCGCGGGCGAAGCTCCGCCACAGCAGGTCGAGGTAGCGGCTGGAGGTCTCCAGCCGGTCCTCGAGCAGCACACCGGCGAGGAACGGGCCGAAGAAGCGCTCGAGCGCCGCGGTGCCCACCCCGGCCTGCCGCAGGTGCCCGGCCGCCGAGGTCTCCCGGGCGCCGAGCAGCCGCCGGACCGGCCAGTACCCGGCCCGGGCGGAGAACGCGGCGATGGCCGCCTTCTGCGGCAGCGACCCGATCGGCGCGCGCAGGGTGTCGAGCGCCGCGCCCGGCCGGCGCCGCGGGTCGGCGACCCGGTGCGCCGCGCCGTCCACCCGGACCACCGCGCCGGGCACGAAGTACCCGAGGTCCAGGGCGGGCAGGTCGAGGTCGGCGGCCCGCGGGTAGCCGGTGTTGAACACCTGGAACCCGCGGTCGACCACGAACCCGTCGACCCGCTCGGTGGCCAGCCGCCCCCCGACGTGCGCGGCGGCCTCGAGCACGTGGACGTCGACCCCGGCGGCGGCCAGCCGGGTGGCCACCGACAGGCCGGCCAGGCCCGCGCCGACCACGACGACCTCGGCACGAGCAGGGAGCGGCATGGCCCGAACCTAGGCGCAGCACGGCCGCGGCACCCGTCGGCCGGGCGGGCTGTGGACGGCATCCCGGCCTGTGGACGGCCGGAGCGGGCGGGACGCCGCGGGACCTACCGTCCCGGCCGTGTCCGCGCCTCCCGATGACGAGTGCCCGCTGCCGCCCGTCGTGCCCGGCTACCTGCTCGACCGGCTGCTCGGCCGGGGCGGGTCGGGTGAGGTCTGGCGCGCCCGGCCGCGCGGCGGCGGCCCGCCGGTGGCGGTCAAGGTCCTCGTCGCGGGCGATGCCGCCCGGCAGGCGCGCGAGGCCGCCCTGCTCGGTGCGCTGGACCACCCGCACCTGGTCCGGCTGCACGAGGTGGTGCACCAGCCGCGGCGGGGCGGACCGGCCCGGGTGGCACTCGTCCTCGACCTGCTGGAGGGCGGCAGCCTGGCCGCACTGCTGGCCCGACGTGGGCGGCTGCGGCCCGGGGAGGTCGTCACCGCGCTGGCGCCGGTCGCCGCGGCGCTCGCCCGCGCGCACGAGGACGGAGTGGTGCACGGCGACCTCTCGCCGGGCAACGTCGTCTTCACCGCGGAGGGGCGGCCGGTGCTCACCGACCTCGGTGTGGCCCGGGTGCTCGGCGAGGAGGCGGCCGGGGAGGTCACGCCGGCCTACGTCGACCCGGCGGTCGCCCGCGGGGGTGCACCCGGCCCGGCCTCCGACGTCTTCGGCGTGGCGGCGGCGGCCTTCCACGCCCTCACCGGGGTGCCGCCGTGGAACGCCGCCACCCCGGCCGACACCCTCGACGTCGCGGCGGCGGGGGAGCTGCCCGACCTCGCCGCCCTGGCGCCCGGCTGCCCGCCCGCGCTCCTCGAGGTGGTCGCCCGCGGGCTGTCGGCCGATCCGCACGCCCGGGGCTCGGCCGCCGCGTTCGCCCTCGACCTGCGGCACGCCTGCCGGCCCGAGCCCGTCCGGCTGCCCGCGGCCGGGGTCCCGGACGCCGACCTCGCCGATGCCGGCACGGGGCCGCGCACGGAGCTCACCCACCAGGTGCCCGGCCGGCACCGGCGCCCCGCGCCACGGGAGGTGCCGCCGGCGCGTGGCCGGCGCCGGCCCTCGGCGGCGGTGCTCCGCCGCGCCGCGGCCGCCGTCGGCACGGCGCTGCTCGTCGGCGTCGCCGTCTGGGGCGGCCTGCTGTGGTCGCGGTCCGGACCGGGCGCGGCACCGCTCCCGGCGGAGGCGGCAGCGGCCGCCACGGCCAGCGCACCGGCGACCGCGACGGCGACGGCCGCCCCGGAGCCCGCGCCGGACACGGGTCTCCCGACCCCCGCGCCGGTCTTCCCCGAGCCGGTCCTCCCGGACCCGGAGCCCACTCCGGAGCCCACCCCGGCGCCCGAGGCGACGGACTGGACGGCGGTGCTCGTCGCCCTCTACGACCGCCGCGCGGAGGCCTTCACCACCGGCGACACGGCCCTGCTCGACGGCGTCTACACCGCCGACAGCCCGCTCCTCGCCGCCGACCGCGCCTCCCTCGCCGCGCTGGCCGCGGCCGGCGAGGCGCTGCGCGGCTTCGAGCCGGCCGTCACCGGCGTGGAGGTCGCCGGGCCGCCCGCCGCGGACGGGCAGGTGCGGGTGGGCCTCGTCGACTCCTGGCCGGCCTACACCGTCGTGCCCGCGGCCGACCCCGGCGGTCCGGCCCTGCGCACCGAGCCCGGGCGGGCGCCGGCGGAGGTCGCGATGGTGCTGGTCCCCGGCCCGGAGGGCTGGCGGATCGGCTCGGCGGGGCGGCTGGCGTGAGCCGATCAGCGCCGGGCGAGTGCCTGCTGCAGGGCGGAGGACAGCGTGGCGTGCGTGAAGCGGTACCCGGCGGCCTGCAGCGCGGCCGGGACCGCCCGCTGGCCCGCGAGCACGCTCGACCGGCCGAACTCGCCCAGGCCGGCGCGGATGGCGAACGCCGGCACCGGCAGGACGGCGGGCCGGCGCACGGCGGCGGCCAGTTCCCGGACGAACTCGGCGTTGGGCACCGGCTCGGGCCCGGTCAGGTTGACCGGCCCGCGGACGCCGTCGGCGGTGAGCAGGAACCGGATGGCGCCGATCTCGTCGGCGAGGCCGACCCAGGGCCAGTACTGCCGGCCCGACCCCATCCGCCCGCCCAGGCCGAGGCGGAAGACGGTGCCGAGGATCCGCACGAGCATCGCGCCGCGGTCGATGACCAGGCCCGTCCGCAGGGTCACCACCCGCACGCCGGCGTCCGCGGCCGGGCGGGTGGCGGCCTCCCACTCGACGCAGACGCGGGCGAGGAAGTCGTCCCCGGGCGGCGCCTGCTCGTCGGTGACGCGGTCACCGGTGTCGCCGTAGTAGCCGACCGCCGACGCCGACAGCAGCACCCGCGGCCGCGAGGGGTCCGCGGCGGCCGCGGTGGCCAGCGCCTCGCTGACGGTGGTGGTGCTGTCGACCCGGCTGGCGAGCAGGTCCCGCTTGTAGGACGCGGTGAACGGACGCGGCCGGATCGGCGTGCCGGCCAGGTTGACCACGGCGTCGACGTCGGCCAGAACCGCCGCGTCGATGCGCCGGTGCTGGGGGTCCCAGCGGTGCTCGTCGGCCGTGCGCGGGGTGCGCCGGACCAAACGGATGACCTCGTGGCCGTCCTCGCGCAGGGCGGGGACCAGCGCCGAGCCGATGAGGCCCGAGGCCCCGGTGACAGCGATCTTCATGACGCTCCTCGTCCCCCCTGGCACGGAAGCGGTCGGGCCCCGGCGCGTGCGCCGGGGCCCCCAGCCCCCCCGCCCCCCCCCCCCCCCCCCCCGCCCACCCCCCCCCCCCCCCCCCCCCCCCCCCCCCCCCCCCCCCCCCCCCCCCCCCCCCCCGGGGGACATCAGGCGAGGCCGAGCTCGCCCTCGAACTGGCCGGCCTCCAGGCGCTCCTTGACGGTGCCCAGGAAGCGGGCGGCGTCGGCGCCGTCGACGATCCGGTGGTCGTAGGTGAGGGCCAGGTAGACCATCGACCGGACCGCGATCACCTCGCCGAGGTCGGGGTCCTGGACGACGACCGGGCGCTTGACCACCGAGCCGGTACCCAGGATCGCCACCTGCGGCTGGTTGATGATCGGGGTGTCGAACAGGGCGCCGCGGCTGCCGGTGTTGGTCAGCGTGAACGTGCCGCCGCCGAGCTCGTCGGGCGTGACCTTGTTGATCCGGGTCCGCTCGGCCAGGTCGGCGATCTTGCGCGCCAGGCCGCCGATGCTCAGGTCGCCGGCACCGTGGATGACCGGCACCAGCAGTCCGCGCTCGGTGTCCACCGCGACGCCGAGGTTCTCGGTGTCGTGGTAGGTGACCGTGCCGGCCTCCATGTCCACCGAGGAGTTCACGGCAGGGTGGGCCTTGAGCGCCTCGACGGCCGCCTTGGCGAAGAACGGCAGGAACGAGAGCTTGGCGCCCTCGCGGGTCTCGAAGTCCCGCTTGGCACGGTCGCGGAGCTTGGCGATCCGGGTGACGTCGACCTCGACGACCGTGGTCAGCTGCGCGCTGATCGCGAGCGACTCGACCATCCGGCGGGCGATGACGCCGCGCAGGCGCGACATCTTCTCGGTGCGGCCGCGCAGCGCCGGGTCCGGCTGGGCGGCCGGGGACGGGGCGGCGGGACGACCGGCGGCGGCCGGGGCCGACGGCGCGGCGGGAGCGGCGGCCGGAGCCGGAGCCGCGGCCGCCTCCGCGGCGGCCAGGACGTCCTGCTTGCGGATGCGGCCGCCGACGCCGGTGCCGGTCACCGAGGTGAGGTCCACGCCGTGCTCGGCGGCCAGGCGCCGGACCAGCGGGGTGACGTAGGTGCCGCTGCCGTCGGCCGGGGCCGGCGCGGACGGCTGCGCCGGCTCCTGCTGCTGAGCCGGGGCCTGCTGCTGCGCCGGCGCGGGAGCGGGCTGGGTGGGCGGCGTCTGCTGCTGCTCGGCGACGGTCTCGGCCGCCCCGGAGCCGTAGTCGGCGCCCGCGGGGACCGACGGCGGGGGGCCGGGGGGCGCCTCGGCGGGCGGCTCCTGACGGGGTGCCGCCGGCTGGGTGACCGGGGTGTCCTGCTGGGCCGGGGCCTGCTCCTGGGCCGGGGCCTGCTGGGCCGGCGCGGGGGCGCCACCGCCGGACGAGGCGCTGCCGATCACCGCGAGCTGCGCGCCGACGTCGACGGTCTCGTCCTCGTTGACGGTGATCTCCAGCAGGGTGCCGGAGACCGGAGCCGGGATCTCGGTGTCGACCTTGTCGGTGGAGACCTCGAGCAGCGGCTCGTCGGCGGTGACCTCGTCGCCGACGGCCTTGAGCCAGCGGGTGACGGTGCCCTCGGTGACGCTCTCGCCGAGCGCCGGCATGGTGACCGGCGTCCCCTCGCCACCACCCTGGCCGCCCTGGCTCCCGCCCTGGCCGGCGTCGGGGGCGGGCGCCTCGGCGGCCGGGGCCGGCGCCTCGGACGGGCCGGGGCCCGCGTCCTCGACCTGCTCGTCGGGGGTCTGCGGCGTCGAGTCGGCGTCCTCGGCCGACGCCGGCCCACCTGCGCCGCCGCCGTCGCCCTCCCCGCCGATGACGGCGAGCTCCGCGCCCACGTCCACGGTCTCGTCCTCCGCCACCAGGATCTTGGTGAGGACGCCCGCCGCGGGGGACGGGATCTCGGTGTCGACCTTGTCGGTGGAGACCTCGAGGAGGGGCTCGTCGACCTCGACCTGCTCACCCTCCTGCTTGAGCCAGCGGGTGACCGTGCCCTCGGTGACGCTCTCGCCCAGGGCGGGCATGGTGACGGAGGTCGGCATCGGGAGAGGGCTCCTTCGGGGTGGCGCGGGTGGGGGAGAGGTCGGGCGGCGGCGCGGGGTGCGGCGTCAGCTGTGGGCGTGCAGCGGCTTGCCGGCGAGGGCCAGGTGGGCCTCGCCGATGGCCTCGCTCTGCGTCGGGTGCGGGTGGATGAGGGAGGCGACCTCGTCGGGCAGGGCCTCCCAGTTGAAGATGAGCTGCGCCTCGGCGACCAGCTCGCCGACGCGGCTGCCGACCATGTGGACGCCCACGACCGGGCCGTCCTTCTGGCGGATCAGCTTGACGGCGCCCTGGGTCTTGAGGATCTGGCTGCGGCCGTTGCCGCCGAGGTCGTAGACGAGGGTCTCGACGTCGCCGTACTTCTCGCGCGCCTGCACCTCGGTGAGGCCGACGGAGGCGACCTCGGGGTCGGAGTAGGTGACCCGGGGGACGCCGGCGTAGTCGATCGGCACGACCGGGAGGCCGGCGAGGCGCTCGGCGACGAGGATGCCCTCGCCGAAGCCGACGTGGGCCAGCTGCAGGGTGGGGATCAGGTCGCCGACGGCGGAGATGGTCGGGACGTTGGTCTGGCAGTAGCCGTCGACGAGGACGTAGCCGCGCTCCATGGCGACGCCGGCCTCCTCGTAGCCGAGGCCCTGGCTGACCGGCCCGCGGCCGATGGCCACGAGGACGATCTCGGCCTCGAACTCCTTGCCGTTCTGCAGGCTGACCTTGACGCCGTTCTCGGTGGACTGCACCGAGGACACCATGTTGCCGAGCTCGAAGTTGATCTTCCGGCGGCGGAAGGCGCGCTCGAGCAGCTTCGAGGAGCTCTCGTCCTCGAGCGGGACGAGGTGCTTGAGGCCCTCGATGATCGTGACGTCGACGCCGAAGGACTTCCAGGCGCTGGCGAACTCGCAGCCGATGACGCCGCCGCCGAGGATGATCGCCGAGGTCGGGACGCGGTCGAGGCCGAGAGCCTGCTCGCTGTCGATGACGCGGACGCCGTCGAGCTCGACGCCGGGGATGGTGCGGGAGTAGGAACCGGTGGCCAGCAGGACGTGGCGGCCCTCGTAGGTCTGCCCGTTCACCGACACCGCGGTGGGGGAGACCAGCCGGCCCTCGCCCTCGACGTAGGTGATCTTCCGGCTCTTGATCAGGCCCTGCAGGCCCTTGTAGAGGCGGGAGACGACGCCGTCCTTGTAGGAGTTGACGCCGTCCATGTCGATGCCGGCCAGGGAGGTCTTCACGCCGAACTGCTCGCCCTCGCGGGCCAGGTCGGCGACCTCGCCGGCGTGCAGCAGCGCCTTGGTCGGGATGCAGCCGCGGTGCAGGCAGGTGCCGCCGACCTTGTCCTTCTCGATCAGGACGACCGACAGGCCCAGCTCCGCCGCCCGCAGCGCGGCGGCGTAGCCACCCGAGCCACCGCCGAGGATGACCAGGTCGGCAGGGGTGGTGGGTGCGCTCACGACGTGCTCCTCGAGGTTCTCGGGTTCCCCCGCTCGAGTGGGTGGGGGATGGTCCGGATCCATCCTGCCACTCCGTGCGGCGCCGCAGTCCGAGGGCGGGGCGGTCCCGGACGCGCCGTGGGGGCCGGCCGGGGACCCGGCCGGCCCGGGTCAGCCGGCGACGAGGTCCTCGATCGCGGCCAGCAGCGTGCGGACCGGGACGCCGGTGCCGCCCTTGGGCGTGTATCCCCAGGGCGCGCCGGTGTTGTAGCTCGGCCCGGCGATGTCGATGTGCGCCCACGGCAGCCCGGCCGGGACGAACTCGGCGAGGAAGTGGGCGCCCACGAGCATGCCGCCCATGCGGTCGGCGTTGGCGTTGACGAAGTCGGCGACGGGGGAGTCGATGCCCCGGCGGAGCTCCTCCGGCATCGGCATCGGCCACATCGGCTCGCCGCTGCGCCGGCTGGCGGCCACGACGGCGTCGCGCAGGTGGTCGCTGCCCATCACGCCGGCCGTGCGGGACCCCAGCGCGACCAGCTGGGCGCCGGTGAGCGTGGAGGTCTCGAACAGCACGTCGGGGGAGTCCTCGGCGGCGCGGGCGATGGCGTCGGCGAGCACGACGCGGCCCTCGGCGTCGGTGTTGGTGATCTCGGCCTTCTTGCCGTTGCGGAAGGTCACGACGTCGGCCGGGCGGTAGGCGCTGCCGCCGGGCAGGTTCTCCGCGATCGGCACGGTGGCCGTGACGTCGACCGGGAGGCCCAGCTGCGCGACCAGGCAGACGGTGGCGATCACGGCGGCCGCGCCGGCCATGTCGCTGGTCATGTGGTGCATGTTGGCGGCGGGCTTGATCGACAGGCCGCCGCTGTCGAAGGTGATGCCCTTGCCGACGAGGGCGACCTTCTTGCGGGCCTTCTTGCCGTTGTAGGTCAGCCGCAGCAGGCGCGGGCCGCGGGCGGAGCCGCCGCCGACCGCCAGCACGCCGCCGTAGCCGCCGGCGGCCAGCTGCGCCTCGTCGAGCACCTCCACCGACAGGCCCGCGGCCTTGCCGGCGGCCGCGCCGCGGGCGGCGAGCTCGGCGGGGTAGAGGTCGTTGGGCGGGGTGTTCACCAGGTCGCGGACCAGGGCGACCGCGTCGGCGACCGCCCGCACCCGCGTGAGCGGGGCCTTGGCCGCGCCGGCGTCGGGGACGACCACGGTGAACTCGCGCGGCGGCGCCGGCCGGTCGGCGGGGAGGTCGGAGCGGTAGGCGGTGAACTCGTAGGCGCCGAGCAGCGAGCCCTCGCCCACCGCGTGCAGGCGCTCGGCGTCCGGGGTGCCCCCGACGGCGGCGAGCAGCGTGACCACCGAGGACCGCCCGGTCAGCGCCCGGCTGGCGGCACCGGCCGCGCGGCGCAGCGCCTCGGGCGACCAGCCACCGCCGGCCTGCGGGGCGCCGAGGCCCACGGCCGCCACGACGGGGAAGGGGCCCTGGCCGAGGCTCGCGACCCTGGTGACCTCGTCCTCGCCCCCGCGGGCGCCGAGGTCGGCCAGCGCGGGCAGCAGCCGGCCGCCGAGCAGCCGGTCGACGGCCTCCGCGCCGGGCGTGGGCAGCAGCCCCGAGCTGCCCTTCCCGACGCCGACGACGACGGCGTCGGCGGGCGTCTTCTCGAGCGGGCGGTCGGTGGCGGTGATCGTCGGCGGCACCCGACGATCGTAGGGCCCGCCCGCGCCGCGGTCCTGAGGACTGCGAAGGAGCGGCCGGGCCGGCGTCGCTACGGTTCCGGGCGTGAGCCCCCGGACCTCGCCCCTGCACGACCGGCACCTCGCGGCCGGCGCCAAGCTGGCCGACTTCGGCGGCTGGTCGATGCCCATCGAGTACGCCGGCGGCGGCGTGCTCGCCGAGCACGCGGCGGTGCGCGAGGCGGCCGGGCTCTTCGACGTCTCCCACCTGGGCACCGGCACGGTCCGCGGGCCGGGCGCCGCCGCGTTCGTCGACGCCTGCCTGACCAACGACCTCTCCCGCATCGGGCCGGGCCAGGCGCAGTACACGCTGTGCTGCGTCCCCGACGGGGAGGCCGACGCCGGCGGCGTCGTCGACGACCTGATCGTCTACCTGCACGGCCCGGACGACGTCCTGCTGGTCCCCAACGCCGCCAACGCGCAGGAGGTGCTGGCGCGGCTCGCCGACGCCGCCCCCGCCGGGGTGACCGTCACCGACCGGCACGAGGAGGTCGCCGTCCTCGCCGTCCAGGGGCCGCGCTCCCCGGCCGTCCTGGCCGCCGCGGGGCTGGCCGCGGATCTGGCCTACATGGCGTTCGCCGGCGGCGAGGGGCAGGAGGTCACGGTCTGCCGGACCGGCTACACCGGCGAGCACGGCTACGAGCTGCTGGTGGCCACCGAGCGCGCCGGGGAGCTGTGGGACCGGCTGCTGGAGGCCGGCGCCGCCGAGGGCATGCGCCCCTGCGGGCTGGGCGCGCGCGACACCCTGCGCACCGAGATGGGCTACCCGCTGCACGGTCACGAGCTGTCGCGGTCGATCACCCCCGTGCAGGCGCGCAGCGGCTGGGCCGTGGGCTGGCGCAAGCCCACGTTCTGGGGCCGCGAGGCGCTGCTGGCCGAGCGGGCGACCGGGCCGGCCCGCCTGCTGTGGGGCCTGCGCGCCCCGGGCCGGGGCATCCCCCGCCCGGGCATGGCGGTCCTCGACACCGACGGCGCGCGGGTCGGCGAGGTCACCAGCGGGACCTTCTCACCGAGCCTGCGCACCGGCATCGCCCTCGCCCTGCTCGACACCGCGGCCTCCCCGGCCGAGGGCGCCGCGCTCGCCGTCGACGTGCGCGGGCGCCCCCAGCCGGTCGAGGTCGTCAGGCCGCCGTTCGTGCCCTCGCACGTCCGGTAGGCGCGACCGCCCCCGGGTCGAGCCGGGCCGGCGCTCAGGCCTTCTGCTTCGACTCCTTGGTCGGCTCCGGCGGGTCGGGCAGCTCGTCGGCCATCGTGGCGTTGCGCTCGCCCATCGGCACCGGCGGGCCCTGCGTGGTGTCCTCCGCCGTCTGGTGCTCGGCCTCGGAGTTGATCTCCGCGCCGAGCAGCACCAGGTAGCAGGTCAGGTACAGCCACAGCATCAGGACGATGACGCCGGCGATCGTGCCGTAGGTCTTGTCGTAGGACCCGAAGTTGTTGACGTAGAAGCTGAAGCCCAGGCTGACCAGCGCCCAGATGACCGTCACGACGATCGCGCCGAGGCTCACCCACTTCAGCTGCGGGGCGTCGCGGTCGGGCGCGACGCGGTACAGCACCGCGAGCGAGCCCGCGAAGACGCCGAGCAGCAGCACCCACCGCAGCACCTGCGCCAGCACCGTCCCGACCACGCCGAGCGGCAGCGCGTCGAGCACGGCCGGGACGACGGCGACCAGCGTGAAGGTGACCAGCACGAACACGATGGCGCCGAGCGTGAGCCCGAGGGCCAGCGCCTTGCGCTTGACGAACGAGCGGGTCTCGACCTCGTCGTACGCGATGTTGACCGCCGAGACGACGTTGCCGGTCCCGCCCGACGCGGACCACAGCGCGGCGAGCACCGAGATCGCCAGGCCGATCGACAGCGCGCCGCCGCTGTTCTGGGTGATCGCGGTCAGCTGGTCGCCGATGAGGCTCGCGGCCTCGTCGGGCAGCTGGGCGGAGAGGTCCTCGACCTGCTGGGCGACGGTCTCCGGCGAGGCGACCAGCCCGTAGATCGAGATGGTGGCGATCAGCGCCGGGAAGATCGCCAGGAAGGCGAAGAACGCGACACCGCCGGCGATGATCGGCATGTTGTCGGCGTTGTGCTCCGCCCAGGCCCGCTTGACGACCTGCTTCCAGCCGCGCGCCGGGATCTCCGTGGGCGAGTCGGCGTGGACGCCGGGCAGCCGCTCGGCGGAGGGGCCGCCCGGCGGGACGGCGCCGGGGTCCCCCCGCTGCTCGCCGCGGGCGGCGCGCTCCTCGGCCGCGCGTGCGGCCGCCCGCCGGGCCGCCTTCTCCTCGACCCGCTCCCGGATCCGGTCGACGGCGCTGTCGCGCTGCCTGGTCCCGGCCATCTCGCCGCCCCCTCTGCTCGGTGGTGCCTGCGTCAGTCGCCCGGCCAGTTGCCGGTCAGCTTGGTGAAGCCCCGCGCGCCCGCGCGGTCGATCGCGGCCTTGGTGGCGGCGAACAGCGCGCCCTGGATGGCGGCGGCGAGGACCACCTCCCGCATCCGGTACTCGCTCTGCAGGGCACTGGGCGCGTCCTCCTCGCCGGACACCCGCTTCCACACCTGCTTGAAGATGGTGCCGCTGATGAGGCCGGCCAGCACACCGCCGGCCAGGCCCACCGGGCGGTAGACCAGCTTCGCGCCCTTGCTGCTCACTTCCGTGCCCTCCTCGCCGTCCTCCGCGCCGTGCGCTTGGTCCGCTTCGTGCTCCGTGCGATCGCCTTCCGGGCCCGCGCGGCCTCGCGGTCTGCCCGCCGGCGCGCCCGGCGGGTCTCGGCGCGGGCCTCGGCGAGCGCGGCGGAGGTGCCGGTCGAGGCGGCCGCGGCCCGGCGCCGCTTGCGCCGGCGGCGCCACACGACCAGCCCGACGAGACCGGCGAGCGCCGCACCGGCGCCGGCCACGGCCGGCGGGCTCTCCCGGTAGGTCTCGACGGCGGTGTCGCGGGCGCGGGCGGCGCCCTCCTTGGCGCGCGCCGGCACGTCGAGCCGGTGGCTGAGCTCGTCGACCGTGCGGCCGAGCTGCTCGCGGGTGGCCTCGATCTCGGCCTTGATGGCGTCCGGGTCGGACGGACCGGACGCGGCGGGGTCGGACCCGCCGGCACCGGACCTGCTGGCATCGCTGGGGGTGCTCATCGGCGCGCGTTCTCCTTCACGGTCGCGATGTCGGCCTTGGTGCTGGCGATCGCCTCGGTCGGCACCGGCGGGGTGCCCTGCTGCACGTCCTTCTTGCCGATCAGCGCCAGCACGCCGGCCACGGCGAACAGGACGACGGCGACGATCAGCGCGGCCAGCCACGCGGGCAGCACGACGTCGAGGGCCAGCACGGCCGTGGCGACGAGCACGCACAGCCCGAGGAAGCCGAAGAGCCCGGCGCCGCCGAACAGTCCGGCGCCGACGCCGAGCCGCTTGGCCTTCTGGGTCATCTCGGCCTGGGCGAGCCGCGCTTCGTCGCGCACGAGGCGCGAGACCTGCTCGGTCAGCTGGCTGATCAGCTGGCCGGTCGAGGTGTCCTCGGCCGGAGGGGGCGGTGGGGTGGCGCGCGAGGCGCCCCCCGCGGTCGGGGCGGTCATCGGTCCTCCGTGGGGCGGGATCGGTCCCCGCCCCCATGCCCCCGCCGTCGGGCGCGTAACCCGCGCTCCGGTCACACCCCGGACACGACCGGCGTGCCGTCACTAGCCTGGCCGCATGAGCTGGACCTGGCGGCTGGAGGGCCGCGACGGCGCGACGCTGGACCCGGCCGCGCTCGGCGTCGAGGTGCCCCCGTCGGACAACCAGGGCGACGCCGAGTCGTGGCTGGGGGAGAACTGGCGCGACCTGCTCGGCCGGGGCGTGGTCGCGGTGAGCCTGTTCGACGGCGACACGCGGGCCTACGGACCGATGGGCCTCGAGCCGGCCTGAGCGGGGGAGGCCGGGCCTGGACCTCGACCTGAGGTCGAGGTCCAGGCCCGCCGGTCAGCCGCGGGCGGTCTTGGCCGGGTCGCGCTCGACGACGTCGCCGAGCACCTCGTCGATGCGCGCCAGGACGTCGGCCTCGAGCCGCACGCCGGCCGCCTTCACGTTGTCGTGCACCTGCTCCGGGCGGGTGGCGCCGATGATGGCGGCGGCGACGTTCTCGTTCTGCAGCACCCACGCCACCGCGAGCTGCGCCATGGACAGGCCGAGGTCGTCGGCGACCGGGCGCAGGCCCTGCACCCGGGTGAGCACCTCGTCGGTCATGAACTGCTTGAGGAAGCGCCCGGCCTCCGGGTCGGTCGCCCGGCTGCCGGCCGGCGGCTCCTCGCCGGGCCGGTACTTGCCGGTGAGCACGCCCTGCGCCAGCGGCGACCAGACGATCTGCGAGACGCCCTCGCGCTGCGACGTCGGCACGACCTCGTCCTCGATGACCCGCCACAGCATCGAGTACTGCGGCTGGCTGCTGATGAGCTGGACGCCGAGGTCGCGGGCGAGGGCGGCGCCGGCGGCGATCTCCTCGGCCCGCCACTCCGAGACGCCGAGGTAGAGGACCTTGCCCGCCCGCACCAGGTCGGCGAAGGCGGTCATCGTCTCCTCGAGCGGCACCGTCGCGTCGTAGCGGTGGGCCTGGTAGAGGTCGATGTGGTCGGTCTGCAGGCGCCGCAGCGACGCCTCGCAGCTCTCGGTGATGTGCTTGCGGCCCAGCCCGCGGTCGTTCGGGCCGGGGCCGGTCGGCCAGTAGACCTTGGTGAAGATCTCCAGGCCCTCGCGCCGCTGGCCGGCGAGGGCCCGGCCGAGGACCGCCTCGGCGCGGGTGCCGGCGTAGACGTCGGCGGTGTCGAAGGTCGTGATGCCGGCGTCGAGGGCCGCGTGCACGCAGGCCTGCGCGGCGTCCTCCTCGACCTGGCCACCGTGGGTGAGCCAGTTGCCGTAGGCGATCTCGGAGATGGTCAGGCCGGAACGGCCGAGGCGTCGGTACTCCACGTGCCCCGACGCTAGGCGGCGCCGGCCGACCTCACACCTCGGCGCCGACCGCGACCTCCGGCTTGGGGAACCGCCAGCGGCGGACCATCGTGGCGCGGCTGACGCCGTACCAGACCAGCCCCTTCATCCGCTGCGGCTGCCCGGGGAAGCGGGCCGCCACCGTCTTCTTGATCTTCCGGCCGAGGAACACCGAGTCGACGATGATCACCAGGAAGAACAGGAACCAGACGAAGACGGTGTAGTTCTGCACCGCCGGGTTCGGGATGAAGTAGCCCACCAGGACCAGCGCGGCGACCGGCAGGAAGAAGCTGCCGGCGTTGCGGCGGGAGTCGACGAGGTCGCGCACCAGCCGGCGGACCGGGCCGCGGTCGCGCGCGGGCAGGTAGTCGTCGTCGCCGCGGGCCATGCCGGCGCGGGTCTCCGCCCGGCGCTGCGCCTGCTGCTGGCGCGTGCGGGCGTAGGCCTCCTTGCGGGTGGTCGGAGGCGGCGGCGGGGGACCGGGACGGCGGCCCTGCGCCTCGTGGCGCTTGGGCGTGGGGCGGCCCTTGCCGCCGGCCTTGACCAGCTGCCCGGTCAGGTCGGCGGAGGTGTCCGGGGCGGTCTCGGCGGCGCGGTCCCGGCGCCCGGGCAGGCGGAGCTTCACGGCAGACGAGTCTACGTGCGTCCGCTCACGACACTGGTCCTCGCGGCCGCGCGCCGTACAGTGGGAAGACGACCCGCCACGGCGGTGTTGGTCCGCTGCAGGGAGTGCCGCAACGGACGCCCTCGGATGTGGGAGGACAGAACATGACGGTGCAGGACACCGAGACCGCCGGCAGTACCGGCGTGCTGCTCAGCGACCCGGCCGCCTCGAAGGTCAAGGCGCTGCTGGACCAGGAGGGCCGCGACGACCTGCGTCTGCGCATCGCCGTCCAGCCCGGCGGCTGCTCCGGCCTGCGCTACCAGCTCTTCTTCGACGAGCGGTTCCTCGACGGCGACCAGACGTACGAGTTCGGCGGCGTCGAGGTCATCGTCGACCGGATGAGCGGCCCGTACCTGGGCGGCGCGGTGATCGACTTCGTCGACACCATCGAGAAGCAGGGCTTCACGATCGACAACCCCAACGCGCAGGGCTCCTGCGCGTGCGGTGACTCCTTCTCCTGAGCACCCACGCCTGAACGCGACAGCGGCGCCCGTCCCCGGCAGGGGACGGGCGCCGCTGTCGTTCCTCAGAGCTTGACGGGGTAGACCGTCTCCGGGACGTCGACGACGATCCGCTCCTCGACGAAGATCCCGTGCCACACCATGAAGACCAGCACCGACCACAGCTGACGGGCGACCCGCTTGCTCGGCACCTCCTCGGCGCGCAGCCGGTCGAGCAGGCCGAGGACGACGTCGCGGTCGAGCCACTGCTGGGTCTGGCTGCTCGTCACGACGTCGCGGGCCCACTCGTGCAGCGGCCCGGCGAGGAACTCCGCCGTCGGGACGGGGAAGCCGAGCTTGCGCCGGTTCATGATCCGCGGGGGCACGATCTGCCGCATCGCCTGGCGCAGCGCGTACTTGGTGGCGTCCCCGCGCCGCGGCACCCGCTGCTCGACCGGGATGGAGCTCGCCACGGCGAACACCTCGGGGTCGAGGAAGGGCACCCGCAGCTCCAGCGAGTTGGCCATCGTCATCTTGTCGGCCTTGACCAGGATGTCGCCGCGCAGCCAGGTGAACAGGTCGACGTACTGCATCGCCGTCACGTCGTCGTAGCCGGCCTCGCGGGTGCGCCGGTAGAGGTCCTCGGTGACCGCGACGTGCGACAGGTCGGGGTCACGCCCGGGCAGCAGGGCGGCGAGCTCGTCGTCGCGCATGTTGCGGGCGTTGCCGTAGTACCGCTGCTCCAGCGGCGTGGCGGCGCGGCGCAGCAGGTCCTGACCGCGCACGCCCTCGGGCAGCAGGCCGGCGATGCGCGCCATGGCGCGGCGGGCGGCCGGCGGCAGCCCCGACGCCCAGGCCAGGCTGATCGGCTCGCGGTAGATGGTGTAGCCGCCGAACAGCTCGTCGGCGCCCTCCCCGGACAGCACGACCTTGACGTGCTTGCGGGCCTCGCGGGCCACGAAGTACAGCGGCACGAGCGCGGGGTCGGCCACCGGGTCGTCGAGGTACCAGACCACCTCGGGGATGGCGTCGGCGAACTGCTGGGCGCTCACCTCGACCGGCACGTGCTTGACGCCGAGGATCGACGCCGACTCCGCGGCGATCTCGATCTCCGACTGGGCCTGCCGCTGGAAGCCGACCGTGAAGGTCAGCAGGTCGGGGTTGTAGCGGTGGGCGAGCGCGGCGATGGCCGTGGAGTCGATGCCGCTGGAGAGGAACGACCCGACGGTGACGTCGGCGCGCATGTGCTTGGCCACCGACTCGTCGAGGACGTCGGCGATGCGGTCGTAGAGGTCCTGCTCGCGGCCGGCGGGCACCGGCTGCGGCGTCCACGCCGGGTGGAAGTAGCGCGCGGTGGCCAGCTCGCCGTCGACGACGGTGAAGCTGGTACCGCTCTCGATGCGGCGGATCCCGCGGTGCAGCGTCGCGGGCTCGGGCACGTACTGCAGCGTCAGGTAGTGCTGCAGCGACGCCGGGTCGACGCCGCCGGCCGCGGCGCTGCCGCCGAGCAGCTGCAGCAGCGCCTTCTTCTCCGAGCTGAAGACCAGCCCGCCGTCGGCCAGGCGCGCGGTGAACAGGGGCTTGATGCCGAACGGGTCGCGGGCGCCGAACGCGGTGCGGGTCTGGGTGTCCCAGATGACGAAGGAGAACATCCCGCGCAGCCGCCGGACGACGTCCTGGCCCCACAGGTGGTAGCCCGCGACGATCGTCTCGGTGTCGCCGTGGGTGGCCAGCTGCGCGCCGGCCGCCTGCAGCTCCTCGCGCAGCTCGACGTAGTTGTAGATCTCGCCGTTGAACAGGATCCGGTAGCGGTCCGCGGCGTAGGGGAGGGGCTGGGGGCTGCCCTCGACGTCGATGATCGACAGCCGGTTGAAGCCGAGCACGACGTGCTGGTCGGACCAGACGGCGGTGTCGTCGGGGCCGCGGTGGTGCAGGCAGTGCAGCGCCTCGCGGACGTCGTCGACGTGGGTCTCGGCGACCCGGGGGGCATCGGTGGACAGGTAGGCCAGCAGGCCGCACATGAGGCGCAGGTCTCCGGGGTCGGCTCGAGCCCGGCCCGAGGGGGCCGGGACAGGGTCAGACGCGCTCGCCGGCGCGGGTCTTGCGGGTGGCGACGCGCTCGGCGACGAAGGACAGCACGGGCACGGTGCCCGCGAGCAGCACCAGGACGGTGCCCTTGAGCGTCCAGCGGGCGCGCAGGGCGAGGTCGCAGGCGGTCACGAAGAAGATGGCGTAGAGCCAGCCGTGGGCGGTGCCGATGACGGCGACCGGCTCGTCGATCTCGGCCAGGTACTTGACCGGCACGGCGACCAGGATCAGCGCGACGAGCAGGACGCCGACGATCCAGGCCATGACCCGGTAGCGCAGCAGCGCGGCGGGGACGCCCTGCCCGACGCGGCGGGCGAGTGCCCGGGGCAGCCGGTCGGAGGCGACGGTGGGCTCAGCGGCCACGGGAGCTCTCCTGGCCCAGGGCGCGCTCGTTGAGCTCGGCCAGGTAGGCGTTGTAGGCCGCGAGCTCCGGGTCGCCCGTGGTGTCGATCCGCGGCCGCTGGTAGAGCACCAGCGAGTTGCCGGGAGCGTCCTCGTCGGGATCGCGGCGCAGCTCCTCGCGCACCATGCGCACGTAGAACCACAGGCCCATGAAGCCGTAGAGCGGCCACTGCAGCGCGTAGCTCCAGTTGACCGCGCCGCCCCCGTTCTCGGCCTTGGTCAGCTGCCAGTAGCCGAGGAAGAAGGTGGCCACGAACAGGACGGCGACCAGCAGGTGCAGCAGCACCCACCGGGGGGTCAGCAGCCGCGTCCACACGCATCCGACTCTAACCGTCACCGCGCGCGGGGCGGCGGCGCGGGCGGGCTCCCGGGCGCGACCCTGGTCACCGCCGTCCCGGACGCCCCGGGCGACCCGCCGGTACCCGCTCTCCGGTCGTCGGCCGCCTCGCGCGGTCGGCTAGTCTCGGCCCAGACTGGGGTCTGGCGCACCGGCCTCGGCGGGAACCGTCCGAGGCCGCGCCGACAGAGCCGTCCGGTTCCACGGACGGAGGACGAGGAGGCAGCGAGCAGTGGCTCGACGCAGCAGGCTCGCGCGGGTCGCCGCGCTCGGTCTCCTGGGGGTGCTGACCCTCACCGGGTGCGACCTGAACAACGAGTTCTGGCGCTTCGGTTTCCCCGAGGGGGTGACCGAGGAGGCCACCGTGGTCCGCGAGCTGTGGACCGGCTCGGTGATCGCGGCGCTCATCATCGGGTTCCTCGTGTGGGGCCTGATCATCTGGTCGGTGATCGTCCACCGGAAGAAGGGCGACGAGCTGCCGCGGCAGACGGCCTACAACCTGCCGCTGGAGATCGCGTACTCGATCGTCCCGTTCCTCATCATCGCCGGCCTGTTCTTCTTCACGGTCGTCGTGCAGAACGACGTCCAGGAGCGCAGCGACGACCCCGACACCACGATCGCGGTCAACGCGTTCAAGTGGAACTGGCAGTTCGTCTACCCGGAGACCACCGGTGCCGACGGCGAGCCGGTGAACACCGTCGGCGCCACCGACGAGATCCCGATCCTCGTGATGCCGGTCGACCAGGACGTGCGCTTCGAGGTCGCCTCCGCCGACGTCATCCACTCCTTCTGGGTGCCGGAGTTCCTCTTCAAGCTCGACGTCATCCCGGGCAACGAGAACGGCCGCGACAACGTCTTCGAGGTGCACGCCAACGAGACCGGCTCCTACGTCGGCCGGTGCGCCGAGCTGTGCGGCAGCTACCACGCGTACATGAACTTCGAGGTCCGCGTCGTCAGCGCCGAGGACTACGAGGCGTACCTCGCCGCGCGCGAGGAGGGCCAGACCACCTACGAGGCGCTGGAGACCATCGGCCAGGAGGGCGAGGCCACCACGACCCGCCCGTTCCGGGTGGGCGACGGCTACTACCAGCAGGCCAATGACTGACCCGGCCGCCGGCCGCACCCACGTCGCGCAGGGAGGACGACCGTGAAGGTCGAAGCGCTCATCTTCAACCTCATCGCGGTCTTCTGCGTCGTCGCGGCCGCCGTGTACGGCTTCTGGTCGCGGGAGCCGATCGGCACCACCGCGCTGGTGCTGTCGGCCGGCCTGACCGGCCTGATCGGCGGGTTCTTCTGGTTCGTCTCGCGCCGCATCGACGCCCGTCCCGAGGACCGCAAGGACGCCGAGATCGCCGAGGGCGCCGGTGAGCTGGGCTTCTTCAGCCCGGCGAGCTACTGGCCCTTCGCCATCGCCGTCGGTGCCGCGCTCACCGGCCTGGGCCTGGCGTTCTGGTACTTCTGGCTCATCGCCATCGGCACGGTCGCCCTCCTGGTCACCGTCGGCGGCCTGCTGTTCGAGTACTACGTGGGGCAGAACGCGCAGTCCAGCTGAGCGTCCGTCTCGTCGAGGGCCCCCTACCGCACCGCGGGAGGGGGCCCTCGTGCGATCCCGGGTACCTGCCGGGTGCCGGGGACGGCGGCGAGGTCCTGACGCAGTCCTGGGCGGGCTGACGGCGACCCGGCACGGCCCCCGCGAACCGGTGCCGTGCAGGCCGAGCGCGGAGGACGGCGGCCGTCGACCGGTGGGCGGGCTGCCGCCTGTGGTCGAGCTGGGAGCGGCCGTGCCGGCGCCCCCGACCGCGGTCCTGCGACCGCGCTGACGGCACGGGCATCGACGGGCAGGGATGCCGTGGTGCCGGGCCACCACCGGGCCTGCGCACGGTCCGTGGGCCCCTTGCCGGGCCCCGAGTCGCCTGGTCCCGGCGCGGTACCGTCAGGCGGGCGCTGGAGCCGTCGGCGGCTGCCCTCCCGCCCAGGCCGCGTCCCGTCCCAGGCCGACCGCACCTGCGACTTCGCGCGGGAGCCGCCACGGCGGCGCAGCCCCCGGCACGGTCGGGCGGGGAGTCCCGACGCGGGTGGCCCAAGCCTCCGGTCGCCGGGTGTCGGGTGCCGGGTGCCGGGTGCCGGGTGTCGGGTGTCGGGTGGAGCGTCGACCGGTGGGTGAGTGCGGGAGCAGGCGCGCCGTCGGTGGGGGAGGGCTCCCCGGGCACCGTTCACCGGCCGTGTGTCCCTGCTCCCGGCGTCCCTGCTCCCGGCGTCCCTGCTCCCGGCGTCCTGCCCCCGATATGCAGCAGGGCCCCGGTGGAGATCCACCGGGGCCCTGCTGTGCGTGCTGGTGCGACTAGTCGCGCGGCTCCTGCGGCCGGCCACCCTCGGACGGGCGCCCGCCCTCGGAGGGACGGCCGCCCTCGGACGGGCGACCGCTGGAGGTCAGCTCGCGGTGCGGGTCGGCCGGGGCGAGACCCCGCTCCTCACCGCGCTGCTCGAGCTCGACCGCGCGCGGCTCCTCGATCGGCGAGAAGAACCCGCGGATGGCGCGGCGGGCGCCACCGACCTGGTTCATCTTCTTGGGCACCGGAGCGCCGCCGTAGGCCAGCTGGCCGTGGCCGTGCTCGTCGACCGGGCCGAGCGGCTGGTGCACCTCGATGAACTCACCGTGGGGCAGCCGGCGGATGACACCGGTCTCGATGCCGTGCTCGAGGACCTCGCGGTCGTGCTGCTGCAGACCGAGGCAGATCCGGTAGGTCAGCACGTACGCGATGGGCGGCAGGATGATCAGGCCGATGCGGCCGATCCAGGTCATCGCGTTGAGGCTGATGTCGAACTTGTCGGCGATGACGTCGTTGGCACCCGAGAGCAGCAGCACCACGTAGAACGTGATGGCCATCAGGCCCAGCGAGGTGCGCACGGGCACGTCGCGCGGACGCTGCAGGAGGTGGTGCGACGCGGTGTCGCCGGTCAGCTTCCGCTCGAGCATGGGGTAGGCCAGCAGGAGCGTGAAGATGATGCCGGGCAGCACCACGGTCGGCCAGAACAGCGCCGGGATGTTGTAGTTCCCCGGGAGGTAGATGTCCCAGGCGGGGAACAGACGCGTCGACCCGTCGAGGAACATCACGTACCAGTCGGGCTGGGACGCCGAGGACACCTGGGCCGGGTTGTACGGGCCCCACAGCCACAGCGGGTTGATCTGCACCAGACCGCCGAGGCCGGCGCAGACGCCGAAGACGACGAGCAGCAGGCCGGTGGCCTTCCCGGCGAAGGTCGGGAAGAGGCGGTTGCCGACCACGTTGTGCTCGGTGCGGCCCGGGCCGGGGAACTGCGTGTGCTTCTGCTTGACCAGGATCAGCAGGTGGACCGCGATGAGGCCCAGGATGATCGCCGGGATGATCAGCACGTGGGCGATGTAGAGCCGCCCGACGATCAGGTCGCCGACGTAGTCGCCGCCGAAGACCGCCCAGTGGGCCCAGGTCCCGATGACGGGGATCGACAGGATGATCGCCGACATGATCCGCAGGCCGGTGCCCGAGAGCAGGTCGTCGGGCATCGAGTAGCCGGCGAAGCCCTCGAAGATGCCGAGGATCAGCAGCGCGACACCGATGAGCCAGTTGGTCTCGCGCGGCCGGCGGAAGGCGCCGGTGAAGAAGATCCGCAGCATGTGGCAGACGATCGACGCCATGAACAGCAGCGCTGCCCAGTGGTGGATCTGCCGGATGAGCAGACCACCGCGGACGTCGAAGGAGATGTCGAGCGTCGACGCGTAGGCGATCGACATCTCGACACCGCGCAGGGGCGCGTACGAGCCGTCGTAGACGACCTCGGTCATCGAGGCCTGGAAGAAGAACGTCAGGTACGTGCCGGTCAGCAGCAGGATGATGAACGAGTAGAGCGCGATCTCCCCGAGCAGGAACGACCAGTGGTCGGGGAAGACCTTGTTCAGCGTCCTGCGCAGCGGACCGGCGACGATGAGCCGGTCGTCGACCTCGAGAGCGGCCCTGCCCGCGAGCGTCTTGGGCGCTCCCGGTGCGGTGGCGGTGCGAGCCATCAGATGCGCTCCCGGTTCCAGTAAGTGGGACCCACGGCCTCAATGTAGTCGCTGCGCGCCACGAAGAAGCCCTCGTCGTCGACAGCGATGGGCAGCTGCGGCAGCGACCGGGTGGCGGGCCCGAACACGGGCTTCGCGCCCTGCGTGACGTCGAACTGCGACTGGTGGCAGGGGCACAGGATCCGGCTGGTCTCCTGCTCGTAGAGCGAGACCGGGCAGCCGGCGTGCGTGCAGATCTTCGAGTAGGCGACGTAGTCGCCGTAGCCGAAGTCCTCCTGGCCGGCGCGGAAGCTGGCATCGGCCTGCTGCGACGGGCGGAGGCGGATGAGCATGGTCGCCGCGTCGGTCTGCCGGTTGCCGCCGGGGACTGCCGGGAAGACGGTCTCCAGCGAGCCGGGCTCCTGGTCGCCGGGGCGGACCGGGGTGCCGTCGTCGCGGACCAGGCGCACGCCCTCGGCCCACGACGTCGTCCCCAGGGGGTTGCCGCGGTTCGGGTTCTTGATCAGACCGCCGAGCGGGGCCAGCAGCATGAGGCCGAGGCCACCGCCCATGAAGGCGAGGCTGCGGGTGATCAGCTTGCGCCGCTTGAGGCCCGAGTTGTGCAGGCCGCCCACCAGCGTCGCGCCGGTGGTCACGCGGTCGAAGTGCGAGCCGTCGTGCTTGTCCTGCACCGCGGTCTCGTGCGGCAGCAGCTTCTTGGTGTAGAGCACCAGGCCCACGCCGAAGAAGGTGAAGGCCAGCGCCATCGTCAGGCCCAGGAGCGGGGTGTAGAGCACGCTCCAGGTGCTGCTGCCGAGCTGCCACTCCCAGTTGGGGAGGAACCAGCCGGCACCGGCGTAGACGACGACGAAGGCGAACGCCGAGAGGCCGGCCAGGGCGAACATGGTGCCGACCTGGCGGACGGCGCGCTTCTCGAGCGCCGAGCCCGGCTCGGGGCCGGGCTCGACGTGCAGGATCTCGACGCCGTCGTAGCGCGCGCCGAGGCGGTCGAGCTCCTCGCGGGGGAGCGCGGCGAGCTGCTCCGGGGTGTAGTCGTCGTCCGGGCCGCCGTGCAGCGGGCCGGGGACGTCCGCGCCGCCCGTGGTGCCGGGGCGGGTGTTGCTGGCGGTCACGCCTTGCTCCCCATCCAGAAGATCCCGAACAGCAGGGCCGCGACGCCGACGACCCAGATGACCAGGCCCTCGCTGACCGGGCCGATGCGGCCGATGCCCGCGCCACCCGGGTCCGGCATGTCGGTGATCGTCTGCACGTAGTTGATGATCGAGCGCTTCTCCTCGGGGGTGAGCTGGTTGTCCCCGAAGACCGGCATGTTCTCCGGCCCGCTCAGCATCGCGGTGTAGATCTCGAGGTCGTTGGCGTCCTCGAGGCTCGGCGCGTACTTGCCCGAGGACAGCGCGCCGCCCTCACCGACGAAGTTGTGGCACTGGGCGCAGTTGAGGCGGAACAGCTCGCCACCGGCGGCCAGGTCGCCGTCGCGCAGGTCGCCCGACGGGAGGGTCGGGCCGCCGCCGTTGGCCTGGACGTAGGCCATCAGCTGGTCGATCTCCTCGTCGGAGAAGATCGCCGGCTTGTCGGGGGCCTGGGCCTCCTGGCGGATCAGCGGCATGCGGCCGGTGTGCACCTGGAAGTAGACGGCGGCCTCGCCGACACCGATGAGCGAGGGCCCGCGGTTGGGCACGCCCTCGAGGTTCTCACCGTGGCAGCTGATGCAGCTGCGCTCGTACAGCTCGCGGCCGGCGGCCTCGGCGCTGGACTCACTGCCCTCGTCGGCCGCCTGGGCGCCGGGGGCGAGGGTCGAGTAGACGGCGCCGGTGAGGACCAGCGCGGCCATCAGGCCGGCGACGTTGGCCAGCCGGCGGCGCTGCTTGGAGCGGCGCCGGGCGCGGGCGGCCGCGGCCGGGGTGCCCTCGGCGGGGCGCCGGCGCGACCAGCGGGACCGCGGCGCGACCTCGTCGGCCTGGGTCTCGGACTGGGGGTTCGTGGTGGACACCGGTTCCCTAGCGGATCAGGTAGATCGTGGCGAAGAGCCCGACCCACACGACGTCGACGAAGTGCCAGTAGTAGGAGACCACGATCGCCGAGGTCGCCTGTGCCGGCGTGAACCGGCCCATGGTGGACCGGATGAGCACGTACACGAAGGCCACGAGGCCACCGATGACGTGCAGCGCGTGGAAGCCGGTCGTCAGGTAGAAGACCGAGCCGTAGGTGGAGCTGGAGATCGTCGTGCCGTGCTCGGTGACGAGCACGCGGTACTCGTTGGCCTGGGCGAGGACGAAGACCAGGCCCATGACGAAGGTGATCGTGAACCACCGGCGCAGGCCGTAGACGTTCCCGCTCTCCGCCGCGAAGACCCCGATCTGGCAGGTGACCGAGGAGGCCACCAGGATCAGGGTGAAGAACAGCGCGTACGGGAGGTTCAGCTCCGTCGGCTCCGGGGGCCAGCCGTCGGTCGCGCGCGCCCGCGCGGTGAAGTACATGGCGAACAGCCCGGCGAAGAACATCAGCTCGCTGGAGAGCCAGATGATCGTGCCGACGCTGACCATGTTCGGTCGGGTCAGGGAGTGCACCCGCGAGGTGTCGAAGGTGCTGCTCGCCACGGGGGCCGTTGTCACGCTGCCCATCATGGCATCGGCCGGCGACACGGGCCGACCGTGGGTGGCACGGCGTGCCCGGGCCGTGACCGGTCCGAGACCGTCCCCCGGACGGGGTCGCGTCCCCCGGGCGGGACGGCCGTGGGCACTAGGCTGCCGGGTGTGAGCGATGGCATCAGCGCTGCGCCGGCGACCGTCCTGGTCTACAGCTCGCGGCCGGAGGTCCGCGAGGCCGTCCGCACCGCCGTCGGACGCCGTCCGGCACCCGACGTCGGGCCGCTGACCTGGATCGAGTGCGCCACCGGCGAGGACGTCGTCGACACCGTCGACGGCGGCGGGGTGGACCTCTGCATCCTCGACGGGGAGGCGCAGCCGACCGGCGGCCTGGCGCTGTCGCGGCAGCTGACCGTCGAGGTCGCCGACCGTCCCGCGCTGTGCGTGCTCATCGCCCGCCAGCCCGACCGCTGGCTGGCGCACTGGTCGCGCGCCGACGCGACGCTGGCCCTGCCGGTGGACCCGCTGACCGCGCCGCAGGTCGTCGCCGGGCTGCTGCGCGAGCGGGCGGCCCGGCCGCCGCTGCGCCGTCCCGCCCGCCGGTGAGCGCCCGCACCGCTGCCGGACCCACGTGGCCCGGCCTGCTGACGCGCCTGCTGGCCGGTGAGGACCTCGGCGCCGACGACACCGCCTGGGCGATGCGCGAGGTCATGACCGGGGAGGCGACGGCTGCCCAGATCGCCGGCTTCGCCGTGGCGCTGCGGGCCAAGGGCGAGGCGCCGGCCGAGGTCGCGGGGCTCGCCGCCACGATGCTCGAGCGGGCGACGCCGGTGGACCTGCCGGTGGCCACCGTCGACATCGTCGGGACCGGCGGCGACGGGGCGCACACCGTCAACATCTCCACGATGGCCGCCGTGGTCACCGCCGCCGCCGGGGTGCCGGTGGCCAAGCACGGCAACCGGGCGGCGTCGTCGTCGTCCGGGGCGGCCGACGTGCTCGAGGCGCTCGGCGTCGTCATCGACCTGCCGGCCCCCGCGGTGGCCCGCTGCGTGCGCGAGGCCGGCATCGGCTTCTTCTTCGCGCCGGTCTTCCACCCCGGCTACCGGCACACCGCCGCCCCGCGCCGGGAGATGGGCATCGGCACGGTCTTCAACTTCCTCGGCCCGCTGACCAACCCGGCCCGGCCGGTGGCCGCGGCGATCGGCTGCGCCGACGCCCGGATGGCCCCGGTGCTGGCGCAGGTGGTGGCCGGCCGGGGTGCCCGCGCGCTGGTCTTCCGCGGCGACGACGGCCTCGACGAGCTCACCACCGCGACGACGTCGCGGGTGTGGGTGGCCCGCGACGGCGCGGTGACGGCGGGGACGGTCGACCCGGCCGCCCTCGGCATCGCGCCGGCCGGCCCGGACGCGCTGCGCGGCGGGGACCCGGCGCACAACGCCGACGTGTTCCGCCGGGTGCTCGACGGCGAGCGCGGGCCGGTGCGCGACGCGGTGCTGCTCAACGCGGCCGCGGCGCTGGCAGCCTTCGACGAGCGCGGCGGGGAGCTGCCCGACGTGCTGGCGGCCGGCCTCGGGCGGGCCGCGGCCGCCGTCGACGACGGCCGGGCGGCGGCGCTGCTGGCGCGCTGGGTGGACGTGAGCCGGGCGGCCGCCGGCGCCTGACGCCGGCTCAGTCGGCGTTCTCGAGCCCCACGGAGAACGCAGCCTCCAGGTCGTGCCGGGAGTAGGCGCGGAAGGCGATGTGCGTCTCGGTCTCGAGGACGCCGGGGACCTTGTTGATCCGCCCGGCGATCACCTCGGCGACCTGTTCGAACTCGCGGACCCGCACGATCGCGATCAGGTCGACCTCGCCGGCGGTCGAGTAGACCTCGCTGACGCCGTCGAGGTCGGCGATCGCGGCCGCCACCTCAGGGATCGCGTCGGTGGCGGCGTCGACCATCACGATGGCGGTGATCACGCTGCCGGACTCTAGCCGCGGGGGCGCCGCCCCGCGGGCGCTCAGGCGACGACGACGCGGTCGGGCCGGGAGCGGGTGCCGAGCCGGCGGCCGTCGGCGAACGGGTCGCGCAGCGCCCGCCCGGCCTCGACGCGGGCGAGGAACCCGCTGAAGCCGCCCGTGCCCGGCGCCGCGCAGGCCAGCGTGCCGTCGACCTCGACCAGGCGGGTGCCGGGCTTCTCCATCCAGCGCAGCACCAGCTCGGTCTCGTCGACGGAGGCGGCCAGCTCGCCGTCCGAGCCCGGCACGGTCTCCGCGGTGGCCCGCAGCAGCGCCAGCGCGTCGCGCACCGACGTCGCGCGCGGTGCGCCGCCGGCCGCGACCAGCCTGCCGCGGCGCACCACCGTCAGGTGCCAGCCGCCGGCGCCGTCGGGACGGGCCAGCACGAACTCCGGGACGGCGGCCAGCGTCTCCAGCCGCTGCCGGCGGCGGACGGCGCGCACCAGCACGGCGACCCGGTCGCGCAGCACGGCGGCGTCCTCGTAGCGCTCCTCGGCGGCCAGCCGGTCGACCCGCTCGAGCAGGGGCCCGACGAGCGCCCCCGGGTCGCCGGCGACGGCGGCGCGCAGCACCTCGGCGACGAGGGCGTACTCCGCGACCGACTGCGCGCCCGTGCACGGCCCTCCGCAGCGGCCCATGCCGAACAGCGCGCAGGCGCTGGTGGTCACCCGGGGCGAGAGCCGGGAGGTGCACTGCCGCAGCGGCAGCGCCTCGTGGACGGCGGCCATGGCCATGTCGGCGGCGCGCCGGTCGGCGAACGGGCCGAGGAAGACCCCGGCGCCCGGCCGCGTCCGGCGGACGGCCGACAGCCGGGGGAAGGGCTCCTCCGTCAGCCGCAGCCACAGCGCCCGCTCGGGGAAGCGGGACCGGCGGTTGTAGCGCGGCTTGTGCTCGGCGATCAGCCGCAGCTCGCGGACGGCGGCCTCCAGGTCGTGCGCGCACGGGACGGCGTCGACGCGGGTGGCGAGGGCGACCATCTCGGTCATCCGGCTGCGCTGCTCGCTGGAGTTGAAGTAGCTGCGCACGCGGGTGCGCAGGTCGTTGCTCGTGCCGACGTAGAGCGGTTCGTCGCGCGGGCCGCGGAAGACGTAGACGCCGGGGCCGTGCGGGACGGTCTCGGCGAGGTGGCGCTTGCGGCGGCGCGCCGGGTCGACCTGCCGGGTCAGCCCGGTCAGCTCCTCCAGCGACGTCACCCCGAGCGGGCCGAGTCGTTCGAACAGGCCGTGGAGGACGTCGACGGTCGCGCGGGCGTCGTCGAGCGCCCGGTGGCACGGCGAGGTGGTGGCGGAGAAGAACGGCGCGAGGGTGGCCAGCTTGCAGTTGGGCACCTCGTCGCGGCTGAGCAGCCGGCGCGCCAGGACGGCGGTGTCGACCGAGGCGGCCGCGGGCCAGGCGGTGCCGGTCTGCTCGCAGGCGGCCCGGAGGAACCCGAGGTCGAAGGGGGCGTTGTGCGCGACGAGGACGGCGCCGCGGGCGAACTCGAGGAAGGCCGGCAGGACCGCGTCGATGCGCGGCGCGGTGGCCACCATCGCCGTCGTGATCCCGGTGAGCACGCTGATGTAGGGCGGCACCTCGCAGCCCGGGTCGACCAGCGTCTGGAACTCCCCGAGCACCTGCCCGCCGCGCACCTTCACCGCGCCGATCTCGGTGATCGCGCAGTCCTTCGGGGACCCGCCGGTGGTCTCGAGGTCGACCACCACGAAGGTGACGCCGGCCAGCGGCGTCCCGAGCTCGTCGATCGTCGCCTGCACGTAGGGCAGCGGCTCGTGCGGGACCGGCCGGGTGCGGGGGAGCGGGCGGTCGCCGTGGGCGGGTGCCTGCTCGTGTCGCGGCGGCCGGGAACCGGCCCCGCTGGCGGGGAAGAGCACGGCGGGACGGTAGGCCGGGGGTCGGACAGTCCCGGGGAGGCGGCCCCGGTGGTGCTGCCGGAGGCGGTCCCGGAGCGGCTCCCGGGGGCGGTCCCGGGGCGGCTCCCGGGCGGGGGTCCTGACGGGCTCCCCGGCGCGGCGCCCGGCGTGTCCTCGCCCGGGCGGGGGAGGCGCGCCCGCACCGGTTGCGGCACGGACGCGGCCCGGACGACGATCGCCCGGCGGACCAGGGGGGTCCGGTCCAGTGAGGGTGGTCCGATGCGTGCGCGGTCCCGGCGCGGCGCGACGTCGCTCGGCGTCGCCGCCCTCGCCGCGGTCCTGGCGGTCGCGCTCGCCGGCCCCGCCGCCGCGGCGCCCAGCGACCAGCCCGGCGGCACCAGCGGCACCCTCGACAGCGCGGCACTGGACCGGCTGCAGCAGCGCGCCGCCGAGGTGCAGGCCGACCTGCAGCAGCGGCAGGCCGAGGTGACCGCGGCGCAGCAGGCGCTGGCCGCCGCGCAGGCCGACGCCGACACCGCCCGTGCCGACGTCGCCGCCGCGGAGGGCGAGCTGGCGCGGTACCAGGCCGTCGTCGCCCGCTACGCCTCGGCGGCCTACCGGGACGGCGGTGCGCTGACGCCGCTGTCGGTCCTGCTCAGCGGCGCCGACCCGGGCGACGTCGTCGCCGCCCTCGGCTACCTCGAGGCCGTCGACGACCACACCGCCGCCACCGTGACCGCCGCGGAGCAGCAGCGCCGGGCCGCGGTGGCCGATCGGACGGCGGCCGAGGCCGCGCTGGCCGAGGCCCAGAAGCGGGCCGACCGGCTGTCCGGCCAGGTGGCCGAGCTGCAGGCGAGCGCGGAGGCGGTCACCGACGAGCTCGACGTGGCCCTCGGCGACGTCGACCGGCAGCTGTCGGACCTGCAGCGCCAGCAGGCCGACGTCAACCGCCAGACGGCCGCCAACTGGCGCGCGTACCTCGACCAGCTCGCGGCGGCCGGGGTCGCGGCCCCGCCGGCGTCGGTGCTGCTCGACCCCGCGGCCGGGCTGCCCGGCGGGCTGCTGCCGGTCGGCGCCGCGGCCGGCGGCGCCCAGCGCGGGGCGGCGCAGTCCCCGCGGGAGCCCACGTCGCTGCTGGTGCTGCCGGCCGAGACGCTGGCCGCCGTCACCGCGGCGATGGACGCCCTCGGCCGGCCGTACGCGCCCGGCACGGCGGGGCCCGACTCCTGGGACTGCGGGTCGCTGGTGTCGACGGTCTACCGCGACGCCGGGATCGACCTGCCCGGCGACCAGGCGGGGCTGTTCGCGGGAACGACCCCGGTCGACCTCGCCGACGTGCTGCCCGGCGACCTGGTGTTCCTCGGCACGCCGGAGTCGGGACTCGGGCACGTGGGCATCGCCCTCGACGGGCAGACGATGCTGGCCGCCGACGGGCGGGCCGGCGCGGTCGTCGTCCGCCGGTTGCCGGCCGACCAGGTGCTGCACGTCGGCCGGCCGAGCCTCGGCCCGCGCGCGGAGGTGGCCCCGCCGGGCCCGACCGGCGGCGCACTGCGCGTGGAGTGCGGCAACACGGTCTACCCGCCGAGCTCCGTCGGGGGGCGCTCGTGGGGCGGCTACCCCAACGGCCTGATCCCGCCCAGCGCGCTGTGCCCGATCGGCGTCGGCTCGCACGCGCTGCGCTGCGACGCCGCGGCGGCCTGGCGGGCGCTGAGCGCCGCGTACGCGACGGCGTTCGGCGGGCCGCTCTGCATCACCGACTCCTACCGCACCTACGCCTCGCAGGTGCGGCTCTACGGGGAGAAGCCGGCGCTCGCGGCAGTGCCCGGCACCAGCAACCACGGCTGGGGCCTGGCCGTGGACCTGTGCGGCGGCATCGACACCTTCGGCACCCCGCAGTACGCGTGGATGGTCGCCAACGCCGGCCGCTTCGGCTGGCTGCACCCCACGTGGGCCGACCCGGGCAACGGCCGCGAGGAGCCCTGGCACTGGGAGTACGCGGGCAGCTGAGCCGGACTGTCGGTGGCCGTCCCTAGCGTGCCGGCCAACCGACAGGGAGACCCGTCCCGTCCGTCGCCCGGTCTCCCGGGCGCGCGGCGGGGCACCGGAGGGACACCGCCATGCTCATCGACTGCGACTCGTGCACCGTGCGCGGCACCGGCTGCGCCGACTGCGTCGTCACCGTGCTGCTCGGCGCGCCGCCGGCGGAGCTGGGCACCGCGCCCGTGCTGCTGCCGGTGCCGCCGGTCCCGGCCGCCACCGCCCGCGCCACGGGCGACGCCGCCGCGCCCCTCGCGGGCGTGGTGGTCGACCTCGACGACGTGGAGCGCCGCGCCGTGCGCGCCCTGGCCGACGGCGGCCTGGTGCCTCCGCTGCGTCACCGGCCGGCGGGGGAGGCCCGGCCGGGTGGGCGCCGCCGCACCGGCTGAGACGCAGGTGACGGCCCGGGCGGGCACGCACCGGAGTGGCGCGACTGCTCACCGTGTGTGTTCTCACAGTTCCCGGGGTCCGCGTTTGTCACATCTGCATCACGTCCGTACTGTGGCCGCGTCCGGCCGGGTGGTCGTCACCCACTGCGAGGTGACCTCGGCCGGTCACCGCCGAGTCACCGGACGCCGCCCCCGGGTGTGCGCGAGGTGAGCCGGGGACCCACCGCAGCACTGGGGTGAGTTCTCACGGACACCGGTCCGCCGGGGTCCAGAGATAGGGCACGTCTTCCCAGCCCGAACCCGTCAGCTAACTCGGTAGGCGGTAGCTGAGGAAGAAACGGAGAGCCGCCGCCCGTGGCGACCCCCCGCCCCTCCCTGGGGCATGCCCGTGAACAGTCCGCGTCCCGCAGCACCGCCCGTGTCGCGGGGGCGCACCGCCCCTCCCGCCGCCGTCTCCTCGGCCGCGTCGCGCTGGTCGGCACCACCGCCGCGCTGACCGTGACGCTCCTGCCCGGCACCGCCGTGGCCGACCCGGAGCGGGCCACCACGCCGGAGCAGGCCGCCGAGCTCGCCGCCGACGCCGGCCGCCGCCTGGAGGCCGTCTCCGAGCAGGTCAACGAGGCCCGCGAGACCGTCCTGCAGCAGCAGGCCGCCGCCGCGGCCGCCGACCAGGCGCTCGCCGACGCGCAGGCCCAGCTGCAGGCCCTCGACGGGCAGATCCGCGAGGTCGCCCGCACCGCGTGGACCGGCGGCAACGACACCTTCGCCGGCCTCGAGCTGCTGATGACCAGCGACTCCGCCGACGACTTCGTCAACTCGCTGGCCACCCTCGACCAGATCGCCGGGCACACCACCGACGTGCTCGCCGAGGTCGGGGAGGCTGCCGCGGCCGCCCAGCAGGCGCAGTCCGACGCCGACGCCGCCGAGGCCGACGCGCAGCGCACCCTCGACGACCTCAGCGCTCAGGAGGCGCGGCTCGAGGAGGACATCGCCGACTACCAGGCGCAGTTCGCCGCGCTGACCGCCGCCCAGCAGGCGGCCGCCCTGGCCGCCCAGCAGGCCGGCGAGGCCGAGCAGGCCGCGGCTCCCGCGGCGGCCGGTGGCAGCACCGGCGAGAGCGCTCCGGTCGCGCAGGCCGCCGGTCGGGCCGCGGCGGCGCAGCCCGCCCCGGTGGCGGCGGCCGGTGGCGGCAGCGGCGCCGCGCAGGCCGCCGTGCAGACCGCGCTGGCGCAGGTCGGCGACCCCTACGTGTGGGGCGCCGGCGGGCCGAACGCCTTCGACTGCTCGGGCCTGACCCAGTACGCCTACGCGGCGGCCGGGATCAGCCTCCCGCACTCGAGCCGCATGCAGTCGCAGATGGGCACCGCGGTCACGCGGTCGCAGCTGCAGCCGGGCGACCTGATCTTCTACTACAGCCCGGTCAGCCACGTCTCGATGTACATCGGCAACGGCCAGATGGTGCACGCCTCCACCTCCGGCGTGCCGGTGAAGGTCGTGTCGGTCGACTCGATGGGCGGCATCACCGCCATGCGCCGCATCGCCTGACGAAGGACCCCCTCCTCCCCACGCCTCGCGAGCTCGGCGCGGGACCCGGGAGGGTGCCGTTCCAGCACCTCGCCGGTGAGGGCCGGGGACCCAGCACGGGTCCCCGGCCCTCGCCGCGTCCGGGGCCCGGGCCGACCGTCCCGGCGCCCGCCTAGGATCGGCCGGGTGGGCTGGGCGGCGGCGTGAGCAGGGCCCGCCAGGAGGACCGCACCGGCCCCGCGCCGGCCCGCCGCTGGACCGCCCGCCGCGCCGCCCTCGTCGTCGCCGCGGTGCTCGGGGCGGCGTTCGTCGTCGTGGTCGCCGTCCGGACGCCGTGGACCGTGCTGCCGCCCCCGCCCGGCGGGGCCACACCGGTCAGCGACGACGCCGGGCTGCCCGCCGAGGTGGTGCGCCGCGCCGAGGCGCTGGCCGCCGACCTGCGTCCCGCCTCGCTGGCCAACCTCCTGCTCGGCCTGGCCGTCTCCGCCCTGTTCGGCCTGACCCGCCTCGGCAGCCGGCTGGTCGGCGCGCTCGGCCGGACCGACGGCCGCCGGTGGCCGCTGACCGTCCTGGCCGCCACGGTGGTCCTGCTGCTCGCCGGGCGGCTGGCCACGCTGCCGATCAGCGCGTACGGCGAGGTGGTCCGGCACCGCTACGGCCTGTCCACCCGGTCGTGGGGGCTGTGGCTGCGCGACGTCGCCGTGAACACGGCCATCGACGCCGGCCTGACCGCGCTCGGGCTGCTCGCCCTGGTCGCCCTGGCCCGGTGGGCGCCGCGCACCTGGTGGGCGTGGGCGTCGGCGGGCGCCGCCGCGCTCGTGGTCACCGGCTCCTTCCTCTACCCGGTGGTGATCGAGCCGGCGTTCAACAGCTTCGCGTCGCTCCCGGCCGGGCAACTGCGCACCGACGTCCTGGAGCTCGCCGAGGAGAGCGGCACGCCGGTCGAGGACGTCCTCGTGGCCGACGCCTCCCGCCGGACGACGTCGCTCAACGCCTACGTGTCCGGGTTCGGCTCCACGCGCCGCGTCGTCCTCTACGACACGCTGCTCGCCGACGTGCCCGACGACGAGATCGAGTCGATCGTGGCCCACGAGCTCGGGCACGTGGCCACCGACGACGTCCTCACCGGCACGCTGATGGGCGCCCTCGGCGCGGCGGGAGCGGTGGCGCTGCTCGGCTGGCTGCTGTCGTGGCCGCCCCTGCTCCGGCGGGCGGGCGCGGGGTCCGCCGGTGACCCGCGGGTCGTGCCGCTGGTGCTGCTGCTCAGCGCCGTCGGCACGCTGGCGGCCACCCCGGTGCAGAACCTCGTCTCGCGGCACGTGGAGGCGCGCGCCGACCTGCACGCCCTCGACCTCACCGGCGACGCCGCGGCGTTCGTGGCGATGCAGCAGCGGCTGGGGGAGACCAACCTCTCCGACCCCAGCCCGCCCGCGGCCTGGCAGTGGTTCTTCGGCTCGCACCCGACGACGGCCCAGCGGGTGGCGATGGCGGAGGACTGGCTCGGACTGGGCGGCCGGTGAGCCGCACGCTCGTCGTCACCAACGACTTCCCGCCGCGGCAGGGCGGCATCCAGACCTTCGTCGCCGCGCTGCTCGAGCGCCGCCCGCCGGGGTCGCTGGTGGTGCTCGCCTCGCGCTCGCCGGGCTGGGAGGCGTACGACGCGCAGCTGCCCTACCCGGTCGTCCGGCAGCGGACGTCGATGCTCCTCCCCACCCCGGCCACCGCCCGGGCCGCGGCGGCGCTCGTCCGCGAGCACGGCTGCGACACCGTCCTGTTCGGGGCGGCCGCGCCGCTCGGGCTGCTCGCCCCGGGCCTGCGCGCCGCCGGGGCGCGGCGCCTGGTGGGCGTCACGCACGGGCACGAGACCGGCTGGGTCGCCCTGCCCGTCGCCCGGCAGCTGGTGCAGCGGATCGCCGGCGGCCTCGACGTCGTCACCTGCATCAGCGGGTACACCCGCGGCCGCCTGGCGCCGGCGCTCGAGGGGCGGACGCGGCTCGCGCAGCTGTCGCCCGGTGTCGACGTCGACCGGTTCACCCCGGCCGCCGACGGGACGGCGGTCCGCCGCCGGTACGGGCTGGGGGACGCGCCGGTCGTCGTGTGCGTCTCCCGCCTGGTGCCGCGCAAGGGCCAGGACGTGCTGGTGGCCGCCTGGCCGCGGGTGCTCGCCCGCCACCCCGGCGCCCGGCTGCTGCTGGTCGGCGGCGGTCCCGGCGAGGTCCGGCTGCGGCGCGCGGCTAGCGGGCTCGGGGACGCGGTGGTGCTGACCGGCGCGGTGCCGCCCGCGCAGCTGCCCGAGCACTACGCCGCGGGCGACGTGTTCGCCATGCCCTGCCGCACCCGCCGCGGCGGCCTCGACGTCGAGGGCCTGGGGATGGTGTACCTGGAGGCCGCCGCGTGTGGCCTGCCGGTGGTGGCCGGCACGTCCGGCGGGGCGCCGGAGGCGGTGCTCGACGGCGAGTCGGGCACCGTGGTGCGCGACCCGCGGTCCCCGGAGGCGGTGGCCGCCGCGGTGACCGCGCTGCTCGACGACCCGGCGCGGGCTCGGGCGATGGGCGCCGCCGGCCGCGCGTGGGTGGAGCGGCGCTGGTCGTGGACGACGATCGCCGCCGACCTCGCCGCCCTGCTCGAGCCCTGACCGGCACGTCCCGGGGACCCGAGGGCCCGGGACGGCGCGAGCCCCCTCCCGCGGTGCGGGAGGGGGCTCGCGGCGGGCGGGGTCAGCGGCTGTAGAGCGCCTCGACCTCGGCGTCGAACTCCTTGACCACCACGGAGCGCTTCAGCTTGAGGCTCGGGGTGAGCATCCCGTTCTCCTCGGTGAAGTCGGTGGTCAGCACCCGGTACCTCTTGATGGCCTCCGCCTGGGAGACGGCCCGGTTGGCGTCGGCGACGGCGGCGTCGAGCTCGGCCTTGACGTCGGGGTCGTCGGCCAGCGCGGCGACCGGGGTGTCGGCGGGCTTGCCCTTCGACTCCAGCCACAGCGGCAGCGCCTCGGCGTCGAGGGTGACCAGCGCGGCGATGAACGGCCGCTGGTCGCCGACGACGATGCACTGGCTGACCAGCCGGTGCGCGCGCAGCCGGTCCTCGAGGACGGCGGGGGCGACGTTCTTGCCGCCCGCGGTCACCAGGATCTCCTTCTTGCGCCCGGTGATCTTCGTGAACCCGTCGGCGTCGATCTCGCCGATGTCGCCGGTGTGGAACCAGCCCTCGGCGTCGATCGCCTCGGCGGTGGCCTGCTCGTTGTTCCAGTAGCCGCGCATGACCACGCCGCCGCGGATGAGGATCTCGCCGTCCTCGGCGATCCGGAACGAGACGCCGGGCAGCGGCCGGCCGACCGTGCCGATGCGCAGCGCCTTCTCGTGGTTGACCGACGCGGCGGCGGTGGTCTCGGTGAGGCCGTAGCCCTCGAAGACGGTGACGCCGATGCCGCGGAAGAAGTGGCCGAGCCGCTCGCCGAGCGGGGCGCCGCCGGAGATGGCGCCGAGGCAGCGGCCGCCGAGGGCGGCACGCAGCTTGCCGTAGACCAGCCGGTCGAACAGCGCGTGCTGCAGCCGCAGGCCGAGGCCGGCACCGCCGGTGTCCTGCGCCCGGGACCAGGCGATGGCGACGGCGGCGGCGCGGTCGAAGATCTTCCCCTTGCCGTCGGCCTCCGCCTTGGCCTTCGCGGAGTTGAACACCTTCTCGAACACGCGCGGCACCGCGAGGACGAACGACGGCTTGAAGGCGCCGAGGTCCTCGAGCAGGTTCTTCACGTCCGGCGTGTGGCCGGTGATCGTGCGGGTCTTCACCGCGCCGACCTGCAGGACGCGGGCCAGCACGTGCGCGAGCGGGATGAACAGCAGCAGCGACTCGTCCTCGCCGAGGAACCGGTCCAGCAGCGTGATGCCGTTGTCGATCTCGAACAGGAAGTTGCCGTGCGTGAGCTCGCAGCCCTTCGGCCGGCCCGTGGTGCCCGAGGTGTAGATGAGCGTGGCCAGGCTGTCCGCGTTCAGCGTGGCGCGGCGGGCGGCCAGTTCGCTGTCGGGCACGTCGGCGCCGGCGGCGGTGAGGGTGGCGACGGCGTCGTCCTCGATGACGTACAGCGGCCCGAGGTCGGGCGCCTGGTCGCGCACGGAGTCGACGGCCGAAGCGTGCTCGGCGCGCTCGACGACGGCGGCGACGGCGCCGGAGTCGGCGAGGATCCAGGCCACCTGGTCGGGGCTGGAGGTCTCGTAGACCGGCACCGTGACCGCGCCCGCCGTCCAGATGGCGAAGTCGAACAGCGGCCACTCGTAGCGGGTCTTGGCCTGCAGGGCGACCCGGTCGCCGGGCTGCACGCCGGCGGCGATCAGGCCCTTGGCCACGCCGGTCACCTGCTCGCCGAACTGGCGCCAGGTGACGTCCTCCCACCGCCCGCCGCGCTGGATGCGGAGGCCGACCTCGTCGCCGTGCTTCTCGACGTTCTCGGTCAGCATGTCGGTCAGGGCCGCGTCCGGGCCCACCTCGCTCGTCGCGGGGACGCTGTACTCGCGCACGCTCGGTCCTCTCTCCCCGCTCGGCCGGGGCGCCGGTGCCCGCGGTCCCGCGGCGGGACACGTCCCGACGAATCTACCGGCTGCGCCTACCGGTGAGTAGCCGCAGCCGGGCGGCCCGGCCCGCGGGCGGGAGCGGAGCGGCTAGCCTCAGGCCATGGCCGAGCAGTCGACCCAGTCGATCGTCGTCGCCGCCCCGGCGGCCGACGTGATGGCGGTGATCGCCGACTTCCCGGCCTATCCGCAGTGGGTGAAGGCGGCCCGCACCGTGGAGGTGCAGGAGACGGGGCCCGACGGCCGCGCCCGCCGGGTGCGCTTCGTCATCGACGCCACCGTCCTCACCGACGAGTACGTCCTCGACTACACCTGGGACGGCGACCGGCAGGTCTCCTGGACCCTCGTGCAGAGCAAGATCATGAAGCGGCAGGACGGCTCCTACACGCTCCGCGAGTCCGGCGGCGGCACCGAGGTCACCTACCGGCTCACCGTCGACATGGCGGTGCCGATGATCGGGATGCTCAAGCGCCGCGCCGAGAAGGTCATCCTCGACACCGCGCTCAAGGAGCTCAAGAAGCGCGTCGAGGGCTGAGCCGCCCGTGCGCACCCTGCTGTTCACCGGCCCCGGCGGGGCCGGCACGACCACCGTCGCGGCGGCCGCCGCGGTCCGCGCCGCGGGCGCCGGGCGGCGGGTGGCGCTCGTGACCGCGCAGGAGCCGCCGGCCGGCGTCGCGGACGCGGGCGCCGAGGTCATCCGCGCCGATCCGCGCGCCGGGCTCGAGCGGCTGTGGGAGCGGTGGGGCGCCGAGCTGTCGGCCGCCGTCCCCGACCTGGCGCTGCCGCCGGCAACGTCGGTGGTCCCGCTGCCCGGGGCGCGGGAGGTGGCGCTGCTGGCCGCGCTCGCGCGCGCCGGGGACGCCGACCTGGTCGTCCTCGACGCCGGTTCGCTGGAGACGGCGGCCGGGCTCGTCGCGCTGCCCGGGGCGCTGAGCTGGTGGCTGGAGCAGGCGCTGCCCACGCGGCTGCGGATGCTGGGGGCGGTCCGCACCGCCGCCGTCCGCGCGGGCACGGTCCGCCGCGGCGCGGTCGACGTCGCGCTCGCCGCCGTCCCGGAGCTGGAGTCCTGGCTGGGCGCCCAGGCCCTCGCCGACCCCTCGGCCACCGCCGTCCGGCTGGTCGCCGTGCCGCGGCCCGGCGCGGCCGCCGCCCTGCGCCGCGCCACCACGGCGCTGGCCGTGCACGGCCAGGCCGCGGCCGGGGTGCTGGCCCGCGTGCTGCCCGACGCGGCCGCCGGCGGCTGGTGGGCCGCGCGCCGCGCGGAGCAGGAGGAGTCGCTGGCCGCGCTGGCCGAGGTGGCGGAGGTCGTGCAGGTGCCGGAGTCCGCGGCCGCGCCGCGGGGCGCCGCCGCGCTGGCCGCGCTGCTGCCCGACCTGCCCGGGCCCGCCGGGGAGCCGGCGCGGGCGCCGGCGCCCGAGCGGGTCGACCGCGGCTGGCGGCTGGTGCTGCCGCTGCCCTTCGCCGAGCGGGGCGACGTCGGCCTGACCCGCTGGGAGGACGACCTCGTGCTCACCGCCGCGGGCACCCGCCGGTCGCTGCGGCTGGACGCGCTGCTGCGGCGGTGCGTGGTCACCTCGGGCAGCCTGGCCGACGCCGGCACCGCCCGCGCGCGGCTGGAGGTCGGGTTCGCGGCGGACCCGCAGCAGTGGCCGGCCGACCTGCTGGCCGCCCAGCAGCCGGAGCCGGGCCGGGACGAGGGGGGAACGCGGTGAGCGAGGCGACCGACTGGGTCGAGCAGGCCCGCCGGCTGGTCGCGGGCCTGGGCCTGCAGGGACTCGACCTCCAGGGGCTGGGTCTCCAGGGACCGGGTCTCCAGGGGCCGGGCCTCCAGGGCCGGCCGGACGGGGACGGGCACGTGCCCGGCGGGGACTGCCGCTGGTGCCCGGTGTGCCAGGTCGCCGCCGTCGTGCGCCGCCCGGAGGTGAGCGAGGCGTTGGCCGACGCGCTCACCAGCGCCGCGACCGCCCTGCGCGCCATGGCCGCCGCCGCCGCCGAGGAGGAGGGGCGGGCCGCGCCGGAGCAGCCCGAGCAGCCCGCGTCCGCACCACCCCCGCCGGCACCGCCGGTGCAGCACATCGAGATCGCCTAGTGGACGCGGCCGCGCTGCCGGCGCTGGGCGTCGACGTCGGCGGCACCAAGGTCGCCGGCGGCGTCGTCGCCCCCGACGGCACGGTCCTGGCCACCGCCCGCCGGTCCACGCCCACCGCCACGGTCGGTGAGACCGAGACGGCGATCGCCGCGGTGGTCGAGGAGCTCGCCGCCGCGCACGGGGGAGAGCTCGCCGCCGTCGGCGTCGGCGCGGCCGGGTGGTTCGACCGCACCGGCGACGTCGTGCTGTTCAGCCCGCACCTCGCCTGGCGGCACAGCTCGCTGCGCCGCGACCTGGCCGCCCGGCTGCGGCGGCCGCTGTGGGTGGGCAACGACGCCGACGCCGCCGCCTGGGCCGAGTACCGCTTCGGCGCCGCCCGGGGCGCCGACCTCGCGCTGTGCGTCACCCTCGGCACCGGCATCGGCGGCGGGATCGTCGCCGGCGGCCGGCTGCAGCGCGGCGCGCACGGCGTCGCGGGGGAGTGGGGCCACATGCGCGTGGTGCCCGACGGCCGGCTGTGCCCGTGCGGCAACCGCGGCTGCTGGGAGCAGTACGCCAGCGGGAGCGCACTGGCCACCACCGCCCGCGAGGTCGCCACCCGCTCACCGGCGGCGGCCGCCCGGCTGCTCGACCGCGTCGACGGCGACCCCACGCGGCTCACCGGCGAGGACGTCGCGCGCGCCGCGGCCGACGGCGACCCGGTGGCGCTGGCGCTGGTCACCGACGTCGGCGAGTGGCTCGGCCAGGGCATCGCCGACCTCGCCGCTGTGCTCGACCCCGACGTCGTCGTCATCGGCGGCGGGGTCAGCGTGCTCGGCGAGATGGTGCTGCGGCCGGCCCGCGAGCGGCTGGACCGGGTGCTGCCCGGCCGCGGCTTCCGGCCCGGGCCGGAGGTCGTCGCCGCCACGCTGGGCGCGCAGGCCGGCCTGGTCGGCGCCGCCGACCTCGCGCGGGCCACCGTCTGCGCGCAGGAGACCGGCGGCTGACCCGTCAGACGACGGCGCCGTCGTCGCCGTCGTCGGTGGAGCGCTCGCGCATCCGGGACAGGAACAGCCCGGCGCTGCCGACCAGCGCCGCGACGCCGAGCACCAGGCCCGTGTCGGTGGTCAGGCCCAGCACCCGCGGGGCGCCGACCAGCACGACGCCGGCCGCGGCCAGCAGCACGGCGTAGAGCGTCGACGGCGAGGGCACGGGCACCGGCGGGGCCGGCGGCGGCTCGTAGTGCTCCTCGTCCGCGTCGTCGTCGGCGTCCCCGGCGGCGTCCCGGACGGTGTGCCGCGTCGTGTCCTCGGCCGGGGCGGGGGCCGGCGCCGGGGCGGGCCGCGACTCCTCGACGACGGTGCGCCCGTGCTCGGCCTCGTAGGCGGCCACGATGCGCCGCCACTCGGCGTCCTCGTCGAGGTCGGGGCGGGTGGAGCGGCGCTCGGCGGCGGGGCCCGCGGCCGGGACGTGGTCGTCGGCGTGCCGGTCGACCAGCGAGCGGCCCTCGCGCAGCCGCGCCCGGTCGACGAAGAGCCGGTCGGCCGGCGGGCTCGGGAGGAACACGGTGCGGGTGTAGGGGCCGACGTCGGCGGCGGGCTCGAGGTAGGCCGCGATCCCGGCCTCGCGCAGCACGTCGAGGAGGTGTTCGCCGACCCGCGGGTCGACGTCGCGCAGCGGGGCCCACAGGGGCGCGTCGAGACCGTTGTCCCGGCGGCCGCGGCCGCGTCGCGGGGTCGTCACGACGGCGACCCCTGCGCGGGAACCGGGGACGGCGCTGCAGCCACGGGGTCCTCCTCGGCGGACGGCGGTCGGGCCGGTGCGGACGCGCGCGACCGGGGGGTCGATTGTCGCCGGGATGCCCGGCTCCCTAGTCTGGCAGTTCCACAGGGAGGCGTGTTGTTCTACTGGTTCCTCAAGTTCGTCGCGATCGGCCCCGCCGTGAGGCTGGCCTTCCGGCCGCGGGCCGAGGGTCGGGAGCACGTCCCCGCCGACGGCGCGGCGATCCTCGCGAGCAACCACCTGTCGGCCGCCGACTGGATCTTCATGCCGCTGTCGCTGCGGCGCCGGGTCACCTTCCTGGCCAAGGCCGAGTACTTCACCGGCCGCGGCGTGAAGGGCCGCCTGCAGCGGGCGTTCTTCTCCGGCGCGGGCCAGGTGCCGATCGACCGGTCGAGCGCCACCGCCGCCGAGGGCGCGATCCGCACCGGCATCGGCATCCTCGAGCAGGGCAGGCTGCTCGGCATCTACCCCGAGGGCACCCGCTCGCCCGACGGCCGGCTCTACCGCGGCAAGACCGGTGTCGCCCGCATGACGCTGGAGACCGGAGCCCCCGTCGTGCCGGTGGCCATGACCTACACGCCGCGGCGGATGCCGTTCGGGTCGCGGCTGCCGCGGGTCTGCGTGCGCTTCGGCGAGCCGCTGGACTTCTCTCGCTACGAGGGCCTGGCCGGTGACCGCTTCGTCGAGCGGTCGATCACCGACGAGATCATGTACGAGGTCATGACGCTGTCAGGCCAGGAGTACGTCGACGTCTACGGCGCCTCGGTGAAGAAGGCGCAGGCCGCCGGCGGGCGGCCCGGCGTGCTGCCGCCCCCGGCCGGCGAGGCCGGCGACCGCGCGCCCGACACCCTCGCCGGCTAGCGGTCCAGCAGGCGTCCCAGGACGTCGGTGAGCAGCGCGAGCAGGTCCTCGCGGCTGGTCGCGGGCTCGCGCACCCACTGGTGCACCAGGTCCTCGGTGAAGGCGAACCAGGAGCGCACCAGCTGCCGGCGCAGCGGGTCCTCGGGGCCGCCGAGCGCGCCGATGCCGAGCGCCCCCATGCCGAGGTCGACCAGCGCCTCGCGGGTCTCCTCGTAGACCTCGGCCACCCACGGGTCGCCGCCGGCCGCGCCGCGGACGAACGCCAGGTGGGTCTCGCGGTAGGTCTCCACCCAGCCGACGTAGCGGTCGAGCATCCATGCGGGACGCTCCGCCGCCGGGACGCCGTCCGGCGGGGTGAGGTGGGTGCGCAGCAGGTCGGCCGCCGCCCGGGTCACCGCCCGGTAGTAGTCCCGCTTGGACGGGAAGTAGTGGAACAGCAGGCTGCGGCTGATGCCCGCCCGCCGGGCCACCTCGTCGATGGTCAGCTCCTGCACCGGCGTCGTGGGCAGCAGCTGCAGGCCGATGCCGACCAGCTGCTCCCGCCGGTCGGCGGCCGACCGGCGGGAGCGCGGGGGAGGGGCGGGGGCGGTCACGGCCGGCCGGCTCAGGCGGCGGCCCGGGCGGCCGCGGCCTCGGTGAGCAGCCGGGCGATCGACGCGGCGACCAGGGAGGGCCGCTCGTCGGGGAGCATGTGGCCGGTGCGCGGCACGACCTGCAGCCGCGCGTCGGGCAGCGCCTGCGCCAGCTGCCGGCTGTGCCGCACCGGGGTCAGCTTGTCGCCCTCGCCGACGAGCACCTCCACCGGTACCCGGGTGAGGGCGGCGAGCTCGGTGCGCACGTCGTGGTCGCCCAGCGCCGGCAGGAACGCCGTGAACGCCCGCACCGTGGTGGCGTGCATGATCTCGGCGCCCGCCCGCACCATCGCGTCGGTCGCGTCGGCGCCGTAGAGCAGGTCGCGCACGACCGCCCGGTGCCGCGGGTGCTCCGGCGGCACGAGGCGGCGCAGCCGCTCGACCACGCGCGCGCCGGCCAGTGCCAGCGTCAGCGCGCCGGGGGTGAGCCGCTGCCGGACCCGCTCGGCGCGGGTGCGCGGGGCGGGCTGCAGGTCGCCGGCCGACGTCGAGACGAGCGCGACGCCGCGGACGCGGTCGCCGAACAGCTCGGGACGGGCGGCGGCCAGGCACATGATCGTCATGCCGCCCATCGAGTGGCCGCCGAGCACGACCGGGCCGGTGGGGGCGAGCGCGGCGAGGACGGTGGCGAGGTCGGCGCCGAGCCGGTCGATGGAGACGTCCGCGGTGCCCCAGCTCGAGCGGCCGTGGCCGCGCTGGTCGTAGCGCACCAGCCGCAGCCGGCCGTCGGCGACCTGGCCGCCCAGCAGCGCGGCGACGTCTTCCCAGGCGGCCTGCGACAGGGTCCAGCCGTGCGCGAGGACGAGGGTGACGGGGGCGTCGTCGCGGCCGTCGACGGTGGCGTGCAGCAGGGCGCCGTCGTCGATGGCGACGGCGGCCGTGCGGCGCAGGCGGAGGGGCGGGGGCGTGCTCACGCGGCGGCCTCCGGGGTGCCGACGTAGTTCTCCCGGTCCAGCCGCCGGGTCAGCCTGCGGAAACGGAAGGTGAAGTCCGGCCAGAGCGTGGTGTTGTGGCCGTGCCGGTCGAGGTACCAGCTGGCGCAGCCGCCGGCGAGCCACACCGTGCCGCGGGAGCGGCGGGCGACGAGCTCGCGGTACGCCTCCTGCGCCTCCGGCGTGGTCTCCAGGACCGCCAGGCCCTCGGCGGCCATGGTCCGCAGCGCGTCGTCGACGTAGGCCACCTGCGACTCGATCATGTAGACCATCGACGTGTGGCCGACGCCGACGTTCGGCCCGACCAGCAGGAAGAGGTTGGGGAAGCCGGCCACGGTGCTGCCGCGGTTGGTGACCATGCCCTCGGACCACACGTCGGCGAGGGTGCGGCCGTCGCGGCCGGTGATCCGCCGCGCGATCGGCAGGTCGGTGACGGCGAACCCGGTGGCCAGCACGATCGTGTCGGTGGGGCGCTCGACGCCGTCGACGGTCACCACCGAGTGCGGGCGCACCTCGGCGATGCCCGCGGTGACCAGCTCGACGCCCGGTGCCGAGACCGCCGGGTAGTAGTCGTTGCTGATCAGGATGCGCTTGCAGCCGATCGTGTAGTCCGGCGTCAGCGCCCGCCGCAGCCGCGGGTCGCGCACCTGCCGCTGCAGGTGGGCCCGCGCCACCCGGCCCACGGGCCGCAGGAACCGGCGGTCCTTCGCCAGGCCGACGACGAGGAACTCGCGCACGAGGTAGAGGACCGCGCGCACCAGCCGCTGCAGGCCGGGCACCCAGCGGTAGAGCCGCTGCACCCGCGGGGACACCGGGTGGTCGGTGCGCGGCACGATCCACGGCGGCGTCCGCTGGTAGACGGCGAGGCTGCCCACCCGAGGCTGGATCGCGGGGACGATCTGGACGGCCGAGGCGCCGGTGCCGACGACGGCGACGCGCTCGCCGGTGAGGTCGTGGCCCTCGTCCCAGCGCGCGGAGTGCATGACGGTGCCCGCGAAGGACGCGAGCCCCGGGATGTCGGGGTACACCGGGTCGGCCAGCGCGCCGGCGGCCGAGACGAGCACCCGGGCCCGGAACCGGCCGGCCGTCGTCTCGATCTCCCAGCGCCGCGCGGCGTCGTCCCAGCGGGCGGCGGTGACCTCGGCGCCGAAGACGCAGTGCCGCCGGACGTCGAAGCGGTCGGCGGTGGCCTGCAGGTAGGCCTGGATCTCCGGCTGCTCGGAGTAGGAGCGCGGCCAGTCGGGGTTGGGCGCGAAGGAGAAGGAGTACAGGTTGGACTGCACGTCGCAGGCGGCCCCCGGGTAGGCGTTGTCGCGCCACGTGCCGCCGACGTCGTGCGCCCGCTCGAGCAGCACGAGGTCGGTCTCGCCGCGCCGCCGGAGGGCGATGGCCATCCCGAGGCCGGCGAAGCCCGACCCGATGATCGCGACGCCCACCTCGCGGGTGCGCTCCGCGCCCGGGGCGGGCCTGTCCAGCGTGCTCGTCACCAGGGAGCTCCTTCGGTCGACCGGCTTGCTGAGCAACGGTCAGCACGCTACAACGGCTCTTGAGCAGTGCTCAACGAGGAGCACGCCGACCGAGGGAGTCGCCATGGCGCCGTGGTCCCGCAGGAGCCGCACCCCGCTCGCCGGGAAGGTCGTGCTGGTCACCGGCGCGGCCCGGGGGATCGGCGCGGAGCTGGCCCGGCGGGCCGCGCGCCGCGGCGCCCGCGTGGCGCTGGCCGGCCTGGAGCCCGAGCTGCTCGCGCAGGTGGCCGCCGAGCTCGGTCCCGAGCACCTGTGGGTGGAGTGCGACGTCACCGACGCCGAGGCGCTGCGCACCGCCGTCGCGCGGACCGTGGACACGTTCGGCGGCCTCGACGTCGTGGTCGCCAACGCCGGCATCGCGCCACTGACCACGGTGATGACCGGCTCGGCGCACGCGCTGTCGCGCACGATCGAGGTGGACCTGACCGGAGCCATGCTCACCGCGCACGCCGCGCTGCCGGCCATCGCGGATCGGCGCGGGCACGTGCTGCTGGTGAGCTCGGCGGCGGCGTTCACCGTGCTGCCGGGGATGAGCGCCTACTGCGCGGCCAAGGCGGGCCTGGAGCGCTTCGGTGACGCGCTGCGGCTGGAGGTGGCGCACCGCGGCGTGACCGTGGCCAGCGCCCACCCGACGTGGATCGACACCGACCTGGTGCGCGACACCGAGGAGGCGCTGCCCACCTTCGCCGAGGCGCGGCGGTCGCTGCCGGGGCCGCTGGGCGCCTACACCTCGGTGGAGGACTGCGCCGAGGCGCTGGTGGAGAACCTGGAGACCCGCGGGCGGCGGGTGTTCGTGCCGCGGTCGGTCGGCGTCGTCTCGGCGCTGCGCCAGGCGGTCACCGGCGCCGTGGCGGAGAAGTTCGTGCTGAGGCTGTCGGCCGCCCGCGTGCCGCAGCTCGAGCGCGACATCGCGGCGCTGCAGGGCCGGGAGTTCGGCCGGTCCTCCCTGGGCGGGCGCCGGGCCCGCTGAGGAGGGACGGGTGTGGACCGGTCGCGCCCCGCCGGGCGGTACACGTCCGGTCCACGCAGGATGTGGCGGTGTCCCGAGTCCTGTCGTGCAGAGGCACCTCCTCGATGCCCCGCCGACCCCGTGGTGGACGGCGGTGAGCCTGGAGCCCACGGGCCTGGCCTACGCGGCCGCCGGGGTCGCCGCCCTCCTGGCGGCGCTGCTGCCCCGCCTGCTCGACCGCCGGCCGCTCTCGCTGCCCATCGTCTTCGTGGCCCTCGGGGCGCTGGCCTTCGCGCTCGTCGAGGAGCTGCCGACGCCGGACCCGGTGCAGCACGAGACGGTGACCGTCCACCTCACCGAGCTGGTCGTCATCGTCTCGCTGCTCGGGGCCGGGCTGGCGCTCGACCGGCCGGTCGGCTGGCGGCGCTGGGGGACCACCTGGCGGCTGCTGGCGCTGACGATGCCGTTGACCGTCGTCGCCATCGCCCTGCTCGGCGGCTGGCTGCTCGGGCTGGGCGCGGCGGCCGCCGTCCTCCTCGCCGCCGCGCTCGCCCCCACGGACCCCGTCCTCGCCACGGAGGTGCAGGTGGGGGAGCCGACGGAGGACTGCGACAGCGAGGACGAGGCGCGCTTCGCGCTGACCTCCGAGGCCGGCCTCAACGACGGGCTGGCCTTCCCCTTCACCTACGCCGCCATCGCGATCGCCGCGGCCGGGGCCGCACCCGGGGGATGGCTGCTGGAGTGGGTGGCGGTCGACGTCGTGTGGCGCCTCGCCGCGGGGCTGGCCGTCGGTGCGGCGTGCGGCTGGCTGATGCGCGTCCTGTTCTTCTCGCGCACCGCGGAGCGGACCGGCGTGGCCGAGCGTGCGGAGGGCTTCGTGGTCCTCACCGCGATCCTGCTGACCTACGGCCTCGCCGAGCTCGCCGAGGGCTACGGGTTCGTGGCGGTCTTCGTGTGCGCCTGCACCATCCGCGCGGCCGAGCGGGCCCACGGACGGCACCAGGTGCTGCACGCGCACGTCGAGCAGCTCGAGCGCTTCCTCACGGTGGTCCTCCTGGTGCTCGTCGGCGGCGCCCTGGCGCGCGGCGTCCTGGCCGGGGTCGGCTGGGCCGAGGTCGTCCTCGCCGCCGCCGTCCTGCTCGTCGTCCGCCCCCTGGCGGGGTGGCTCGGGCTGGCCGGCGGGCGGACCGGCCGTGGCGAGCGCGCGGTCATCGCCTTCTTCGGCGTCCGCGGGATCGGCTCGCTCTACTACCTGGCCTACGGCCTGTCGGAGGCCGAGATCCCCGGCGGGGAGCAGCTGTGGTCGGTCACGGTCCTCGTGGTCGTGGGCTCGGTGGTGCTGCACGGTGTGACGGCGGGACCGGTGATGTGGTGGCTCGACCGGCGGCGGGCGGCCCGGGCCCGGGCGGAGACGGGCACGGCCGAGGCCGCGCCCGTCACCGCGGCCTGAGACGGCCGCACCTACGGTGGGCGCCGTGCGGCGGTACTTCTACGACACCGAGTTCATCGAGGACGGGACGACGATCGACCTCGTCTCCATCGGCGTCGTCGACGAGACCGGGCGCGAGTTCTACGCGGTGAGCACCGAGTTCGACGAGCGCCGCGCCATCCCGTGGGTGCGCCGCAACGTGCTCGACCAGCTGCCGCCTCCGTCGGACCGCGCCTGGCGCGACCGCCGGCGCATCCGCGACGACCTGCTCGCCTTCCTCACCGGACCGGGGGAGGAGGTGGAGCTGTGGGCCTGGTTCGCCGCCTACGACCACGTCGCGCTGGCCCAGCTGTGGGGCCCGATGACGGCGCTGCCGCGCGCGGTCCCGCGGTTCACCCGCGAGCTGCGGCAGCGCTGGGACGACGCCGGGCAGCCCGCGCTCCCGCCGAAGCCGGCCGGCACGCACGACGCGCTCGTCGACGCCCGCTACAACCTCGCCCGCTGGAACGCGATCGAGGCCGCCCGGGCCCGCTGAGCGGTCGGCCCGGACGGCCTCGATCGGGACGCCTCCGCGGGAGGCGCGCGGTCAGACGGTGAAGACGGCGAGCAGGCGGGTGAGCTCCTGCGACAGGCCGTCGAGCTCGACCGCCGCGGCGTGCGCCCGGTCGACGTCGACCGCGCTGTCACGGGCGTCGGTGCTCACCACGGTGAGGGTCGAGGACACCGAGCCCGCGCCGTCGGCCGCCGCGGCGACGCTGCGGGTCAGCTCGCGGGTGGTCGCCGACTGCTCCTCCACCGCGCTGGCGATGGTGAGCTGGTGGTCGTTCATGGCGTGCACGACCTCGGCGATGCGGGTGATCGAGCCGACCGCGGTGCCGGTGTCGGCCTGGATGGCCTCCACCCGGCGGGCGATGTCGTCGCTGGCGCGGGCCGCCTCCTGGGCGAGCTCCTTGACCTCGTTGGCCACCACGGCGAAGCCCTTGCCGGCCTCGCCGGCGCGGGCGGCCTCGATGGTCGCGTTGAGCGCGAGCAGGTTGGTCTGCTCGGCGACGGCGGCGATGACCCGCACGACCTCGCCGATCTCGGCCGAGCTGGTGCCGAGCGCGGCGATGGCGCCCTCGGTCTGGCGGGCCAGCTCGGCGGCCTGCCGGCCCACCTCGGCGGCCTCGCCGGCGCTGCGGGCGATGTCGGAGATCGACAGCCCCATCTCCTCCGCGCCCGCGGCCGCCGCCGACACCCCGGCGCTGATGTCGCTGGCCGCGGTCTGCGCCGCCTGCGCCTGGTCGCGGCTGCGCGCGGCCCGGCCGGCCAGCCCGTCGGCCACGGAGGCGACCCCGGAGGCCGACGCGGCTACCTGGCGGGCGCACCCGCCGATGTCGCGGATGGTGCCGGCGACCTTCTCGACGAAGCGGTTGAACGCCGCGGACAGCTGGCCGACCTCGTCGTCGCCGCTGACCGGCATGCGCTGGGTCAGGTCGCCCTCGCCGTCGGCGATCTCGGCCATCCGGGCGCGCAGCTGCTCCAGCGGCGCGGTGAGCCGGCGGCCGAGCTGCCAGGCCACGACCCCGCCGAGCAGGGCGACGAGGACGGCGGCCAGCACCAGGGCGGTGACCATCGCGCTGCGGCCGTCGTCGAGCCGGTCGACCGGGCCGGTGAAGTCGGCGTCGCGGGCGATCGTGACCAGCACCCAGTCCCACGGCGCGTAGTAGGTGACGGTGGCGGTGCTCGGGCCGGCCTCGGGGTCGGTGAAGGCCACGGTCGCCTGCGCGCCGTCCTCCAGCGCCACGGCGGCGTCGACGATCTCGCGCACCCACGGGCGGCCGTCGGCGTCGGTGGCGTCGATGAGCTGCTCGCCGTCGCGCTCGCCGCCGGGGCTGACCAGCACGGTGCCCGCCCGGTCGCCGGTGCCGCCCCAGACCTCGACGTGCCCGTTCTCGCCGACGCCGGTGGCCTCGAGGCTCTCGCGCAGCGCCGGGATCGACTGCTGCTTCTCGCCCACGTAGAGCATGCCGACCAGCTGGCCGGCCCGGTCGAGCAGCGGCGTGTAGGCCGAGACGTACCAGGAGTCGACGACGAACGCGTTGCCCCGGTAGGTCTGCCCGGCGGTGACCGCCGAGACGACCGGGTTCGGTGCGCCGTCGGGGTTGGTGGCCGGGATGTAGGTGCCGATCGCGCGGGTGCCGGTCGCCGAGACGACGTTGGTCGCCACGCGCAGCATGTCGCCCGACGGGGTCCGCTGGAAGACCGTGGCGGTACCGCCGACCAGCGCCTTGATCTGGTCGACGACGGCGGTGGGCACGGCGGGGTCGGCGTTCTGGCCGAGCCACGCGCCGCCGACGGTCACCCGCGGCAGGTCCATCGGGGTGACCTCGCCGGAGAGCTGGTTCTTGGCCTCCCAGCGCACGGGTCCGCCGGGGCCGCCCACGGTCAGGCCGCCGGAGCGGGCGAGCACGTCGAGGGCGACGGCGAGCTGGCTGTCCACCACCGCGGCGGTCGACTGGCCCTGGGTGGCGACGACGTCGTGCACGCCGGCCGCGGTCCGGGCGACGCTGTCGTCGACCAGCTCGGTGACCGAGTCGTGGGTCGTGTCGGCGAAGCGCGCGCTCTGCCAGGCGCTCACCCCCGCCATGGCGCCGCCGGTGACGGCCACGCTCACGACCGCGAGCGCCACCACCTTCGTCCTGATGCCCCACTGGCCGATCCCCGGCACGCGCATCTCGTCCCCCTCCCGACCCGGGCGGGTGCACCCGGCGTCGCGCGGCAGCGTCGGCACCCGGCGGCCGGACCTGTACCGGAACGGGCGGCCGCGGGACCGGTGGGACGGGTGGGACGAGTCGCGACGGCGGTGTGACCCCCCGGTGTGATCGACGGAGGTCAGGCGAGACCGAGGACCGCCTGGGTCTGGGTGACCGAGGCGACCGGCCGGCCGTCGTCGTCGGTCACCTCGGTGAGGACGACGATCGTCGAGCGGCCGACGTGCAGCGGGCGGGCGGTGGCGTGCGCGGCGCCGCCCCGCACGGCGCGCAGCAGCGAGGTGGCCGAGGCGAGCGTCGACGTCGTCGCCCCCGGCGGCAGGTTGAGGAAGGCGCAGACGGCGCCGACGGTGTCGGCCAGCGTCATGAGCGCGCCGCCGTGCAGCACCCCGCCGGCGGTGCAGCGCTCCGGCGCCCACGGCAGCCGGCCGGTGACCTCGGCGGGGGTGGCGGAGCCGAGCTCCACCCCGGCGGTGACGGCGAAGGGCATCTGGGCGAGCAGCGCGGCGGGGTCCACGCGCCGGATCCTGCCCGGTCCGACCCCTCCTCGGCGGGCCCGATCTGCGGCAGGATCACGCCCGGACCTGCGGTTGCACCCCGGGAGCACGCATGCGCATCGGCATCCTGACCGGCGGCGGCGACTGCCCCGGCCTCAACGCGGTCATCCGCGCCGTCGTCCGGAAGGCGACGGCGGCCGGCGACGAGGTGGTCGGCTTCCGCGACGGCTGGCGCGGCCTGCTGGACGACGACGCCGTGCCGCTCGACCTGGCGGCCGTCCGGGGGCTGCTGCCGCGCGGGGGCACCGTGCTCGGCACCTCGCGCACCAACCCCTACGGCTCGCCCGACGGGCCGGCGCGGGTGCTCGCCACGCTGGAGCGGCACCGCGTCGACGCGCTGGTGCCGGTGGGCGGGGAGGACACCCTCGGGGTGGCGGCGAAGCTGGCCGCCGAGGGCGTGCGGGTGGTCGGCGTGCCCAAGACGATCGACAACGACCTCGACGGCACCGACTACACGTTCGGCTTCGACACCGCCGTCGGCGTGGCGATGGAGGCCATCGACCGGCTGCACACCACCGGCGACAGCCACCACCGCACGCTCGTCGTCGAGGTGATGGGCCGGCACGCCGGCTGGATCGCGCTGCACGCGGGGATGGCCGGGGGTGCCACCGTGGTGCTCGTTCCGGAGCGGCCCTTCGACGTCGACGCGGTGGTGGCGCACTGCCTGCACCGCTTCGACTCCGGCTTCTCACCGATCGTCGTCGTCTCGGAGGGCGCGCGGCCGGCCGACGGCGCCCTGGTCACCGCCACCGGGCAGACCGACGCCTTCGGCCACGTGCGCCTCGGCGGCATCGGCGCCGCGCTGGCCGCCGTCCTGGAGGAGCGCACCGGCCGGGAGTCGCGGGCGGTGGTGCTCGGGCACGTGCAGCGCGGCGGCACCCCGTCGGCGTTCGACCGGGTGCTCGCCACCCGGTTCGGGCTGGCCGCCGTCGATGCGCTCACCGCCGGCCTGTCCGGGGTGATGGTGGCGCTGCGCGGCACCGACGTCGTGCCGGTGCCAATCGCGGAGGCCACCGCGCGGCTCAAGCTCGTGCCGCTGGAGCGCTACGCCGAGGTGGAGGTGTTCTTCGGCTGACCTGCGGGACCGCCGTACCCTCGCAGGCGTGAACCTGCCGCAGTCCGCGCCCGCCGCCGACCGGTGGCGGGAGCTGCCCGCCGCCCAGCAGCCGACCTGGCCCGACCGCGCGGCCCTGGACTCCGTCCTGACGACGCTATCGACCGTGCCGCCGATCGTGGCGCCCAGCGAGGTCGACGAGCTGCGCGGCCGCCTGGCCGAGGTGGCGCAGGGCCGCGCCTTCCTGCTGCAGGGCGGGGACTGCGCGGAGACGTTCGACCTCAACACCGACGCGCACCTGCAGAGCACCACGCGCACGCTGCTGCAGATGGCCGTCGTCCTCACCTACGGCGCGAGCGTGCCGGTGGTGAAGGTCGGGCGCGTGGCCGGCCAGTACGCCAAGCCGCGCTCCTCCGAGCTCGACGCCCTCGGCCTGCCGTCCTACCGCGGGGACATGATCAACTCGCTGGAGCCGGTGGCCGAGAAGCGGGTGCACGACCCGAACCGGCTGGTGCGCGCCTACGCCAACTCCGCCGCGGCGATGAACATGATCCGCGCCTACGCCCGGGGCGGCCTGGCCGACCTGCACGCCGTGCACGACTGGAACAAGGACTTCGTCGCGAGCTCGCCGGCCGGCGTCCGCTACGAGGTCATCGCCCGGGAGATCGACCGGGCGCTGGCGTTCATGAAGGCCTGCGGCGTCGACGACACCGCGCTGCGCGGCGTGGAGCTCTACAGCAGCCACGAGGCGCTGGTGCTCGACTACGAGGCCGCGCTGCTGCGGCACCACGAGGGCCGGCCCTTCGCGGCGTCGGCGCACTTCGTGTGGATCGGCGAGCGCACCCGCCAGCTCGACGGCGCGCACGTGGAGTTCATGTCGCGGATCGCCAACCCGATCGGCGTCAAGATCGGCCCGACGACGACCCCGGAGCAGGCCACCGAGCTCGTCGAGCGGCTCGACCCCGACGGCGTCCCCGGCCGGCTCACGCTGATCAGCCGGATGGGCAACGGGAAGATCCGCGACGTCCTCCCGGCGATCGTGGAGAAGGTCACCGCCAGCGGCCACCAGGTCGTGTGGCAGTGCGACCCGATGCACGGCAACACCCACGAGTCCTCGACCGGCTACAAGACCCGGCACTTCGACCGGGTCGTCGACGAGGTGCTCGGCTTCTTCGACGTGCACCGGGCGCTGGGCACCTGGCCCGGCGGCATCCACGTCGAGCTCACCGGCGAGGACGTCACCGAGTGCCTCGGCGGCGCCATGGAGATCAGCGACGAGGACCTCAACAGCCGGTACGAGACGGCCTGCGACCCGCGGCTGAACACCGGGCAGTCCCTGGAGCTGGCCTTCCTCGTGGCGGAGATGCTGCGTGGCTGAGGCCGTGGCTCAGCTGATCGACCTCCGCTCCGACACCGTCACCCGGCCCACCCCGGCGATGCGCCGGGCGATGGCCGAGGCCGAGGTGGGCGACGACGTCTACGGCGAGGACCCGGCCATCCGGGCGCTGGAGGAGCGGGTCGCGGACCTGTTCGGCCACGAGGCCGCGCTCTTCGTGCCCTCCGGGACGATGGGCAACCAGATCGGCATGCGGCTGGTCTGCGAGCCCGGCCAGGAGGTGCTCTGCGACGCCGATGCGCACGTGGTCACCTACGAGATGGGTGCCGCGGCCGCGGTGTTCGGCATCTCCACCCGCACCGTCGTCTCCGCCGGCGGGCTGCTCGACGCGGACGCGCTCATCGACCAGGTGCGCCCGCGCGGCGACTGGCACCTGACCGCCACCGCCGCCGTCGCCGTGGAGAACACGCACAACCGCGGCGGCGGGCGGGTGCAGCCGCTGGCCGAGCTGCAGCGGCTGTGGGACTGGTCCCGCGGGGCCGGCGTCGCCGTGCACCTGGACGGCGCCCGTATCTGGAACGCCTCCGTCGCCGCCGGCGTCGACCTCGCCACCTACGGCCGGCTCGCCGACACCGCGTCGGTCTGCCTGTCCAAGGGGCTGGGCGCGCCGGTCGGGTCGGTGCTGGTGGCCTCCGCCGAGCGGATCGCCGTCGGCCGGCTGTGGCGCAAGCGCCTCGGCGGCGGCATGCGGCAGGCCGGGGTGCTCGCCGCGGCCGGGTCGTACGCCCTGGACCACCACCTCGCCCGGCTCGCCGAGGACCACGAGCACGCGCGGCTGCTGGCCAAGCGCCTGGGCGTCGACCCGGCGACGGTGGAGACGAACATGGTCGTCGTCGACGACGTGCCCGCGCCCGTGGTGGCCGAGGCGGCCAAGGCGCAGGGCGTGCTGGTGTCGCAGGTGAGCCCGCGCCGCGTCCGGCTGGTCACGCACCTCGACGTCGACCGGGCCGCCGTCGAGCGCGCCGGCGACGTGCTCGCCGCCCTCCTCGACCGCTGACGCCCCGTCGGGCCGAGGCCTACGAACCGGGCGGGCGGTACCGCACCTGACCGACCCGCTGCAGCGCGTCGAGGGTCTCCTCGACGGTCAGCAGGACGGTCGTCTCGAGCGACCGGATCGCGCCGCCGCTGCTGAGGGCGATCGCGACGGTGGCCATCGACACGTGGTCGGGCGCCTCCCAGAGCGTGTAGCCGTCGTGCGTCCCGAACGCGTACCAGAAGCCGTGCAGCGAGCCGCCGACCGACTCGATGTAGGCCGCGGCCGCCGTCCTCCGGTCCTCGGGGTTCCCGGCCAGCCTCGCCCAGGTCTCCGGCGTGTAGCTGAACCTCGACAGGTAGAGCGCCATGGTGGCTCCCCCTCGCGCGAGTGGAGTCCTGCCGGACGGCCGGGAGCGTAGCCCCGCCCGGCAGCCCGGGGCGGACTCCTCGCCCTGCCCGATCGGTCGCCGACGACGGGGGCGCACCCGGCCCGGCGCGGCGCTCAGGCGGCGGAGGTCTCCAGCGGGCGGCCGTCGCGGAGGGCGCAGAGCAGGGCGATGTCGCGGGCGTGGCCGCGGTCGGCGCTGGGCGTCTCCACCACCACCGGGACGCCGGACATCGACGGGTGGGCCAGCAGCTCGCCGAACGCCGCGGCGCCGATCGAGCCCTCCCCGATCGTGGTGTGCCGGTCGCGCTTCGGGCCGCGCTCGTCGAGGGAGTCGTTGGCGTGCACCAGCCCGAGCCGGCCGGGGCCGACGGCGGCCTCCAGCGCGTCGAGCGTCGCCGTCGCCCCGCCCGGGGTGGCCAGGTCGTGCCCGGCCGCCCACGCGTGGCAGGTGTCAAGGCAGACGCCGACCTTCGGGTGCATGTCGAGCGCCGCGAGGTAGGGGCCGAGGTCCTCGACGGTGGCCGCGAGCGAGCGCCCACCGCCGGCCGTGGGCTCGACCAGCAGCCGCGGGCCGTCGTCGGGCAGCGCGTCGAGCACCGGCAGCAGCCGCTCGCGCAGCTGGCGCAGCGCGGCCTCGTAGCGGTCCTGGTCGACGGCGGAGCCCGCGTGCACCACGACGCCGCGGACGCCGAGCTGCACGCCGCGGGCGAGGTCGGCGGCGATGGTCTCGACGGAGCGGTCGACGGTGGCCGCGGTGGGGGAGCCGACGTTGACCAGGAACGGCGTGTGCACGAACGACGGGATGCCGCGCTCGGCGAGGCCCTCGACGAAGGCGGCGTCCTGCGCGGGGTCGCCGGCGCTGCGCTTCCAGCCGCGCGGGTTGCCCACGAACACCTGCACGGCCCGGGCGCCGACGTCGTCGGTGTAGCGCAGTCCTCCGGTGGCCAGGCCGCCGGCGACCTGGATGTGCGCCCCGATCGGGGGCGGGGTCACCCGAAGCTGAGCAGCAGGCTGACCTCGCTGCCCTGGTCGACGACGGTGCCCGGGGCGGGGCTCTGCCGGTAGACGCGGTCGCCGGTGATGAACGTCGACGTCGTCACCCGCAGGCCCGCGGCCTCCAGGGCGGCGACGGCGTCGGCGGCGCGCTCCCCGCCCACGTCGGGCACGGTCACCTGCGGCACGCCCAGCGACACCTGGATGGTGATCGTGCTGCCGTAGGGCGCCTCGGTGCCCGGGCCCGGGTCGACGGCCATGACCGCGCCGGTGGAGACGTCGGCGCTGCGGCCCTCGGTGCGCGTGACGGTGAAGCCGAGCGACTCGAGGTTCTCCTGGGCGGCGTCGGCGCTCTGCCCGATGACGTTGGGGACGTCGACCGGCGCCCGGCCCTGACTGACGAAGACGGTGACCGGCTGGTTGCGGGTGAGCTGCGTGCCGGCCTCGGGCTCGAAGCGGGTGACCGAGCCGGCCGGGACGTCGTCGCTGTAGTCCGGCTGCTCGGTGAGGGCGATCGGCGTCTCGCCCAGCTGGTCGCGCACCGTCTCGATCGGCACCCCGACGAGGTCGGTGGGCACCACGAAGCGCTCCGGGCCCTTGGACACGACCAGCTCGACGTCGCTGTTGCGGATCGCCTCGCCGCCCTCGGGGTCGGCGGAGATGACCACGCCCTCGGGCACGGTCTCGCTGAACTCGTCCTCGGCGAACACCGGGTCGAGGTCCGCGCCCTGCAGCAGGTCGACGGCGGCCGCGCGGTCGCTGCCGACGACGGTCGGCACCTGCGTCCAGCGCCCCGAGCCCATCCACCAGCCGACGGCGCCGATGGTGACCGCCAGCAGCAGCACGACGGCGACGGCGAGGCGCATCCGTCGCTTGCGCACGTGCGGCGAGAGCCCCGGCCGGGTCGCGGGGGCCGGGCGGCGGCCGCCGACGTCGGTGGTGGGGCCCGCGCCCATGCCCGGCAGCATCGAGGTGCGGCCGCCGCGCGAGGAGCGCCCGGCGCCGAGCACCTCGGTGCCGGGCTCCGAGTCGCGTCCGGGCTCCCGGCCGTCGCGGCCGGGCTCGGACGGGTGCCGGCGCGAGGGCCGGTTGGTCGGGCGGATGGTGCCGGGGCCGGCCGAGCTGCGCCCGGTGGGCACCGGCACGCGGGCCAGGCCCAGGTCGGTGCGCACGTCCTCGAGGTCGGCGAGGAACGCGCCCGCGTCCAGCGGCCGGACGGCCGGGTCGCGGCGGGTGGTGCGCTTGACCAGCTCGTCGACCTGCCACGGGACGCCGGGCACCTCGGAGGAGGGCTCCGGCACGTCGTGGTGCACGTGCTGGTAGGCCACCGCGAGCGGGGTGTCGCCGCCGTAGGGCGGGTGGCCGGTGAGCATCTCGAACAGCACGAGGCCGGCGGCGTACACGTCGCTGCGGGCGTCGGCGCGGCCGCGCTCGAGCTGCTCGGGGGAGAGGTAGGCGACGGTGCCGATCAGCACGCCGCCGGTGTGGCTGGTCTGCCCGGTGCCGGTGAGCGCGCGGGCCAGCCCGAAGTCGGCGACCTTCACCGTGCCGTCGAGGCCGATGAGCACGTTCTCCGGCTTGACGTCGCGGTGCACGATCCCGGCGCGGTGCGCGGCGGTGAGGCCGGCGAGCACCGGCTCGAGGACGGCGAACGCCTCGCCGACGGTGAGCCGGCCGCGGGCCTGCAGCAGGTCGCGCAGCGTGCGCCCGCGGACGAGCTCCATGACCAGGAACACCAGGCCCTGGTCGCTGCCCTGGTCGCTGACGCCGACGACGTTCGGGTGGCTGAGCATCGCCGCCGCCCGCGCCTCGCGGATGAACCGGTCGACGAACGTCGCGTCGTGGGCGAGGTGCTCGGCCATCACCTTGACCGCGACCGTGCGGTGCAGCCGCAGGTCGGTGGCGGCGTAGACCGTGGACATGCCGCCGCGCGCCACCCGCTCCTCGAGGCGGTAGCGCCCCTCGAGGACGAGGCCGACCACGGGGTCGGTCACGGCGGTGTCCACGCGTCGAGTCTAGGAGCGCCCGGCGCGGGAACGGCGGACACACGCGCAGGCGGCGGACCGGCGCACCCTCCCGTCACACCGGTCACGGGAGGGTGCGCCGGACCGGCTACAGCTCCAGGCCGGGGTAGAGCGGGTGGGCGGCGACGAGCTCGGCGGCCGCGGCGCGGGTCTTGTCGGCCAGGCCGCCGTCGACGGCGTACTTCGCCTTGGACGGCGACCCGTCCCGCGTGGTGGTCGGCGTCGTGTTGCGGAGCACGTCGACGATGAGCTCGGCGGTGCGGTCGAACTCGGCGGCGCCGAACCCGCGGGTGGTCAGCGCCGGGGTGCCCAGCCGGACGCCGGAGGTGTACCAGGCGCCGTTCGGGTCGGCCGGCACGGAGTTGCGGTTGGTGACGATGCCGGCGTCGAGCAGCGCGGACTCCGCCTGGCGGCCGGTCAGGCCGAAACCGGAGACGTCGAGCAGCACGATGTGGTTCTCGGTGCCGCCGGTGACGAGCGTCGCGCCGCGGCGGGAGAGGCCCTCGGCGAGGGCGACGGCGTTGTCGACGACGGTCTGCGCGTAGGTGGCGAACTGCGGGCGGCGCGCCTCGGCGAACGCGACGGCCTTGGCGGCCATGACGTGCGGCAGCGGCCCGCCGAGCACCATCGGGCAGCCGCGGTCGACGGCGTCGGCGTACTCGGGCTGGGCGAGCACGAACCCGCCGCGCGGGCCGCGCAGCGACTTGTGGCTGGTGCTGGTGACGACGTGCGCGTGGGGCACCGGGTCGAAGTCGCCGGTGAACACCTTCCCGGCGACGAGGCCGGCGAAGTGGCTCATGTCGACGATCAGCGTGGCGCCGACCTCGTCGGCGATCTCGCGCATCCTCGCGAAGTCGACCTTGCGCGGGTAGGCGGAGTAGCCGGCCATCAGGATCAGCGGGCGGAACTCGCGGGCGCGGGCGCGGACGGCGTCGTAGTCCAGCAGCCCGGTCTCCGGGTCGGTGCCGTAGGAGGACTGGGCGAACATCTTGCCGCTGATGTTCGGGCGGAAGCCGTGGGTGAGGTGGCCGCCGGCGTCGAGGCTCATGCCGAGCATCCGCTGGTCGCCGAGGGCGTGCCGGAGCGTGGCCCAGTCCTCGTCGGTGAGGTCGTTGACGTGCCGGACGCCGGCCCGCTCGAGCGCGGGGGACTCGATGCGCTGGGCGAGCACGGCCCAGAAGGCGACGAGGTTGGCGTCGATGCCGGAGTGCGGCTGGACGTAGGCGTGCGGGGCGCCGAACAGCTCGCGGGCGTGCTCGGCGGCCAGCGCCTCCACGGTGTCGACGTTCTGGCAGCCGGCGTAGAAGCGGTGCCCGACGGTGCCCTCGGCGTACTTGTCGCTGAACCAGTTGCCCATGGTCAGCAGCACGGCGGGGGAGGCGTAGTTCTCGCTCGCGATGAGCTTGAGCGAGCCGCGCTGGTCGGCGAGCTCGGCGCCGATCGCGTCGGCCACGCGCGGCTCGACCTCGGCGATGACCGACAGCGCGCTGCGGTAGGCCGTGGACGCGGCGGCGGCGTCGAAGGAGGGGGTCACGTCGCTCATGGGGGCTCCTGGCGGGTGTCGTCGTCAGCGGTGCCCAGGCGCCCGGCGGGGAGGTGCAGGCCGCTCCCCGGTGGTGTCCCACCTCGATGCGCCAGTCACGGCCCGCCGCCGATGGTAGCCGGGGAGCCGGTCCGGCGGATCCCGCAGGTCAGGGGAGGGCGTACCCGACGGGACGCACCTCGAGGCGGCCCGAGCGGGGGTCGGCGGTGAACAGCAGCGCCCCCTCGCGGGAGCTCTGCGCGGGCACGTAGTCCAGGGTCGCCGTCGCCTCCTCGCTCGTCCCGCCCGACTCCAGCGTCCCGGTCACCTCCACCTGCCCGACGGCGGCGCCTCCGCCGTTGCGCACCGAGAAACGGGCCTGCCACCCGCCCTCCACCTGCTCGATGCCGGTGACGGTGGCGGTGAGCCGCGGTCCCGTCTGCCGGACCCCGAGCGCCTGGTACCCGAGGAAGGCCAGCAGCGCCAGGACGAGGAGCAACCCCAGCGCGCCGACGGCGTACTCGCCGCGCGTCGGCCGGTCTGCCGCGCTGTGCCCGGACGCCCGCTCCGGTCCGTCGTCCACCGTGTCCGTCCCCTCCACCGGTCCGTCTCCCCTCACAGCACCAGCCGGGCGGCGGCGGCGCCCAGGCTGCCCGGCAGGGCCAGGACGACGCACTGGGTGAGGGCCGCGCCCGCGCCCGTGCCGTCGAGCCGGCCGAAGGTCCAGAGCAGGTACGCCGACACGGCCACCGTGAGCACGTACCCGACGACGGTGAAGACGACGAAGGTCCGCAGCACGCCGCCGGTGGGCGCCTCCTGCCCCTTGAAGCCCACCGAGTACACGAAGCCGTGCATGAGCGCGAGGCTCAGCCCGACCAGGGCCAGCGCGTGCCACGGGCCGGTGCGCGCGGCCAGCAGGACCACCTCCTCGGTGGGCGCGATGTTGGCCGAGAAGACGACCGCGCCCGCGACCATGAGCAGCAGCTCGTCGGCGTAGCCGGTGACCCGCGACGGGCGCGCGGTGCGCCCGAGCTGGCCCCGGGCGTAGGACGCGCCGACCGCGGCCGGGAGCAGCTCGATCGCCAGCACCGAGAGCGCGTCGCGCCACTCGGGCAGCGGGGACAGCACGGCGAGGGCGGTGAGGACGAGGGTCGCCGCGACGGCCGCCATGACGACGGCGATCCCGGCGTCGGTGACGATGCCGCGCCAGCCCTCCCGGGCCGTCGTCGCGCCGAAGAAGCGGGTGAGCAGCAGGACCAGCACGACGGTCGCCAGCGTGAGCAGGGCCAGCCGGTACCGGGGGACGACCAGGCCCAGCTGCCAGACCTCCATCGTCATGAAGATCGGGGACGCGAACAGCAGGGCGCCGCCCAGCGCCCGTCCGGTGCCCTGCAGGAGGACGCGGCCCTCCGACTCGGTCGCCATGCTCCCCAGGTGTCCTCGGTGGTCGTCCGGGGGAGCAGTCTGGCAGCCGCCCGGCCGGCGGTACCGGCGTCCTAGGCTCGGACCGTGCAGTCCGACGAGATGCAGACCCTCACGCCGGCCGAGGTCGCCGCCGCGCTCGGGGTCTCGCCGAACAAGGTCCGGCAGCTGGTCCGCGAGGGCAAGCTCATGGCCGTCCCGGGCAGCGGGAACAGCCGCATCCCGGCCGACTTCCTCCAGGACGGCGCCGTGCTGCGCCACCTGCCGGGGCTGATCACCGTCCTCCGCGACGGCGGCTTCTCCGACACCGAGGTGTTCGAGTGGCTGTTCCGCGAGGACGAGTCGCTGCCGGGCACCCCGGTGGCGGCGCTGCGCGGCGACCGGCACACCGAGGTGACGCGGCGGGCGCAGGCCCTCGCGTTCTGACGAGGTGTAGGAAGCGATGCGCACGTATCAGGAGCTGACACGTGCGCATCGCTTCCTATGCCCTACGGGTGCGGGACCGGAGGCGGACGGCCTGGGCGCTCGCGAGGCGGCGGGCGAAGATGCCGAGCCGGCGCGGCTTGGACACCGTCACCCGGCGGTCGAGCACCCGGTGGTCGGCGCGCTCGATCTCGGTGAGGATGCCGCCGTAGAGCGCCGTCGCCGCGCGCACGCAGTCGCGGGACTCCGGCGCGAGCATCGGCGTCCCGGGCGCGGCGTCGTCGTAGCGGCGGCGGACTATCGCCACCATCTCCTGCATCAGCGCGCGGAACCGGGCGTCGTACCGCTTGGCCTCGATCTGCTCGCGGGTCACGCCGTGGGCGGCCATGACGTCGGCCGGCAGGTAGACCCGGCCCCGGTCGGCGTCCTCGGCCACGTCGCGCAGGAAGTTGGTGAGCTGGAACGCCTCGCCGAGCGCGATGGCGTGCGGCGCGGCCTCCTCGCGGGTGACGCCGGGCGCGGTGCCGAGCACCGGCAGCACCTGCAGCCCGATCACCGACGCCGAGCCCCACATGTACCGGTCGAGCGCGGCGATGTCGGCGTAGCCGGTGACGGTGAGGTCGCTGGTCATCGCGGCGAGGAAGTCGACGAGGTGTTCGACCGGGATCCGGTACCGCCGGTAGGTGTGCACCGTGGCCAGGCGCACCGGGTCGTCGGACCAGCCGGCCTCGAGCTCGTCGAGCAGCGCCCGCGACCAGTCGGCGAGGTCGCGCTCGGGGTCGGCGCCCGGGTGGTCGACGAGGTCGTCGGCGGTGCGCGCGGCGGCGTAGAGCGCGTGGACGGCCGGCCGGCGGTCGGCGGTGAGCAGCCGGGTGGCCAGGTGGTAGCTCTTGCCGTGCTCGGCGTTGACCGCCGCGCAGTACCGGTAGGCGGCGTCGAGGCGCTCCTGCCGCTCGGCCGTGGTCAGCGGCCGCTCGGTCGCCGTCATCGGACCGGCCCGGTGATGCGCTCGGCGGCGAGCCGGCCGGAGATGACGACCATCGGCACCCCGACGCCGGGCTGCACCGAGGAGCCGGCCAGCACCACGTTCTCCGGGCCGCGGCGGGGCAGCGTCGGCGTCCGGAAGGGGCCGGTCTGGCCGAAGGTGTGCGCCAGGGCGAACGGCGTCCCCGCCGCCATGCCCTGCCGCGCCCAGGTCAGCGGGGTGTCCACGTGCTCCACCTCGATCGCGTCGGTGATCCCGGTCCAGCCGCGGGCCTCCAGCGTGGCCAGCACCTCCTCGCGGTAGCGGGGGGCGAGGGCGTCCCAGTCGATGCCGGGGTTGCCGCCGGAGCGCGGGTCGAGGTTCGGCGCGGGCGCCACCACGCTCAGCACCTGCCCGCCGTCGGGGGCCAGCGACCGGTCGGTGCGCGAGGGCATGCTCACCAGCAGGCTCGGGTCGCTCATCGGCCGCCCGTCGCGGGTGAGCTCGTCGAACACCTGCTGCCAGGCCGCGCCGAAGCTGATCGTGTGGTGCGCCTGCCCGGGCAGCTCGTCGCGCACGCCGAGGTGCAGGGTCACGCAGGACGGCGAGTAGGTGGGCCGCCGCAGGCGGGAGAAGCCGGGCACCAGCCGCTCCGGGACGTCGGTGGTGACGACGACGGCGTCGGCGGGCAGCCGCTCGCCGCCCTCGAGGCAGACGCCGGTGACCCGCCGGCCGCGCAGGTCGAGCCGCTCGACGGTCGCGCCGTACCGGAACACCACGCCGGCGTCGGCCGCGGCGGCGGCCATCGCCCGCGGTACCGCGCCGATCCCGCCGACCGGGTGCCAGACGCCGGCGCCGATGTCGAGCTGGGCGATGACGGCGTAGGCGGCGATCGCGCGGAACGGCGACACGCCGGCGTAGAGCGCCTGGAAGCTGAACAGCCGCCGCAGCCGGTCGTCGTCGAAGAAGCGCGCGACGTGGCTGGACAGCCGGCCGAAGCCGCCGCGCCGGACCAGCGCCCACAGCTCGGGGCCGAGCAGGTCCAGCGGGGTGTCGAGGTTGCGGTCGATGAAGGTGGACAGCTGCAGCCGGTACAGCTCGGCGAGGTCGGCGAGGTAGCGGCGCAGGGCGGCGGCCTCGGCCGGTCCGGCCAGCGCCTCGACCTCGGCGGCGAACCGGTCGACGTCGGCGTGCACGTCGAGGTGCGAGCCGTCGGCGAACTGCGCCCGGTAGGTGGTCTCCAGCGGGACCAGCTCCAGGCGGTCCTCCAGCTTCTCGCCGACCGCGGCGAGGGTGTCGGCGACCAGCTCCGGCGCGGTGAACACCGACGGGCCGGTGTCGAGGACGTAGCCGTCGCGCCGCACCACGCCGGCGCGGCCGCCCGGGCCGTCGCCGCGCTCGACGACGGTCACCTCGCGGCCCGCGCCGCGCAGCCGCAGGGCGGTGGCCAGGCCCGCGAGGCCCGCGCCGACGACGACCACCCGGTCGGTGGCCCCGGGGACGGTGCGCACGCTCAGGCGGTCCGGGTGGTGGCGGCGACGGCGAGCGCGTCGAGGGCGGCGCGGGCCTCCGCGGCGATCGGCGCGTCGGCGATCGCGGCGCGGGCGGTGGCGGTGCGCTCGGCGATCCGCTCCTCGACCCGGGCCCGGGCGCCGGTGCCCTCGATGAGCGCGCGCAGGGCGGCGAACTGCTCCTCGCCGGCGTCGGGGTCGCCGAGGGACTCGCGCAGCAGCCGTCGGCCCGCGTCGTCGGCCGCCTCCTCGGCGAGAGCCACCAGCAGCGTCTGCTTGCCCTCGCGCAGGTCGTCGTCGGCGGACTTGCCGGTGACCGCCGGGTCGCCGAACACGCCGAGGACGTCGTCGCGCAGCTGGAACGCCTCGCCGAGCGGCAGGCCGATGGACGTGTAGACGTCGGCGGCGCGCGGGCCGGCGCCCGCGATTGCGGCACCGAGCTGCAGCGGGCGCTGCACCGTGTAGCCGGCGCTCTTGTACCGGGCGACGGTCAGCGCGCCCTGGGCGCCGGGGAGGCCGCCGGCGGCGCGCAGCAGGTCGAGGTACTGCCCGGCGGTCACCTCGGTGCGCATCGTGTCCCACACCGAGCGGGCGCGGGCGAGGGCCGGCGCCGAGATGCCGGAGCGGCGCAGAAGCTCGTCGGACCACACGAGGGCGAGGTCGCCGACGAGGATCGCCGCGCCGACGCCGAAGGCCGTGCCGTCGCCGGACAGGCCGTCGTCGCCGTGCCGGGAGGCGAAGCCGACGTGGGTGGCCGGGCGGCCGCGGCGGGTCAGCGCGCCGTCCATGACGTCGTCGTGGACGAGGGCGCTCGCGTGCACGAACTCCAGGGCGGCGACGGCGCGCAGCACCGCGGCGTCGTCCTCGGCGGGGCCGCTCACGTCCTCGGTGACCCCGCGCCAGCCCCAGTAGGCGAACAGCGGGCGCAGCCGCTTGCCGCCGTCGGCCAGCGCGCAGACCTCGTCGACGAGGGGCGTCAGCGAGGGGTCCATCGCCGACAGCGTGGCCCGCTGCTCCTCCAGGAAACCGGTCAGCGCGGCCGACACGGCGCCGCGGATGCGGGTCAGGTCGGCGGCGGTCAGGGGCGTCGGCAGCGCCCGGACGACGGATCCGTGCTGCTCAGCCGCGCCGGTGATCACCCGGCCAGTATCGCCCCATGTAGTCGTGCGCGTCCCGTCCAGGGGCCGATGGGCCTTGCTCACGGGGCTCTCCTCGCCGTCGCGCCGTCGCCGTCGGGGGTCCTTCTGCCCGGACCGGGCGGGCGGATGCACGGCCGCGGACCGTCCCGCACGTACCCTCGGATCCCGTGAGCGCAAGCGTCCGAGAGCTGCTGGCCTCCTCGCGGCCGACCTGGTCGTTCGAGTTCTTCCCCGCGAAGACGCCCGAGGGCGAGGCCCAGCTGTGGACCGCCCTGCGGCAGCTGGAGCGGCTGCAGCCGTCGTTCGTCTCGGTCACCTACGGCGCGGGCGGCTCCACCCGCGAGGGCACCGTCGCGGTCACCGAGCGGATCGCCGCCGAGACGACGATGACGCCGCTGGCGCACCTGACCGCCGTCGACCACTCCGTCGCCGAGCTGCGGCACGTGGTCAGCCGGCTGGCCGCCGCGGGCGTGCGCAACGTGCTGGCGCTGCGCGGCGACCCGCCGGGCGCCGACCCGCAGGCCGAGTGGGTCCGGCACCCCGAGGGCCTGGAGTACGCCGCCGAGCTGGTCGAGCTCATCCGCTCCATGGGCGACTTCTCCGTCGGCGTCGCGGCCTTCCCCGAGCGGCACCCGCGCTCGCCGGACCTGGACACCGACGTCGAGATGTTCGTCCGCAAGTGCCGGGCGGGCGCCGACTTCGCCATCACGCAGATGTTCTTCCGCGTCGAGGACTACCTGCGGCTGCGCGACCGGGTGGCCGCCGAGGGCTGCGACGTCCCGGTGATCGCGGGCGTCATGCCGGTGACCAACGCCCGGCAGATCACCCGGATCGTCCAGCTGTCGGGGCAGGCGTTCCCCGAGGAGTTGGCCGCCCGCTTCGCCGAGCTCGACGGCGACTCGCCGCGGCACAAGGCGGCGGTGCGCGCCTACGGCGTCGAGGTGGCGACGGCGATGTGCCGGCGGCTGCTGGACGAGGGCGTGCCCGGCATCCACTTCATCACCATGAACCGGTCGACGGCGACGCGTGAGGTCTTCCTCAACCTCACCGACCCGGCCACCGGGACCTCGGTGCCCTCGACGCTGGCCGGCGTCTCCTGAGCCGCTAGACGGTCACGGGGCGCGCGGGGCCGAGCAGGTCGGCGGTCATCCGCGCCGCCTTGCGCAGGGCCTCGCGCTCCGCGGCGTACCCGCCGAGGACGCCGACGACGGGCAGGTTGGCCAGCGCCCGCGCGCCCAGGCGCCCCTTCGGGCGGGCGTCGAGCGCCTCGTCGATGCGGCCGAGCAGCCGGGCGGCCCGCCAGACGGTGCGCGCCGCCCCGGACAGGCCCACGCGCTCCTCCCGCGCGCCGAACGCGGTCTCGGTGTAGGCGCCGCGCACCCGCTCGAGCAGCGGGCGCACCCGGTCGGCCGGCAGGTCGCGCGCGAGCAGCACCCGCGAGAGCAGCGACACCCGCTCGGCCGGGTCGGTGACGCCGTGCTCGCCGGCGACGCCGAGGACCACCAGCGACTGCACGGCGGTGCCCACGGTGTTCTGCAGCGGCAGGACGTCGGCGAGCCGCCCGGCCAGCCGCGGCAGGCCGCTCGCGGCGGCGGCCACCCGGGAGGCCCGGTCGGCCCACCAGTCGTCGCGCTCGGCGGCCGGCAGCTGCGGCGGGCGACCCAGCCGGGTGACCAGCGGCGCGGTGAGCCGGTCGAGGCGGCGCAGGACGTCGACGACGACGGCATCGCTCAGGGGAGGGGCCATGACGGGCGCATACCCGCCGGTGCGCCGCGCTCACGTCCGCGCTGCGCGACGGTCCGGGCGGCCGGGTTGCGGGCCGCTCGTAGCGTGGCGCGCATGTCGGGGCACGGCCGGGGCCGCCGGTGGGCGGTGGTCGCCGCGCTCGTCGCCGTCCTGTGCGCGCTGCCGGCGGTCGTGGCGGCGCTGCCGGCCGACGACGCCGACGTCGCGGCGGCCGACCTCCGCGACGCCGTGCTGGCCAGCGGCGGCGTCGGGTTCTCCGGCTACGCGGTCTCGGCCGGCGGGCTGAGCCTGCCGGTGAGCGACCAGCTGCCCGCCGTCGCCGACCTGCTCAGCGACCGCGTGCAGCTGCGCGTCTGGTGGCGCGGCGAGGACGAGCACCGGGTCGACGTCGTGGGCGCGGCGGGGGAGACCGGCGTGCACACCGACCCGGCGGGCACCTGGACCTGGGAGTACGAGTCGGCCACCGCCGAGCGCACCGGCCCCGCGCCGCTCACCCTGCCCGCGCCGCCGGACCTGGTGCCCGCGAGCCTGGGCCGGCGGCTGCTGTCGGAGGCCGGCGACGACGAGCTGGCGCGGATCGGCGCGCGCCGGGTGGCCGGCCGCGACGCCCTCGGCCTGCGCCTGGTCCCGGCCGCGGCGGCGTCGTCGGTGGCCCGGGTGGACGTCTGGGCCGACGCCGCGACCGGGCTCCCGCTGGCCGTGGAGGTCCTCGCCGAGGGCGCGACGACGCCGGCGCTGGACACCCGCTTCCTCGACCTCGACCTCGCGGTGCCCCCGGCCGGCGTCGTCGCCTTCGACCCGCCGCCGGACGCCCGCGTCCGGCAGGGCGCGGACCCCGGCGGGCTGCTCCGGGAGGCCGCCGACCGGGCGCTGTCCCCGGGCCGGCTGCCCGCCGAGCTGGCCGGGCTGCCCCGGCGCACGCTCGAGGGGGCGCCGGAGGCGGTGGGCCTCTACGGCCGGGGCGTCACCCTGCTCGCCGTCGCGCCGGTGCCGGGCCGGCTGGCCGCGGGCGTGCGCTCCGCGCTGGCCGCCGCGCCCGACGCCGTCCGCGACGAGCGCGGCACCCGGATCGCCGCCGGCCCGCTCGGGCTGATGCTCGTCGACGCCCCGGGCGCGGGCACCTTCCCGCTCACCGGCACCGTCGACCTCGACGCGCTCGCCGACGCCGCCGCCGCACTCACCGGGGCGCCGTCGTGAGCTCGGTCGTCGTCACCCGCGGGCTGGTCAAGCAGTACGGCCGGGTCCGCGCCGTCGACGGGATCGACCTCGACGTGCGCGCCGGCGACGTCTACGGCTTCCTGGGCGCCAACGGCTCGGGCAAGACGACGACGGTGCGGATGCTGCTGGGCCTGGTGCTGCCCACCCGCGGGGAGGTGGAGCTGCTCGGCGAGCGGATGCCGCGGGCCGGACGGCGGGTGCTGCCGCGGGTCGGTGCGCTCATCGAGGGCCCGGCGCACCACCGGCACCTGTCCGGCGCGGCCACCCTGGCGCTGCTCGACGCCGCCGGGCCGGGCGGGTCCCGCCGCACGCGGAGGCGGCGGGTCGCCGAGGTGCTCGACCAGGTCGGCCTCGGCGGGGTGGGGCGCCGGAAGGTCGGCGCCTACTCGCTCGGCATGCGCCAGCGGCTCGGCCTCGCCGGCGCGCTGCTGCGCCGTCCCGAGCTGCTGGTCCTCGACGAGCCCACCAACGGCCTGGACCCGCAGGGCATCTCCGAGGTCCGCGAGCTGCTGCTGGACCTGCACCGCGGCGGGACGACGGTGTTCCTGTCCAGCCACCTGCTCGCCGAGGTGGAGCAGCTGTGCAGCCGGGTCGGCGTGCTCGACCGCGGCCGGCTGGTGCTCCAGGACGAGATGGCGCACCTCACCGCGCCGACCGGCGCCACCGTCGTCGACACCCCGGCGCCCGAGCGGGTGCGCGCGGTGCTCGACGGCCGGGTGCTGTCCGCCGACGGCGGGCGGGTGGTCGTGCGGGGCGCCGACCCGGCGGAGGTCAACGCGCTGCTCGTGGGCGCGGGTGTGCCGGTGCGCGGGCTGGCCCTGCAGCGGCCCACGCTCGAGGAGGTGGTGCTCGCCGCCGCGGGCACCAGCGCCGACCGGGTGGAGCGGGCGTGATCGGCGTCGAGCTGCGCAAGACCTTCGGGCGGCCGCGGACGTGGGTGACCATCGCCGTCCTCAACGCCCTGCCGGTGCTCGTCGCGGTGCTGCTGCGGCTCACCGACCTGGCGCCGCGGCCGGGGGAGGGCCCGCCGTTCCTGTCGGCCGTGCTCACCAACGGCCAGCTCTACCCGCTGGCCGCGCTGGCGATCGTGCTGCCGCTGTTCCTGCCGATCGCCGTCGCGGTGGTCAGCGGGGACGCCGTCGCGGGGGAGGCGCAGGCCGGGACGCTGCGCTACCTGCTCGTCCGCCCCGCCGGGCGCACCCGGCTGCTGGTGGCCAAGCTGGTGGCGGTGCTGGCGTTCGTCGTCGTCACGGTCGTGGTGGTCGCCGCCGTCGGCTACCTGGTGGGCACGCTGCTGTTCGACGCGCGGCCGGTCGCCGGCGGCACGTCGGTGTCGGGCACCTCGCTGACGCCGGAGGAGCTGGCGGTGCGGACGCTGATGGCGATCGGCTACGTGGCGGTGTCGATGCTCGGCGTCGCCGCGTTCGGGCTGTTCTTCTCCACGCTCACCGACTCGCCGCTGGCCGCGGCGCTCGGGGCGCTGGCGGTGCTGGTGACCTCGTCGCTGCTGTTCACCCTCGACGCCGCCTCGCCGATCGCGCCGTACCTGCCCACGCGGTACTGGCTGGCCTTCGTCGACCTGTTCCGCGACCCGGTGCTGTGGCGCGACGTGGTGCGCGGGCTGGCGCTGCAGGGCGTCTACGTCGGCGTGCTGCTCGCCGCGGCGTGGGCCAACTTCACGACCAAGGACGTCACCTCGTAGGAGCCGGCATCTCCCACGGCGCCGCGGGCAGCACCTCGCCGGTCTCCAGCAGCGACTTGAGGTTGGCGAGCACCGCGGGCCACCCCTGCGAGACGTCGCGCAGCCCCTGCTCGTCGAGCAGGTCCTCGTGGGTGACGGTGAGCCGGACGATGCCCTCGCCCTGCTCGACGAGGAACGTGACGCGCGAGTCGCCGGGCGCCTCCTCGGGCCCGCCGAAGGTCATCACCAGCCGGTGCGGGGGATCGGTCTCCAGCACCCGGCCGCCCGCGTCCGCGACGTCCGAGCCGTCGGTGCGGCGGTGCTCCCAGCGGCTGCCCGGCTGCCAGTCCGACACGTTGGCGTGCCCCCAGTAGCGGGCGGTGAGGTCGGCGTCGGTGAGCGCCTGCCAGACCTGCTCGGCGGTGGCGCGGACGTAGGTCACGTAGACGTAGGTGGGGACCGCTGCGGACATGGCGAGCTCCTCTGCTCGGGACCGGATGGCGGAGAGGGCCTCGAGGCGAGGCCGGTCGAAGGCGGAGATCCAGCGCTCCGCGATGTCGTACAGGGGCACCGCGTTGAGGAAGTGCAGGCGCTCGCGGCCGCGGCGGACGACGGTGACCAGGCCGGCGCGGACGAGGACGTCGAGGTGCTGGGTGGCCGACTGCCGGGCCATGCCGAGCCGTGCGCACAGCTCGCCGAGGGTCTGCCCGTCCTGCTCGCGCAGCCGGTCGAGGAACGACCGCCGGGTGGGGTCGGCGAGGGCCCGGAAGACCGCGTCTATGTCCTGTCCGTCGTCCACGCCCGAATCATGCAGGTATCTGCCTGCATGAGTCAACGCCGCCTCGTCCTCCCTCACCGCAGCGCCTCCTCCCTCGCGTGGGACACGAGGGAGGAGGCGCTCCGATCAGGTCACCTGGTCCCCGCCGCGCCGGCTCAGCCGCCCAGGCGGGCGCAGTCCCCGGGGCCCAGGGGCACCGGGTCGCCGGCCGCGAGCTCGGCCAGCACCATCGCCTGCACGAGCGGGTCGCGGGGGAGCTGCCCGTGGCCCACCTGCGCCTGCGCGCACACCGACTGCACCTCGAGCTCCAGCGCGCCCTCGAGGCGGGCGGACTCCGGCGGCGTCACCGTCTGGTCCTGCGCCGTCCAGATCGACACCCAGGTGGGGCCCGCCGGCGTCTCGTCGTCCTCGTTCAGCCCGGCGAGCAGGTCGCTGCCGGTGGCCAGCTGGCGGCACGCCTCCGGGCACTGCTCCGGCGCGACGGAGAGAGCCAGGTCGGCCAGCCGCGTGCCGTGGTGCGGCGACCCGAGCGTCACGATCCGCCGCGCCCGCTCCGCGCCGCCGTCGGCCGCCCACAGCCGCGCCACCACCCCGCCGGCGGAGTAGCCGACGACGTCCACGCTGCGGGCGCCGGTCCGCGCCAGGGCGTCCTCGGCGGCGGCGTCGAGCGCGTCGGCCGCGGCGGCCAGGTCGCCGGTGCCCCCGTCCGGCAGTGCGACGACGGTGGCGTCGCGGCCCTCGGCGGTCAGCCGTCCGGCCAGCGACGACAGCGAGCCGGTGGACCCGCCGTAGCCGGGCACCAGCAGCACCGGGCCGGGCTCGTCCTGGGACACCGGGGCGGCGGGCGCGGCGTCGTCGCCCCTGCCGGTCAGCAGCAGCGCGGCGACGGCGACCACCGCCACGACGACGAGCGCGAGCAGCGCCAGCAGCAGGCGGCGGCGGGCGGGGGCGAGGCCGGCGAGCACCGCTCCACTGTCCCCGGTCCCGGCCGGACGGTGGCCGGGCCGTGGCGGGTCCCGGTCCCTCCCCGTGCCGCTGCGGGAGACTGCGCCCGTGCTGAGCCGCGACGAGTACCTCGCCGAGTGGTCGCGGTGGCACGGCGGCACCGACCCGTCCGCCAGCCGCCTGGTGCACGGCTGGCTGTCGCTGGCCTACGCGCTGGCCCGGGCCCTGTCCTGGCTGCCGCCGCTCGCCGCGACGGCACTCGGCCTGCTCGTCGCGCTGGCCGCGGTCGGTCCGGCGGTGGCCGGCGGCGCGTGGCTGATCGCCGGCGGGCTGCTGGTCGGGCTGTCGGGCCTGCTCGACTCCCTCGACGGGGCGCTGGCGCTCGCGGGCGGGCGGGCCTCGCGCCGCGGTTACGTCCTCGACTCCGCCGTCGACCGGCTCACCGAGGCCGCCTACGCGCTGGCGCTGTGGGCCGCGGGGGCACCGGGCTGGCTGGCCGCCGTCTTCGGGGCGCTGTGCTGGCTGCCGGACTACCTGCGCGCCCGAGCCGGGCAGGCCGGGGTGGCCGAGACCGGGTCGATCTCGGTCTGGGAGCGGCCCACCCGGGTGGCGATGACCGGCTTCACCGTGGGCGGGGCGGGCATCGTGGCCGCGACCGGGCTGGACGCGGCGGCCGGGGTCGACGGCGGCCCGGCGCTGGTGGTCACCGCCGGTGCCGCCGTCGGCGCCCTGCTCGGCCTGGTCGGCACCGCGCAGCTCGGCGTCTCGCTGCGCCGGGCGCTGGGCGACTAGTCGTTCTCCTCCGCGTGCTCGGTCAGCCGCTCCAGGGCCGAGTCGCGGTCGGGCTCGGCGTCGCTGCGCCAGCCGCAGGCGCAGACCGCGACGTGGTCGCCGGGGCCGCCCCCGCCGCGCGCGGGGTCCAGCTCCTCCATCGTGGCGAGCGTGTGGTCGGTCATGGCACGGGCCTACCCGTCCCGCCCGCACCCCACGCCGCGCGGCGGTCCCCCGGGAGCGCCTCTTAGGGTGGGCGGGTTCCGCCGTCCCGTCCCGAGGAGCCCCCGTGCCCGTCGTCGTCACCGGCTCCATCGCCACCGACCACCTGATGACCTTCCCCGGCCGCTTCACCGAGCAGTTCGTGGAGGGGCAGATGGAGAACGTCTCCCTGTCGTTCCTGGTCGACGACCTCATCCAGCACCGCGGCGGCGCCGGCGCCAACATGGCCTACGGCATGGCCCTGCTCGGCCTCGCGCCCGTGCTGGTCGGCTCGGTGGGCAACGACTTCGCCGACTACGACGCCTGGCTGACCCGCCACGGCGTGGACACCCGCGACGTCCGCTGGTCCGAGCTCAAGCACACGGCGCGCTTCGTGTGCACCACCGACGCGGTGAACAACCAGATCGCCTCCTTCTACTCGGGCGCGATGAGCGAGGCCGGGCAGATCGAGCTGGCCCCGGTGTGCGACCGCGTCGGCGCGCCCGACCTCGTCGTCATCGGCCCCAACGACCCGACGGCGATGGCCCGGCACACCCAGGAGTGCCGCGACCGCGGCTACCCCTTCGCCGCCGACCCCAGCCAGCAGCTGGCCTGGGCCGACGGCGACCTGATCCGCGACCTCGTCGACGGCGCCGACCTGCTGTTCACCAACGAGTACGAGTCGGCGCTGCTCATGCAGAAGACCGGCTGGGACGCCGCCGAGATCCTCGGCCGCGTGGGCACCTGGGTCACCACCCGCGCCGCCCAGGGCGTCCTCGTCCGGCAGCGCGACGCCGACCCGATCGAGGTCATCGCCGTCCCGGAGACCAAGCCGGTCGAGCCCACCGGCGGCGGCGACGCCCTGCGCGCCGGGTTCATCGCCGGCCGCACCTGGGGGCTGTCGCTGGAGCGGGCCACCCAGCTCGGCTCCGCGGTGGCCACCGAGGCCGTCGAGGTGGTCGGCACCCAGGAGTACGAGCTGCGCCGTGAGCCGTTCCTGAAGCGGTTCGCTGACGCGTTCGGCGCCGACGCCGCCGCCGAGGTGGCCGCGCACCTGCTCGGCTGAGCACCCCGTCGTCCTACCGGACGACACCGCGGCCAGGTGCCGTCCCCGGGTCTCGCTGAGCCCTGCCACGGCGTCCCGGTCGGGAGCCTCCGGCCCCGCGACCGGTCCGCCGTCCTGCGCAGGGGCGGCTCTTGCTCCGTCCGCCGCCGGACCCACTCGCTGCAGCCGGCTCCGCGGCGATCATGGAGCTCGCGTGGCGACACGCCGCTCGCCGACGGCGTGCCGCCACCGGTGCTCCGTGATCGCCAGCGGCCCGCGCCGGAGCGGCGAGCACGGGCCGGTCCGCTCAGCCGCCGCGGACCTGCTCGCCGATCGAGGGGTCCTCGGCCCACTTCGCGTAGGGGATCCGCGGGATCGTGCGGATGTCGCCGACGGTGCACCACTCGTTGCCGCCCAGGCGCGCCAGGGGCCGCAGCTCCTCGATCCGGGGCCGGCCGTCGCGGACGGCGTCGCTCACCACGGTCACCCACTCGACCCGGCCGAAGACGACGGTGCTGTCGCCCAGCCGCAGCGTGGAGTGCAGCGTGCACTCAATGCTCACCGGCGACTGCGCCACCCGCAGCGCGCCCACCTTCTCGCTCGGCTCGAGCCGGATGCCGGCGGCCTCGGCCTCGCTCTGGTCGGGCGGGAAGTCGGTGCCGGTGGCGTTGGCCTGCTCGAACAACTCCTCGGGCACCAGGTTCACGGTGAACTCGCCGGTGGCCTCGATGTTGGTCAGCGAGTCCTTGCGGCCCACCGAGGTGAACTGCACGACCGGCGGCTGCACGCACGCCACCGTGTAGAAGGAGTGCGGCGCCAGGTTGTGCACGCCCTCCGCCGAGCGGGACAGCACCCACGCGATCGGCCGCGGCACGACGACCGAGTTCATCACCCGGTAGAAGTCCGACGGGCGCATCTGCCCCGGGTCGAAGGGCGTGCGGGGGCGGCTGGTCGCGGGCGGGTCCACGGGCGAGGTCACGCCCCATCCTCACCCCGGGTCAGCGCAGCGCGCGCCCGCGCCAGGTGAGCGTGCCGCGGCGCCGCCCCGCCAGCGACCCCGCCAGCAGGACGTCGAGCGCCAGCAGCGAGACCGGGTGGGCCAGTGCGTCGGGCCACACCCGCCCGCCGGTGACCGCCGCGGCCACCGCCCGGCCGGCCACTCCGGCCGCCCAGCCGAGCAGCCCGGCCCGCGAGCCGCCCAGCGCCGCCAGCGGGGGGACGACGGCGACGGCGGTGAGCACCGCGGCCGCCGCCACGGACGCCGCCGGCGAGCCGCCGACCGACGCCCACAGCGACTTGCCGTAGCCCTCGCGCATCGCCGCCCAGCCGTCGTACATCCGGCACTCGGCCAGCGCCGCGCCGCTCGCCGGGACCGCGCGCCCGCCCGAGCGCTTGACCGCCCGGGCCAGCGCGACGTCCTCCACCACCTCGTCGCGCACCGCCGCGTGCCCGCGGGCGCGCAGGTACCCGCGCCGGGTGAGCGCGAGGAACTGGCCGTTGGCGGCGGTGAGCGACGGCCGCGGCGAGCGCTCGGCGGCCCGCAGCGGCAGCGTCGTCATCCACAGCCACGGCGACAGCGGCTGCACCAGGCGCTCGGCGAGCGTGCCGGCCACCGGCCGCGGCCACGGCGAGACCAGGTCGAGGTCGTGCGCGTCGAGCAGCGCCACCGCGGCGGCGACGGCGTCGGGGGCGAGCCGCACGTCGGCGTCGACGAAGACGAGGTAGCCGTCCTCGCGCATGGTCTGCGCGCCCACCCAGCAGGCGTGCGGCTTGCCCAGCCACCCGGCGGGGAGGTCGCCCGCCGGCACGAGCTCGACCCGGGGGTCGCCGATCGCGCGCACCCGGGCGGCCGTGCCGTCGGCAGAGCCGTCGTCGACCACCACCACCCGCAGGCCGGGCACCCCGCGCGAGGCCAGCACCGCGGCCAGGCAGGCGCCGACCTGCGCCTCCTCGTCGCGCACCGGCACGACGACGGTGACCGGCCGGGTCACCTCCGGCGGGCGGGCCGGCGCGCGCCGCAGCAGGGCGGCGTTCACGGCCGCGTGCGCGGCGCCGGCGACGGCCAGGCCGGACAGCGCCCGGACGGCCGCGCCGCTCACCGCCGGCGGGCCTGCACGGCGAGGACGGCGACGACGACCGCCGTCAGCCCCGCGCCCCAGGCCGCCGACCCGGGCAGGTCCAGCCACAGCGCATGGGCGAGCGCCCCGCCGGCGACCATCCAGCCGATCACCAGCAGCGGGGCGGCGTCCGCGCGCGGCCCGGCCGGGACCGCGGTGCGCGCGACCACCAGCTCCAGCACGGCCATGAGCACCAGCCCCGCGAGCAGCCAGCCGCCGAGGTTGGTCAGTGGCACGGTGTCGATGCCGGGCAGCCCGGGAGCGGGCTCCGCCCAGGTCCAGTAGCCGGCCTGCACCAGCTGCGGGTCGAGCACGACGTCCCACCCGGCGAACACCGCCGCGGCGACGACGACCCGCGCGGCCCGCCGCCGGCCCGGGCGCACGCGGCGGGTGAGCAGCTCGGCGAGCACCCGGCTCGGCCAGGCCATCATCAGCCAGGCCAGCGGCACCAGGTACGGGACCTCGAGCACCTGTGGGCCCAGCGCGTCGGTGTAGGTGTAGGGCCCGTAGGGGAACCCGGTCGCCGTCCCGACCGCCTCGAAGGCGATCGCCGCGACCACCACGACGGCGAGCACGGCTGCGCCGGTGCGCCCGCCGTGCCGGGCCGCGGCGGCGGTCACCGACACCGCCGAGCCGAGCAGCACGATCGTCCAGGAGACCGCGTCGCGGGCGGTGCCGTCGGTGAGCGGGTAGGCGATCGCGGCCAGCACGAGCAGGACGGCGAGGACCAGCGGCACCCGCGCCGGGGCGCCGGCCCCCCGCACGGCCGCCGTCGCGGCGCTCACCGCACCGCCCGCAACAGCCGGCCGGCCGCTCCCTGCACGCGGGCGCGGGTGCGGGTCACGAGGCCGCGGTCGCCGAGCACCGCGCGCGCCGCCGTCCGGCCGGAGTTGCCCGACACCCCGCCACCGGGGTGCGTGGAGGCGCCCGCCAGGTAGAGGCCGGCCAGGCCGGGGACGCGGTAGCCCGACAGCGCCGGCGTCGGCCGGAAGGCGAACATGCTGGCCAGACCCATCTCCACGTGCATGACGTTGCCCCGCAGCAGGGACAGCTCGCGCTCCAGCAGCAGCGGCGTCTGCACGTACACGTCCTGCACGGAGGCGGCGAACCCGGGCGCGAACCGGTCGACGGCGTCGACCAGCCGCTGCGCCTCGCCCGCGGCGAGGGCGTCCCAGTCGCCGCCGCCGGCGAGGTCGTAGGGGTACCACTGCCCCCAGATCGTGACGACGTGCCGCCCGGGCGGGGCGAGGGTGTCGTCGCTCGCGGAGAACGACATCGCCAGCGGCACCGGCTCGCGCGGCAGCCGGCCGGCCAGCCAGTCGCCGTGCGCGGCGGCGAGCTGGGCGCGGTCGGTGCACAGCAGCTGCAGGCCCTGAGCGGACACCGCCGGGTCGACGCCGGGGTAGTGCGGGACGGCGTCGGTGAGGCAGCGCAGCACCAGCCCGAAGCCGTTGCCCACCGGCGGGGCGGCGTCGGCCAGCGCCGGCGGTGCGTGGTCCCCGGCGAGGTCGCGGGTGGCCAGCACGTGGCAGGCGGCGACGACGACCGGCGCCTCGATCCGCCGCCCGGACACCGTCTCGACGCCGGTCACCCGGTCGCCGTCGACCAGCAGCCGCGCGGCGCCGTCGCCGAGGGTGACCCGCCCGCCGTCGGACTCCAGCCGGGCGCGCAGCGCCGCCGTCAGCCCGCCCGAGCCGCCCACCGGGTGGCCCGGCGGGGTGTCGTGCAGCAGCGCGACCCAGGCGACCATCGCCGCGGTGCCGGGCTCGGACATCGGCGGGCCGGACTGCGCGCCGAACCAGGCCAGCGCCGCCTTGAGCCGTTCGGAGGCGAACCAGCGGTCGAGCAGTGCGTCGCCGGAGCCGAGGAAGTCGACGGCGAGGTCGCCGCCGGGGGTGCGCGGGTTGCCGCCGGTGGGCGCGCCCAGCGGCCAGAACGCGCGGGCCAGGCCCAGCGGGGTGGGGCGGCGGCCGAAGGAGTCGACGACGGCGCGGCTGCGCGGCCCCCACACCCCGACGAAGCGGCGGTAGGCGTCGGCGTCGGCCTGCCCGCAGGCGGCGGCGATCGAGGCGCAGGTGGCGTCGAGGTCGACCGAGAAGACCAGCGGCAGGCCGTCCGGGCCCGGGTCGCCGGGGGAGGGCGCGGGCGCGAAGCCCCACGGGTCGCAGTCGACGTAGGTCAGCCCGTGGGCGGCGAGGTCGAGCTCCTCGACGACCCCGCTGTGCCGGACGATCACGTGCGCGCTGGAGCCGCGGTCGACCCGCACCCCCGGCCAGCGCTCGACGGTGGACACCGCGCCGCCGAGGACGTCGTCGCGCTCGACGACCTCGACGGTCAGCCCCTCGCGGGCCAGGTAGCAGGCGGCGACGAGCCCGTTGTGGCCCGCGCCGACGACGACGGCGTCGACCCTGCGGTCGGCGGCCCCGCCGGCGGCCCGGTCGGGTCCCGGCACGCTCAGCGGCGCACCGGCTGCAGCGGCAGCCGGGCGCCGAGGATGGCGAAGGGCCGCGCGTCGCCGGGGAAGTGGTGGCCGCGGGCGAGGTCGACGAAGCCGTCGGCGTGGTACAGCCGGAAGGCCTTGGTGTCGGCGTCGGGCGTGGACAGCAGCGCGGCCGGCGCGTCGACGCCCTCGACCAGGGCGTGCAGCAGCCGCCGGCCCAGGCCCCGGCTCTGCGTCTCGGGGTGCACGTGCAGCTCGCAGACCTCGAAGGCGCCCGGCAGCCAGCGCTTGGCGGTGCGCCGGTCGAGCGCCGCGCGCACCTGGTCGTGCCACCACTGGCCCGGGGCGACGAGGTAGCCGTAGCCGAAGCCGACGAGCTGCTCGCCGTCGGGCGTGGGCGCGAACCCGCCGACGGCGCGGAAGCCCGGGCGCTCGGTGTGCTGGACGGCGTACCCGTAGCGGCCGGCCACCACCGAGGCGTCGTAGCCCATGGCGGCGCCGTAGATGGCCAGCGCCTCGTGCATGTGGTCGCGCAGCCAGCCGGCGGGCAGCTCGGTCACCCGGGCGGCGGGCGTCGTGCCGGTCACGGTCTCTCCTCGCTCATTGACCCACCGCACCCGCGGGGGTCTGCAGGGTCTCCTGCGGGCCGTCGCCGACCTCGGCGGCGGTGCCGCCCGTCAGGCGCAGCAGCTCGTCGTAGGTGGTGGGGAAGACCGCCGACGGGTGTCCCGCGGCGGCCCAGACGCGCTCGTGCCGGGCCAGCTCGACGTCGACGAGCGTGCCGATCGGCTCGGGGTGGCCGATCGGGGCGACCCCGCCGATGGGCTGGCCGGTGTGCGCGCGGACGAAGTCGGCCGACGCGCGCTCGACGCGGGGCACGCCGAGCAGGGTGGCCACCTTCGCGGTGTCGACCCGGTGGGCGCCGCTGGTGAGCACGAGCAGCGGGAGGCCGCCGACGTCGAACACCAGGCTGCTGGCGATCGCCCCGACCGGCACGCCGAGCCCGGCGGCGGCGTCGGCCGCGGTGCGCGCCCCGGCGGGGACCTCGCGCACCTCCCCGGCGGCGCCGGCCGCGGCGAGCAGCCCGGCGATCGCTGCCACCCGGGGGTGGGCGGCGGGTCGGGTCATGGCGGCGATCCTGCCACCGCTGTCACACCCCCGCCGTACCGTCCGGCGCGCGGACGGGGAGTCCCCCGGCCGGGCGCGTCCGGCTTGACGCGACCGGCGGGGTCGGGTCTACTCGAACTGTCCGAACAGACGTTCGAACGGGTCGAGCACCGCCCCGGGACTTCCCCGCCCGGGCGGGAGGCAGGCCGTCAGCGGCGCGGGGTGGGGAGTCGTCATGAGCCGGGTGCTGGGTGACGTCGGCGAGCGGGTCGGCGAGGAGGTGCGGGTCGAGCGCGGGCCGCTCGGGCCGGCGCAGTTCTGGCGCGGGCAGGGCCGCTACGTCGTCGGCGAGCTGCTCGACTCGTGGGTGGAGACCGCGCCCTGGTGGCAGCGGACCGCCGCCGGCGGCGCCTCGGCCGACCTCGTCGCCCCGCGCGAGGTGTACCGGGTCGAGGCGGTGCGGGCCGGGCGCTCGCGGATGAGCTTCGCCGGCGTCTACGACCTGTGCTGGGACGCGGCGGACAACCGCTGGTCGCTCGTGCGGGTGCACGACTGATGGGCGCCGCGCACGCCATGACCTACGACGGGACCGGCCAGCTGCCCCTCCCGCCGCCGCTGCCCGCGGCCACGGCGCAGCTGCTCGACCAGGCCACCCGGGCCCTGGCGGAGGCCTCCCGCGCCGCCGACGCGCGGGACCGCTACGCCACCGCCCACCTCGCCGCGCTGCGCGCCGCCGCCGCGGTGCTCTCGGCCCGCACCCGGCCCGAGAGCGGCCGCCGCCGGCCGCGCAGCGCCTGGGTGCTGCTCGAGCAGGTCGCCCCCGAGCTGGGGGAGTGGGCCACCTTCTTCGCCGCCGGCGCGGCCAAGCGGGCCGCGGCCGAGGCCGGGCTGTCCCGCGCGGTCACCGAGCGCGAGGCCGACGACCTGGTCCGCGACTCCGGCGCCTTCCTCGCCGTGGTCGAGGAGGTGCTGGCCCGCACGCCGGAGCCGGCGCCCCGGCCGCGCCTGGTCGGCGGCACCGCCCACCGTCCCGCGCGCGGGCGGTGAGCGGCGACCCCTTCGTCCACCTGCACGTCGCCTCCGGGTACTCCCTGCGCCACGGGGCCAACCACCCCGCCGACCTCGTGGCCCGCGCCGCCGAGCACGGCATGGGTGCGCTGGCCCTGACCGACCGCGACGGCCTCTACGGGGCGGTCAAGTTCGCGCAGGCCTGCCGGTCGGCCGGGGTGCGCCCGCTGTTCGGGGTCGACCTCGCGGTCGCCCCGGCGGTGGACACCACGGTGCCGCCGGCGCTGGCGCGCGTGCTGGGTGAGGACGACGAGCTGGCGGCCCGGCGCGCGGGTGGACGCGGTGCGGGTGGGCACGGTCCTGGTGGACGCGGTCCGGGTGGGCGCGGTGTGGGTGGGGTGGCGCCGGTGCGGCGCAGCCCGGTGCGCGGCGGGGCGAGCGTCGACCCGCGGCTGCCGCGGGTCACCTTCCTCGCCCGCGACGGCGCGGGCTGGCGGTCGCTGTGCCGGCTGACGAGCGCCACGCACCTGCGCGGCACCCGCGGCGAGCCGGTCGCCTCGCTGGCGCTGGCCGCCGAGCACGCGCCCGGCCTGGTCGCGGTGCTCGGTCCCGACTCGCCGGTGGGCCGCGCGCTGGCCGCCGGCCGGGCCGACGTCGCCTCCGCACGCCTGGACGCCTGGCGGTCGGTGTTCGGCCCCGGGTCGCTGGTGGTCGAGCTGGTGCACCACCGCGGCCGCGGTGACCGGCTGCGCGCCCAGCGGCTGATGCGCTTCGCCGCCGAGGAGGGCGTGCCGGTGGTGCTGAGCAACGCCGTCCGCTACGTCGACGCCATCGACGCGCCCACCGCCGACGTCCTCGACGCCTCCCGGCGGCTGGTCGCCCTCGACACCCGGCACGTCGACCGGCGCACCGCCGAGGGGTACCTCAAGTCGGGCAAGGAGATGGCCGAGGTCGCCGAGGAGATCGCCGGCCCCGACCGCGACGCGGCGCTGCGGCTGCTCGAGCGCACCGCCCGGCTGGCCGAGCAGTGCGCCGTCGACGTCCGCGAGGACCTCGGCATCGGCACCGTGCGCTACCCCGAGCTCGACGTCGTCACGTCCCCGGCGGAGCGGGGGATGGGCCCCTCGCAGGTGCTGCGGGCCCGCTGCGAGGCGGGGCTGGGCCGGCGCGGGATGGCGCGCAGCGAGAAGGTGCTGGTGCGGCTGGAGGAGGAGCTCGCCGTCATCGACGCCCTCGGCTACCCCTCCTACTTCCTCACCGTCGCCGACGTGGTCGACCTCATCAAGGGCCTGCGGGTGCGGGCGGCGGCGCGGGGGTCGGGCGCGGGCAGCCTGGTCACCTACCTGCTCGGCATCTCCGACGTCGACCCGATCCGCTACGGCCTGCTCATGGAGCGGTTCCTCTCCCCGCTGCGCCACCAGCTGCCCGACATCGACATCGACGTGGAGTCCGCCCGGCGGATGGAGGTCTACGACGCGGTCATCGCCCGCTTCGGCGCCCACCGGGTCAGCTGCATCTCGATGATGGACACCTACCGGGTGCGGCACGCGATCCGCGACGTCGGCGCCGCGCTCGGCCTGCCGCCGGGCGAGGTCGACGCCGTCGCCAAGGCATTCCCGCACATCCGGGCCGACCAGGTGCACGCGGCGCTGCGCGACCTGCCCGAGCTGCGGGCCAGCCGGCTGGGCTCCCAGCGCGGCGGTGGCACCGGCGACCTCGACCTGCTGTTCGACCTCGTCGCCCGGCTCGACGGCCTGCCCCGGCACATCGCGCTGCACCCGTGCGGGGTGCTGCTGTCCGACGCCACGCTGCTCGACCGCACGCCGGTGGAGAGCAGCTACCTCGGCTACCCGATGAGCCAGTTCGACAAGGACGACGTCGAGGAGCTCGGGCTGCTCAAGCTCGACCTGCTGGGCATCCGGATGCAGTCGGCGATCGCGCACGCCATCGACGAGGTGGCCCGGGTCGACGGCGAGACCGTCGACATCGACGCCGTCCCGCGCGACGACCCGACCACCTTCGAGCTGATCCGCTCGACCCGGACCCTCGGCATGTTCCAGATCGAGTCGCCGGGGCAGCGCGAGCTGGTCGGCAAGTTCGGGCCGGAGACGTTCGAGGACATCGTCATCGACATCTCGCTGTTCCGGCCCGGGCCGGTGAAGAGCGACATGGTGACGCCGTTCCTGCTCGCCCGGAACGGCTGGCGCGACCCGGTCTACCCGCACCCCGACCTCGCGCCGTACCTGCGGGAGACCGCCGGCGTCGTCGTCTTCCACGAGCAGGTGCTGCAGATCGTGGCGCAGATGACCGGCTGCGACCTCGCCCAGGCCGACGAGGCCCGCCGCGCGCTCGGCGACAAGGAGCTGCACGCGGAGGTGCGGGCCTGGTTCATGCCGGAGGCGCTGCAGCGCTACCCGGTCGAGGTGGTGGAGAAGGTGTGGGAGGTGCTGGTCGCCTTCGGCTCCTTCGGGTTCTGCAAGGCCCACGCGGCGGCGTTCGCGCTGCCCACCTACCAGTCGGCGTGGCTCAAGACCCACCACCCGGCGGCCTTCCTCGCCGGGGTGCTCACCCACGACCCGGGCATGTACCCGAAGCGGCTGATCCTCGACGACGCCCGCAACTTCGGCGTCCGGGTGCTCGGCCTCGACGTCAACGCCTCGGACGCCACCTACCGGGTGGAGCGGCTGGCCGAGGAGGACCGCCCGGAGGAGCCGCCGCGCCGGCCGGAGTGGATGCCCGCGGCGATGGCCGACCCGTCGGCCCACGGCATCCGGCTGTCCCTCGCCGACGTCAAGGGCATCTCCGACGACGAGGTGGCCCGGATCGTCGCCGGGCAGCCCTACCGCTCGCTGCCCGACTTCTGGAACCGGGCGTCGGTGTCGCGGCCGGTGGTGGAGCGGCTGGTGCTCGCCGGCGGGTTCGACTCGCTCTACGGGTTCGGCGTGCGCGACCGCGAGGCCGGCCGGCCCACCCGCTCCCGGCAGTCGGTGACCCGCCGCGACCTGCTGCTGCAGATCAGCGAGCTCGACCGGTGGAGCCGCAGCGGGAAGCGGGCCGGCTCGGTGGGGCAGCTCAGCCTCGACCTGCTCGGGCTCGACACCGGGGAGGACGCAGGGGAGGGCATGGGGGAGGAGACGGACGGCGCCGGGTGGGCCGGGTCGGAGGCGGCCGGCTCCGGGCTGCCGGAGTTCACCGACGCCGAGCTGGTGCGCGCCGAGCTCGAGGTGCTGGGCCTGGACGCCAGCCGGCACGTCGTCGACTTCTACCGGCCGTTCCTGTCCGCGGTCGGCGCGGTGCCGGCCGGCGAGCTGCTCGGCTGCCGCAGCGGCGCGGAGGTGCTGGTGGCCGGGGTCAAGGTGGCCACCCAGACGCCGCCGATCCGGTCGGGCCGGCGGGTGGTGTTCGTGACCCTCGACGACGGCACCGGCTGCACCGACTCCACCTTCTTCGAGGACGTGCAGGGCCCCTACGCGGCCACGGTGTTCCACTCCTGGCTGCTGGTCATCCGCGGGGTGCTGCGCCGCACCGGCCCGCGCGGGGTCTCGATCCGGGCCACCGGCGCCTGGGAGCTGCCGGCGCTGTACGAGGCGTGGGAGACCGGCGGCCTGGCCGGGGTGTCGGAGCTGATGGCCGCGCCGGGGGAGTACACCGAACAGGCCATCGCCGGGGCGGCGGCCTCGCACGGGTCGCGGCCGGTGGTGGTCAAGCCGGTGCTGGTGCACCCGACCGGGTTCCGGATGTCGCCCTACGCCGACATCAAGCCCGCCGGCGACGACGCCGGGACCGCGGTGCGCAAGGCCGCGGCGCAGCGGAGCGCGGCCCCGCGCAAGCTGTGGCACTCCAGCCCCGGCAGCTCCGGCCACTGAGCCGCCGGCCCGCGGTGGTGTGCACCTGGGGCGCGGTCCGGGCCGGGAACGCGCCCCAGGTGCACATCGCCTCCCCGAGGGCTCCGGCGGCGTCCCCGCCTGGACCGCCCGGTGGCGGGGCAGCGGCGGCACTAGGGTCGGTCGGGTGCCGCCGACTGCCCCCGACCCGTCCTCCGGCGAGCAGCTGCCCGTCCGGACCGCCGCGGTGTGGGCCGCGCTCGACCCCCTGGTCGGCGCCGGCAGCGCGCTGCGGGTGCTCGACGTCGGCGGCGGCAGCGGCGGCTTCGCGGTCCCGCTGGCCCGCCTCGGCCACGAGGTCACCGTCGTCGACCCCAGCGCCGACGCCCTCGCCACCCTCGAGCGCCGCGCCCAGAACGCCGGCGTCGGGGCGCGCGTCCGCGGGCTGCAGGGCGACGGCGACCAGCTGCACGAGCTGCCCCTCGGCGGGACCGGCGACGACGGCGGCGGCTACGACCTGGCGCTGTGCCACGCCGTCCTCGAGGTGGTCGACGACCCGGCCACCACGCTGCGCGAGATCACCCGCGCGCTCCGGCCGGGCGGGCAGGTCAGCGTGGCGACGGCGAACCGCGCCGGCGCAGTCCTCGCCCGCGCGCTGTCCGGGCACCCCAAGGAGGCGCTCGCGCTCCTGGAGGACCGCGACCCCGCGCCCGGCCGCACCCGCCCCGCCCGCCGCCGGTTCGGCCCCGCCGACCTGCTCGCGCTGGTCGAGGACGCCGGGCTGACCCCGGGGGAGTGGCGCGGCGTCGCCGTCGTCGCCGACCTGCTCGACGCGAGCTCCGGCGCCGACCCGGCAGCCGTCCGCCGGCTCGAGCTGGCCCTGGCCGCCGCCTCGCCCTACCGCGACGTCGCCACCGGCCTGCACGTGCTGGCCACCCGCCCGTGACCGTGCTCCCCGACGGGCTGGTCCGCCCCGCCTACGGCGACCGCACCCTCGCCGACGTGCTGCCCGGCGTCGCCACCGCCCTCGGGGTCGCCGTCGACCGCGCCGGCCTGCCGCCGGACCCGCTCGGCCTCACCACCGCGCTCGGAGGGGCCCGCCGGGTCGCCGTCCTGCTCGTCGACGGCCTCGGCGCGCAGCTGCTGCGCGACCACGCGCACCTCGCGCCCACCCTCGCCGCGCTCACCGGCCCGGCCGGCGACCTCGACGCGCCCTGCCCCAGCACCACCCCGGTCAGCCTCACCACCCTCGGCACCGGCGTCCCCCCGGGCGGGCACGGCGTCCTCGGCTTCGTCACCGCCGTCCCCGGCGAGGACCGGCTGCTCAACCACGTCGCCTGGACCGACGACCCCGACCCGCGCGACTGGCAGCCCCGCCCCACCGTCTTCGAGCAGGCCGCCGCGGCCGGGCTGCCGGTCACCGCGGTCGCGCCGTACGCCTACAACGGCTCGGGGCTGTCCACCGCCGCCTACCGCGGGGCCACCTACTCGGGCACCGTCAGCGCCGGCGACCTCTCCGCCGTGCTGCTGCAGTCCCTCGCGCTCGCGCCCACCGGTCTCGTCTACGGCTACACGCCCGAGCTCGATCTCACCGGCCACGTCCGCGGCGTCGACTCCGACAGCTGGCGCATGCAGCTCGCCCTCGTCGACCGGCTCGTCGAGCAGGTCGTCGACGGCCTCCCCGACGACGCCGCCCTGCTGGTCACCGCCGACCACGGCATGCTCGACGTCCCCGCGCACACCCGCGTCGACGTCGACGACGAGCCGGCCCTGCTCGACGGCGTCGCCCTGCTGGCCGGCGAGCCGCGGGCCCGCTACGTGCACGCGGTGCCCGGCGCCGCGGCCGACGTCCTCGACGCCTGGCGCGGCGTCCTCGGCGACCGGGCCTGGGTGGCCGGCCGCGACGAGGCGGTGGCCAGCGGCGTCTTCGGCGACGTCGACGCCGCCCTCGCCGGCCGGATCGGCGACGTCGTCGCGCTGGCCCGCGGGCCCTGGGCGATCACCGCGTCGGGCACCGAGCCCGGCCCCAGCCGGCTCGCGGCCTACCACGGGTCGCTCACCGCGGACGAGGTGGCGATCCCGCTGCTGCTGGCCCGCGGGCGCGCGCTCTAGGAGAACGCCAGCGCCGTCCACTCCCGCGGGTGCGCGGCGTGCAGCGCCTTGCAGGTCAGCTGGGCGGCCTCCGCGGCCGGCCGGCTCTCCACCCGCACGGCGACCTCGCCGTCGGGGCCGCCGAGGACGACGTCGAACAACTCTACCCCGTCGCCGTCCGGGTCGGGCAGCCGGCGGGTACCGAGCGGCGGCAGGTCGTCGACGCCGAGCAGGCCGAGCCGCTCGCGGGCGAAGTGCTGCGCGGCCTGCACCGGCAGCGGCATCCCCGCCCGCCCGCGCAGGAACGGCAGCGCCACCTCACCGCGGGCGTGCGCGCCCACCACGTCCGCGCCGTCGCCGGGCACCTGGGCGTAGGCGAACCCGTGCGGCAGCACGAGCACGTTGGTGGCGAACCGGCAGCCGCCGAGGTGGCTGCACTCCCAGACGTCGAGGGCGTCGGGCACCGGCATCGACCGCGCCAGCGGCCGGCCGCGCAGCGCGCAGCAGGCGTCGTGCTGGCCGTGCGTGCACACCAGGTACAGCGGCCGCTCGGCGCGCTCGCCGGCCGAGCCGTCCCACGGCGCCTCGAGCAGGTCGGCGTCGGCCTCCCGCTCGGACCACCACAGCCCCTCGTGGCCGGGGCGGCCGTCGGCGTAGGCCCACCGGCGCCCGGGCCCCGCCGCGCGCTCGCCCGGCCGGCGCACCAGCAGCACCCGCACGCCCTCGGCGCGGGCGCGGCGGGCCAGCTGCGGGGCGACGGCGGCGTCGAACCGGGACGCGGTGAGCGCGTCGCGGCCCCACGGGCCCGGCTGCTCGACCAGCAACCAGCGCTGGGCCGGCCCGGCCGTGGCGACGGGGGAGTCGCCGCGGGCCAGGGCGGTCACCGAGCAGCGGGTCGGGTCCAGCCGTCCGGTCCGGACCGCGGCGCTCACCCGGGGGAGCGCCGCGGGCTCACGACCCGGTCCCGAGGGCGTCGGCACGCTCCCCATCGTCCCCGCCGGCGTCGGGCACGGGCGCACCCGGCCCGGCCGGCCCCGGCTCCGGGGCGGTGGCGGGCACGCCGTCGACGGCGCCGTCGACTGCGCCGTCTGCGGGACCGGGGTGCGCGTAGGCGACGACCGCGACCGACTCGGTCACCAGCCGGCGGGCCAGCGTCAGCTGGTCGGCGGGCTCGAGGCCGGCCAGGTCAGCGACCTTGAGCTCGCCGCTGGCCAGCAGCGCCTCCAGCGCCGGGCGGGTGGCGGCGGGGAACTCGTGCGACCGGCGGCCGCCGAGCAGCGTGACCCGGTCGCCGCCGGCCGGGTCGGCGGAGGAGGGGCGCAGGGCGGTGCGCAGCCGGGGGCGCAGCCGCAGCACGCTGTCGGGCGACAGCGCGGCGGCCGCGGTGGCCTGCGCCAGCGGGGCGACGGGCTCGGGCCGGACCTGCGACCAGGCGCGCCCGCGCACGCGGTCGGCGACCTGGTCGGCGTCGACCCGGCCCAGCCACTCCTGCAGCGCGCCGACCACGGTGGCGACGTCGTCGCGCAGCGCGCCGGGGTCGGCCAGGTCGACGCCGAGCGGCAGCGCGCGGCGCAGTTCGCGGTCGTCGGCGGCCAGCGTGCGCACCAGGTCGAGCACCGACTCGACCGCCGACCAGCGGGTGACCGAGTGCACGCCGATGGTCAGGTGGGCGCTGGTCTGCCCCAGCGCGACGGCCGAGTGCAGGTAGCCGCGGGGCAGGTAGAGCGCGTCGCCGGGGCGCAGCACGGCGTCGATCACCGGCTCGCGCCGCGCGGCGGCGGCCACCTCGGCGGCCCGGTCGTTCCACGGCTGGGTGCGCAGTGGCTCCTCGAGCACCGGCTCGTGGATCGTCCAGTGCTTCTCGCCGGCGACCTGCAGCACGAAGACGTCGTGGACGTCGTAGTGCGGGCTGAACCCGCGCGAGGACGGCGGGGTGACGTAGGCGTTGACCTGCGTGGGGTGTCCCAGGTCAGCGGCCAGCTGGTCGGCGAACTCGATCAGCGGCGGCCAGAGCCGGTGCAGGCCCTGCAGGACCACGGTGCTGCCGTCGGCGAACAGGCGCAGCACGGCGTCGGAGGAGACCTGGTCGGTCACCTCGGCGCCGGCGCCGCCGGAGGTGGTGAACCGCTTCGCGTCGACGACGGCGCCGTCCTTGGCGATGCGGATGAAGGGGGTGCGCAGCCCGCGGCGGGAGAGCAGCTCGTCGACGTCGGCCAGCGTGAGCAGGTCGGCGAAGGACTCCCCGGTGTCCTCGGCGCGGGTCAGCAGCGGGCGGCGGGACCAGTGCTGCTCGGCGAAGACGGCGGGGTCGAGGTGGGTGCACCGGCGCAGGGCCGGGCGGAGGTCAGCTCCGCCCGGCCCCGCGACGGCCGGGTCCTGGTTCAGGCCGAACCGTCCGCGCCACCGTCGGCGCCACCGTCGGCGCCGCCGTCCGAGCCGCCGCCGGCCGCACCGCCGTCGGCCGGGCCGTGGCCCGCGCCGCCGTCCGCGCCACCGTCGGCACCGCCGTCCGCACCGCCGTCCGCGCCACCGTCGGAGCCGCCGCCCGCCGCGCCACCGTCGGCCGGGCCGTGGCCGGCGCCGCCGTCGGCGCCACCGTCGGCACCGCCGTCCTGGTGGCCGGGCGTGCCCTCGCCGGCGCCGCTGTCGGCCGGACCCTCCACGCTGGTCATGTCGTCGTCGTCGAGCGCCATCGAGTTCCTCCGGTCACTGTCGCAGCCGTCCGCCGGACGGCGGTCGGTCGTGTCCCACCTAACCCGATCGGCAGCGCGCCACACATGCCCCCACCAGCCGTTTCCCGACACGCACGGACACCTCCGCGGACGGCGCGCCGGGGACCGCGGCGGGCGGCTAGTCTCCTCCGGTCGGTCCGAACACGTGTTCGAGAGGCGGGGCGGGATGGCAGCGGGGCGTGCGGAGGGGTGCAGCGTGCTGCACGTCGACATGGACGCCTTCTTCGCCAGCGTCGAGGTGCGCCGGCACCCCGAGCTGGCCGGCACGCCGGTGATCGTCGGCGGCGCCGGCAACCGCGGGGTGGTCACCTCGGCCACCTACGAGGCGCGCGCGTACGGCGTGCACGCCGCGATGCCCACCGCCCGCGCGCTGCGGCTGTGCCCGACCGCCACCGTGCTGCCGGGGGACATGGCGCTCTACGCGGAGGTCTCCCGCTCGGTCATGGCGCTGTTCCGGTCGGTCACGCCGCTGGTCGAGCCGCTGAGCCTGGACGAGGCGTTCCTCGACGTCTCCGGGGCCGGCCGCCGGCTCGGCGACGCGGCGGAGATCGGCGAGTACCTGCGCGCCCGGGTCTTCGACGAGCAGGGCATCACCTGCTCGGTCGGGGTGGCCGGGACGAAGTTCGTGGCCAAGCTCGCCTCCACCCGGGCCAAGCCCGACGGCCTGCTCGTCGTCCGCCCGGCCGAGGTCATCGACTTCCTGCACCCGCTGCCGGTGGGCGCGCTGTGGGGGGTGGGCGCCAAGACCGAGGAGGTGCTCCTGCGGCTGGGGCTGCGCACCGTCGGCGACCTCGCGCACGTCCCGGCGCGCACCCTGCAGCGGGCGGTCGGCCCGGCGGCCGGCGGCTCGCTGCACGAGCTGGCCTGGGGCCGCGACCCCCGGCGCGTGGTCCCCGACGAGCCGGAGCGCTCGATCGGGCACGAGGAGACCTTCGGCACCGACGTCGACGACCCCGCCGTCGTCCACCGGGAGCTGCTGCGGCTGGCCGAGCGGACGGCGGGCCGGCTGCGGGCGGGGAGCTGGCTGGCGCGCACGGTGAGCATCAAGGTCCGCTTCGCCGACTTCACCACGATCACCCGCAGCCGCACCCTCGACGTCCCCACCGACGTCGGGCAGGACCTCTACGACACCGCCCGCGCCCTCTTCGACGCCCTGGGCCTGGACCGGGCGCGGCTGCGGCTGGTGGGCGTGCGCGCCGAGCGGCTGGTGCAGGCCGGGTCGACGCCGCGCCAGCTCGAGCTCGGCGAGCGCGAGCACGGCCGCCGCGACGCCGAGCTGGCCGCCGACCGGGCCGCCCGGAGGTTCGGCGCGGGGGCCGTCCGGCCGGCCACGCTGCTGCACCGCGACCGCGACCGGCGGGTCCGCGACCGCCCGCGGGGGTGATCCGGGTCCACCGTGGGCGGGTCGCCGCGCGCTCGCCTTTCGCACCCCGTGAACGGCTCGTATCCTCGTGGGTACCGCCGGGGGGGACCCGGCGGATCAGGCCTTGGCCCACCTGGAGGCATCCGTGCCGCTCTCCGAGCACGAGCAGCGACTGCTGGAGCAGATCGAGCGCGCCCTCGTCGACGACGATCCGAAGTTCGCCTCCTCCGTCCGCACGGGTGACCGCAGGCTCAGGGCCCGGCGGAAGCTGCAACTGGGTGCGCTGCTCGTGGTGGTGGGCCTCGCGGTCCTCGTCGGTGGCGCCGTCGCCCCCTCTGTCCCGCTCGGCGTCCTCGGCTTCCTCGTCATGTTCGGCGGCGCCGCGCTCGGCGTGTTGAACTACCGCTCCGCCACCGGTGCGGTCGAGGCCGGCCCGGCCGGGCCGGCCGGTGCCCGCGGCGGCAGTACCGCCCGCGGCCGCGGCGGCAAGCCCCGCAAGCAGCCGCTGAAGAACCGCCTCGAGGAGCGCTTCCGCCGCCGCTACGACCAGTAGCCCGCAGCCTCCCCCCGACGGCCGCCCGCCCGCCCCCGGGCGGCGGGGCGCGGCGGTGCCGGGCCAGGCCCCCGGGGGGGGGGTGTAACCGGGGGGGGGGCCGCCCCG